>CAZZWE010000190.1:0-6217 GCA_964657675.1 uncultured Steroidobacteraceae bacterium
TGAACTCTTTCTTGGTGAGCTGCGCGCCCTGGGTTTCCAGAAAACGCGTGAGCCCCGGTGCGTAGCTGCTGCCGGAAATGGTGATCTTGAGCGGTTCATCCGCTTCGACCACGCTCTGGTTCAACATGCGCGAAATCATCAAGCCGAACAGCAGGGGTCCGAACAGGGGCCCAAATACAATCGCCGACAACAACGTGCGCCGGTCGCGCAGGTTCTCGAGGAACTCTTTGCGGAATACCGTGAACAGTGTTTTCAACTCACGCCTTCCGTATTGCCCAGCACCTGCAGGAATGCCTCTTCCAAGGAACTCGCGCCGCTGCGTTCGCGGATTTCGGTCACCGTGGCATCGGCCAACACGCGCCCGCCGCCGATGATCACCACGCGATCGCACAGCGCCGCAACCTCCTGCATCACATGCGAGGAAAACAAAACGCAGCGCCCTTGAGATTTCAACGTCAGCATCATCTCGCGCAAATTGCGGATCGCCATCACATCCAGCCCGTTGGTGGGTTCGTCGAGCACCACATTGCCCGGGTCGTGCACCAGGGCGCGCGCCAGCGCGACTTTGACGCGCTGGCCTTGCGAGAAGCCCTTGGCGCGCCGTTCGATGAATTCCTCCATGCCGAGCGAACGCGTGAGTTCAGCGATGCGTGGACGCAGGTCCTTCTTACGCATGCCATGCAGGGTGCCGAAGTATTCGATGTTCTCCCGCGCGCTCAAATTGTTGTACAGCCCCGCGGCGTGCGGCAGCACGCCCAGGTGCGCGCGCGCCCGCGAGGTCTCGCCGCGCATGTCGATGCCGTTCACGGAGGCCTTGCCGCTGTCCGGCGTCAGCACGCCATACAGCATGCGCAGACAGGTCGACTTGCCGGCGCCATTGGCGCCGAGCAGTCCGGTGATCTCCCCATCGCGGGCCGCGAAGGACACTTCGCGCGCGGCTTCGATTTTTCCGAAGCGCTTGCTCAATGCGAAGGCTTCGATCACGGCGTGGGACCTGCGGTGCTCACGAAAAAGGCCTCGGGACTGTGTTTCTCCAGGCAGCTGGAGTCGAGCTTGTCGGGATCGGCGCTGTCGAGAAATGCGGCCATGAGCCGTGGCACGCAGGAGGTGCCCAGCTGCCCGTGCCCTTCGCCGGCCAGCACCAAATGACGGCGGCGAGTGAGTCCGCGCGCCAGGCGCTCGGCAGCCGACGGCGGCGTCACCGGGTCGGCTTCGCCCGACAACAGCAAGGTCGGTACATCGCTGTGCAAGGTCGCGTGCAAATCCGCATCCACCGGACCCTTCGGCCAGAGCTTGCAAACTTCTTCGAAGGTGTCCACCAACTGCGTGCCCAGGTAGGTGCGCTCCAACGCGTCGCGATCGATGCCGTCGGTGTTGTAGTACGGCACATCCTCACTGCAGATCACGCTGTATTGCATGCCGCTGGCGAGCATGTCGCGGAGCTGGCGGCTGGTCATGATGGTTTGCGTCGCGAGCAGCGCCAAGCTGCCTTGAGGATCGTCGGCCAAGCTGCGTGCGCCTTCATGAATCAACGTGGGCAGCAGCGAAGCGCTTGCAGAACTGTACGATAGCAAGCGCAAGGCGCCTGCCAAGACATTATGGTTGAACTGGATCTGCTGCGGCAGTCCGCTGTTGGGGTCGTTGACGGTGATCGAGGTCTGGTGCGTGCCGAACTGTCGCAGCAAGACGCCCAGGTCCTGGGCCATGGTGGGGTAAGCGGTGTTGCACTCCGCCGAGTGCTGGCAACGGGCGACGATGAGTCCGAGCGCATGATCGGCATCGCGCGCCATGTCGGGGCCGAGCACTTCTTCCGGATACACCACGCCATCCAAAATCGCGGCATGGGTGTGATCGGGATAGCGTCGCATGTATTGCTCCGCGACGCGCGTGCCGTAGGAGCCGCCGTATAAATCGATTTGCGCGTAGCCCAAGGCGGCACGCACCTCATCCAGATCGCGCACCGCCAGGCTGGTGGTGTAAAAGCGCGCGGCTTGCCCGAGCTTGGCGAGACATTCCGCCGTGGCCTTGCGCACCATGGGCATGGGATCGGCGGGCTGCTCCCAGGATTCCGGATAGTCGCAGGTCTGCGGACTGGATTTGCCCGTGCCGCGTTGATCCAGCAACACAATGGGATGCGTGCGGTTGATGCGTGCAAAGGCGCCGGCCACTGCCACGTAGGTTTGCACCGCACCTTGTCCGGGACCGCCGGCCAGCAGGAATAATGGCGCGGCCTCGCTGCGGCGATTCAGGGCGGGTACCACGGCGATGTTCAAATCGATGCTGCCGGCATCGGGATGCTCGCGGTCCAAGGGCACGCTGAGTGTGCCGCAGCGGGCTGCGAGGGACGTCAGATGCAGCGGATGCTCGATGCGGCATTCATGTAGCGGCAACGTCGCCGTCGCGGTGGTTGTTGCCAAGGGGGCGGTTTCCGCGGCGCTCGCCGGAAGGGCCTTGATTGCACACAGAGCCACGAGGCTTAAAGCCAGCGAGCCCCCGACCTTGTACACGCCTCCTCCCATTTGGCAATTGTAGGTGATTCACCACCCACTGCCGCTCTCATCTTGGTAGATTTGCGGCCCAGTTCGAGTTTCGAAACAAGAGATTCATATGACCGTCATCCGCGAAGCCGATGTGATTGACAGCGTTGCTGATGCCTTGCAATACATTTCCTACTACCACACGCCGGATTTCATCCGCGCGATGGGGCGCGCCTACGAGGTGGAACAAAGTCCCTCGGCGCGCGACGCGATTGCACAAATTCTCACCAACTCGCGCATGTGCGCGGAAGGTCACCGCCCCATCTGTCAGGACACCGGCATCGTGGTGGTGTTCGTCAAGGTGGGCATGGGCGTGACCTGGGATGCCAAGCGCGATCTTGTGTCGATGATCAACGAGGGCGTGCGCCGAGCGTATTTGAATCCCGACAACAAATTGCGTGCCTCTATCGTGGCGGATCCGGCCTTCAAGCGCAGCAATACGCGCGACAACACGCCGGCGGTGATTCACACCGAGTTGGTGCCCGGCGAGCAAGTCGACATCACCGTGGCCGCGAAAGGCGGCGGGTCGGAAAACAAATCGATGTTCGCCATGTTGAATCCGTCCGACTCGGTCGCGGATTGGGTGTTGGAGATGGTGCCTGAAATGGGCGCAGGTTGGTGTCCTCCCGGCATGCTCGGCGTCGGCATCGGCGGCAGTGCGGAGAAGGCCATGCTGCTTGCCAAGGAATCCTTGATGGATCCGATCGACATGCACGAGTTGTTGAAACGTGGTCCGAAGAATCCGCTCGAAGAGTTGCGCGTCGAGATCTATCAGCGCGTCAACGCGCTCGGCATCGGCGCCCAGGGCTTGGGCGGATTGACCACGGTGCTCGATGTCAAAGTGATGGATTATCCGACGCACGCGGCGTCGCTGCCGGTGGCGGTGATTCCCAATTGTGCCGCCACACGCCACATTCATTTCACCTTGAACGGGTCGGGCCGCGCCGTGCTCGAGCCGCCGAATTTGGATCAGTGGCCCAAGGTGCAATGGGAGGCCGACGCGTCTGCGCGCCGCGTCAACTTGAACGGGCTGACCCGGGCGGAGATAGAAACGTGGAAGCCGGGCGAGCGTTTGTTGCTGTCGGGGAAAATGCTCACCGGCCGGGATGCGGCTCACAAGAAAATTTGCGCGTTGCTCGATGCAGGCAAGCCGCTGCCGGACGGCTTGGATTTCACCGGCCGTGTGATTTATTACGTGGGTCCTGTGGATCCCGTCGGCACTGAAGTGGTGGGTCCTGCGGGACCGACGACCGCGAACCGCATGGATCGCTTCACCGACACCATGCTGGGAAAATCGGGCTTGCTGGCGATGGTCGGCAAGGCAGAGCGCGGGCCGGAGACCGTGGCATCGATCGCGAAACATCGGTCGGCGTATTTGATTGCCGTCGGCGGTGCCGCCTTCCTAGTTTCAAATGCAATACGTGGCAGTCGTGTGATCGCGTTCCCAGAATTGGGAATGGAAGCGGTTTATGAATTCGATGTAAAGGATATGCCTGTTACTGTGGCCGTAAGCTCTGACGGAGATTCAGTACACGAGAGCGGGCCCAAGAAGTGGGCGGGAAAGTTTGCTGGGATTCCCGTGACGGTTGAGTAACTTTTTCAAAGGGGTTGTCAACGAAATCCCGCTCAACCAGTTCTTTGAAGCACAGGAGGATAATTATGAATCACACACTTAAGTTTGCTTTCGCTTCTACATTTTTATTGAGTTCGGCGTTGATGACGGCTTGCGTTGCGGCCCCGCCGCCGCGCACCGTGGTGGTGGCGCAGGGTCCCGCGCATCCGGCGTATTTGCATGCGTTGTCGGATCTTCGTTCGGCACGTTGGCTGATCGAACATCGCCCGAGTGATTGGGCGCAGACCAACAGTGAAGTCGAGGCGGTGCATCAAATCGATGCAGCCATCAATGACATCAAACAGGCTGCGATCGATGACGGCAAGAACCTGAACGACAAACCGCCTACGGATGCGCACTTCGACAATCGCGGCCGCATCCACGAAGCACTGCGCTTACTGCGGCAGGCTCGCTCGGATGTCGCGCGCGAAGAAGACAACGGTTATGCGCACGGGCTTCGTGATCGAGCGGTCGGTCACATCGATGGCGCCATCGCCAACGCCCGCGCGGTATTCCACGAGTAATCAGTATTTGATCGAACAGCCGTAAGGCTTGGTGAGTGCGTGGGGCGGGGCGTTGCCCTGCTCCACCGCCACCATCGCCTCTTTCAAATACGGCTCGGCTTTGGCGATGTCGCTGGCATCGGTGGTGGCAATGCTGTCCATGCCGCCCATGTATCGCAGCAGGCCGTTCTTATCGATGACGTACATGTGCGGCGTGGTCTTGGCGCCGTACATCCGGCCCAACGTGCCGCTGGGATCGAGCAATACGGCGGTGGGCGCGGCCTTGCGCGATTGCGTCAGCAAATCCGCCGCGGCGCCATTCACATAGCCTTGCTTGCCGGGCGCGGATGAAATGATGCTGAGCCACACCACGCCGTCATGCTGTGCCAAGGCTTGCACGCTTTGCATATTGCCGCTGTCATAGTGTTTACGTGTGAAGGGGCAGTCGGCGTTGGTCCATTCCAGCACCACCGTCTTACCGTGATATTGGCTGAGATGGACCGTCGTGCCCTGGCTGTCCTCCGCCGCGAATTCGGGGGCCGGTTGGCCGATTTGCAGGGCGGGACTGGCCGCCGTGTCGAGAATGCCGACCATGCCGATCAGGGCGACGACGATGGCCGCAGCCGCCGCCATTCCATGCCCGCCTCGATCCTCTAAATCTTTCTTCATGATGGGTTAGTTTACGCCACGCAGCGTTGGTTCCCTGGCTCTTTACGACTTCAGGGTTTAGAGTACGCGCCGGCTTAAAAAGCGAGTAGATTCAGGCTCATGCGCTTTACCCAGGAATATGCAGTCATCGTCATCGGCGGCGGCCACGCCGGCACCGAAGCGGCCCTTGCAGCTGCCCGGATGGGACAGCGCACCTTGCTGCTGACCCACAATATCGAAACGCTGGGGCAGATGAGCTGCAATCCCGCCATCGGGGGCATCGGCAAGGGTCATCTGGTCAAGGAAATCGACGCGCTGGGCGGCGCGATGGCGTTGGCCACCGACCAGGCCGGCATCCAGTTTCGAACCTTGAATGGCAGCAAGGGACCCGCGGTGCGCGCCACCCGGGCCCAGGCCGATCGTCAATTGTACAAGCGCGCCATTCGTGGCGTGCTCGAGCGTCAGCCGAATCTGGATCTGTTCCAGCAAGAAGCGGCCGACCTGGTCATGCAAGGCGATCAGGCCGTGGGCGTCATCACGCAGAGCGGCATTGAGTTTCGGGCTCGCGCCATCGTGCTCACGGTGGGTACTTTCCTCGGCGGCCGGATTCATGTCGGCTTGGAGAATCATCCCGGCGGCCGCGCCGGCGAGGGGCGCAGGCGTTAGCCGACTGGTCGGAACCGCGTGTGAATCGTTTTCCGCCAACGGAAGGAGCGACGGTAGGGATGCCGGGGGCAGCCGGCCGCCTGTGGTGGCTACATGATGAGCGGGGGCTAACGTGATCCCGAACCGCACCTTCACATTCTACTTTGTCGCCGGTGGCTTCGGCTTGACCCGCGGCTTCGTCGCCGGATGGGCCGACACCTGGCACAACCGGTTCGAAGACAACTACTGGACCAGCGTGGCCCATCCCGTTG
>CAZZWE010000191.1:0-6101 GCA_964657675.1 uncultured Steroidobacteraceae bacterium
AGGATTGTGCGACCTTCTCGCGCAGCACGTCGGCGCAGTAGCGCAGCCGCGAAGCCCAGGCCGCGCTGCCGACTCCAATGGTCAACAGCCCATCCTCAATACCCGCGGTAACGACAAACTCGGCCAGTTTGGGGGTTACGGCCGCTTGAACCTGGGTCAATACGGAGGCGCGCTCTGCCGCCCGCTTGCGCAGTGAGCCAAGCCTTTTTCCAGGTACGGTCAGTAACTCGCTGAGACGCTTAGTATTTTGCATTGCAGCAAGATTCCAACCCTCGGATCAATATGGGAAAACTGTGCGGAAATCCTTGTTTTAAGTCAATTTTCTGCATAGTCTACTTGCACCACGCGGGGGCATAATCGCCGTCACGGTAGACATAAGCCCCCGGTACCTTGCATGACATCGGCGTTGGAACAATCCGTATGAATGTCATTTTCGTCGGCCGTAAATCAGGCCGAGTGAAACAGTTTGACCTCCGACATCCCGTGATCATCGCGGCGGCGGTGCTTTTCGTCGTGGGAATCATCGGCACAGCGTTTTCCGTAGGCATGGGCTTGGGTGCCCGCCATGGTAGCGGCAATCCCATCGACCAATTGGGCAATTGGTCCGCAGAGCTGCTGCATCAAAAAGCGCAGATCGAGGATACCAAGCGGGTATTGCAGGAAAAGGTCAACGCCTTGGCCATGCGCGTGGGGCAGATGAACGCCAACGTGATTCGCCTGGATGCCCTCGGTAAGCGCCTGACCCGGATGGCTAACCTTGACGATGGGGAGTTCGACTTCGGCCATCCTCCCGCCTTAGGGGGCGCCGAGAGCGGTGCTGACGGGCAACCCGCCCAGATCCCCAATTTGACTGCGATGGTGGACGATTTACAGGGTCAATTGGCCAGCCGCGAGCAGCAATTGAGCGTGCTTGAGACCATGATCTTGACGCGCGAGCTCAACAAGCAGGTGGTTCCAGAAGGAAGGCCAGTCCAGGAAGGTTGGATTTCGTCCTATTTCGGCCGCCGAGCCGACCCGTTCACTGGATATTCGGCGGTGCACAAGGGGCTTGATTTTGCCGGTCCCGAGGGCAGTAAGGTAACTGCGGTGGCCGCAGGTCTGGTGACCTATGCGGGAGATCGCGCAGGCTTTGGTGAAATGGTGGAGATCAATCACGGCAACGGATTGGCGACGCGTTACTGCCACAATGAAAAACTGCTGGTGAAGCAGGGCGATATGGTCCGCAAGGGCCAAGACTTGGCGTTATTGGGTTCCACCGGGCATTCGACCGGACCCCATTTGCACTTCGAGGTGCTCAAAAACGGCACCCAGGTCGATCCGCTGCGGTTCATTGGTGAGGAACGCTAGGGCGCTGTTTTAGAAACGATTTCCCGCCGTTCTGGTCTATCCGTACAATACCCAGTTTTCTTAAGGATCCTCCCGCGTGTGGCAGCTTCTGAGGCAAGTGTTTGGCAGTCGTAATCAGCGTCTTGTAAAAGAGATGAGCCGCGTTGTCGCGTCGATCAACGCGCTCGAGCCCGAAATGAAGGGCCTCGCCGATGAGCAGTTCGCTCAAAAGACGCAAGAGTTGAAGGCGCGCTTCACGGCCGGCGCCAAGCTGGATGATTTGGTGCCAGAAGCCTTCGCGCTGGTTCGGGAAGCCTCATTGCGCAAGCTCGGCATGCGGCCCTTTGATGTTCAGCTGATCGGCGGCTTGGCGCTGAACGCGGGCAAGATTGCCGAAATGCGCACCGGCGAAGGCAAGACGCTGATGGCGACCCTGCCGTCCTATCTGAATGCGCTTACTGGCGATGGCGTGCATGTCGTGACCGTCAACGAATACCTGGCGCAGCGCGATTCCGATTGGAACAGCCCGTTGTTCCAGTTTTTGGGACTCACCGTGGGCGTCATCAAAAACTCCCAGTCGCCCGATGAGAAGCGCGCGGCCTATGCCTGCGACATCACCTACGGCACCAACAACGAATTCGGCTTCGATTACCTGCGCGACAATCTAGCGTTTCGTCTTGAGGACCGGGTGCAGCGCAAACTGTCCTTCGCCGTCATCGACGAAGTGGACTCGATCCTGATCGATGAGGCGCGCACGCCGCTGATCATCTCAGGGCCGGCGGAGGAGAGCACCGAGCTGTATCTGAAGATCAATACCTTGATCCCGCGGCTGACCATTCAAAAGGACGAGAAAGGTCCTGGCGACTATGCGGTCGATGAGAAAACGAAGCAGACCACGTTGACCGAAGAAGGCCACGAGAAGGTCGAGGCGCTGATGGCGGAACTCGGGCTGCTGCGTGAAGGCGAGAGTCTGTACGACGCCACCAACATCCGCCTGATGCATCACTTGAATGCCGCCTTACGCGCGCATGCCTTGTACAAGCGCGATGTCGAATACATCGTTCGGCAGGGTGAGGTCATCATCGTTGATGAGTTCACCGGCCGCACCATGCAGGGCCGGCGCTGGTCCGATGGCTTGCACCAGGCGGTCGAAGCCAAAGAAGGCGTGAAGGTCCGCGAAGAAAACCAAACCGTGGCTTCCATCACCTTCCAGAATTATTTCCGCCTGTATTCCAAGTTGTCGGGCATGACGGGCACCGCGGACACGGAAGCGTTCGAGTTTCAACAGATCTATGGCCTGGAAGTCGTGGTGATCCCGACTCACAAGCCGATGATTCGCAAGGATCGATCCGATTTGGTGTTCTTGTCTGAGCCGGACAAATTTCAAGCAATTCTGGAAGACATCCAAGATTGTGTGAAGCGTGGCCAGCCGGTGTTGGTCGGAACGACCTCGATCGAGGCCTCCGAACGCATCGCGAAGCTGTTGCAGGACCAGAAGATCCCGCACGAGGTGCTAAACGCCAAGCAGCACGAGCGCGAAGCGCACATCGTGGCCGAAGCGGGACGGCCGGGGGCCATCACGATCGCGACCAATATGGCCGGCCGTGGTACTGACATCGTTCTGGGCGGCAGTCAGCAGACCCAGATCGATGCCATCGAGAATCCGAATGAAGCCGATTTACAGAACATCCGCGAAGCCTGGGTCAAGCGTCACGAGGAAGTCCTAGCGGCAGGCGGCCTGCATATCATTGGTACTGAGCGCCATGAATCGCGGCGCATCGATAACCAATTGCGCGGCCGGTCGGGTCGGCAAGGCGATCCTGGGTCGAGCCGGTTCTATTTGTCGCTCGAAGATAATCTGATGCGAATATTCGGCGATCCGACTCGCATGAAGGCGCTGATGACCCGCGTGGGAATGAAAGCTGGGGAGGCCATCGAAAGCGGCATGCTGACCCGGCAAATCGAGCGGGCGCAGCGGCGCGTCGAGCAGCACAACTTCGATGCCCGCAAACAGTTGCTGGAATACGATGACGTGGCTAATGATCAGCGGCGCGTTATTTATCAGCAGCGCACCGATTTGATGGGTGCTGAAGATGTCGCGGAAGCGATCAAAGGCATTCGTGAGGACGTCGTTGCGCAACTGGTGGATCAGTATGTGCCGAGCGGTGCGCCTGAGGAGCAGTGGGATGCGCCCGGCCTGGCGGAGTCGTTGGAACGAGACTTCGCAGTCTCGTTGCCCATCGCGGAATGGCTGAAGTCTGAGCAAGGCGGCGACGGTAAGAGCCTGCCGGGCAAGATCATTGCCGGCCTGGAGGCCGCGTACGCGCAGAAGGAATTGAACATCGGTCCGCAGGTGATGCGCTACATCGAAAAAGAAGTGATGCTGCGTACCTTGGATCAGCACTGGCGCGAGCATCTGGCGGCGATGGACTATATGCGGCAAGGTATTTATCTGCGCAGTTATGCGCAGAAGAATCCCAAGCAGGAATACAAGCGCGAAGCCTTTGAGCTATTTTCCGCAATGCTCGATCGCATCAAATTCGACACCTTGACCACGGTCTCGAAAATCCAAGTGCGCAGCCAGGAGGAGATCGAGCGCGAAGAGCTCGAGCGTCAGCAGCGTCTGGCCCATGCCTTGCAGGCACAACACGCCGAAGCCGTTTCGCCAATACAGGCTTCCGGCCTGATCGAAGAGGGTCCGGGCGTTCTGGCACCGCAGCCCGCCTCACTTTCCAGCAATGTGATGGAAATGGATCCGGCGCGCTCAGCAGAACCTCCGTTCGTGCGGGCTGTTCCGAAGGTGGGTCGCAATGAGCCCTGTCCCTGCGGCTCCGGCCGCAAGTACAAACACTGTCACGGCGCCCTCCAGCAAGCGAGCGGTTGAGCCCTGTAGATTCGCTGCGGCTCCATGTCATGGTCGGCGTCCTCATGGATGATGCCGGCCGTGCATTGATCGCCCAGCGCATGGCCGGCAAGCCGCATGCCGGCGCTTGGGAGTTTCCAGGCGGCAAACTCGAGGCAGGGGAAGACCGTTTGGCCGGTCTCGCCCGCGAGTTGCGCGAAGAATTGGGAATAGAGATCGAATCACCGCGACCCCTGGTCAGGGTCAACCATTCCTATCCCTACGGGGATGTCTTGCTCGACGTGTGGGTCATTCGGCGTTTCGCGGGTACCCCGGTTGGCTTAGATGGCCAGGTGCTCCACTGGTGCCTCCGGCAGGACTTAATGGAATTTGGCCTGCTCCCCGCGGATCGACCGATTGTGGCGGCGCTGGGGCTGCCAGAGCGCCTGACCGAGGCGGTTACCGACGAATATGTGGTGGAAGCGTTCGAGGCTCCACTGCACGCCGGCACGAGTAAATTGCGAGGGGTGTTGTGCCGGGGGGTTGCTGAAGCCCAAAAGGCCGCACGCCAACGCGCCGGATTCATTGTGTTGTCCGATCCGCTAGGTGAATCTCAGTTGGCTGAGCTCTGCGCGGACCTTGCCTCGCCGGTCTATGCCGCCGGTGTTGAACTTGCGGACGCCTGGCGGTTGGGCGCCACCGGGCTCAATCAGTTAGGGACTTAAGGCATCGTCGAAAAAACGCTTGATGGTCGCATAGGCATGGCGACCATCGTGCTGACGCAGCAGCCCGTGCTTGGCGCCGGGATACACCATGACGTCGAAGGGCTTACCGAGGTCTTGCAGCTTGCGGAACAGCTTGGTGCTGTTCAAAAATAAAACATTGTCGTCGGCCATGCCGTGCATGACCAAAAGTTTGCCTTTCAGATCCTTGGCAAACGGCAGGACGCTGCTGCTGGCGTACCCGTCCGGATTGTCGTCGGGGCGATCGAGATACCGTTCCGTGTAATGCGTGTCGTAGAGGCTCCAATCGGTCACGGGCGCGCCGGCCATGCCTGCGCGAAAGACATCCGGCGCCTTGAACATCAGCATCAACGTCATGTAGCCGCCATAGCTCCAACCCCAGACACCCATCCGCTGCGGATCGACATAGGGCTGAGACCCTAGCCACCGGGCGCCGAGCACCTGGTCAGCCACTTCGGCGTCGCTCAAGCGATCGTGGATCGGTGCTTGAAAGGCGGTTCCCCGAAAGGCGCTGCCACGATTGTCGAGTTGGAACACCACGTAGCCCGCACGCGTCAAAATTTGAATGAATGAGGCGCCACTCCAATTGTTCAACACGCGTTGCGCCCCAGGGCCGCCATACACATCGACGATGGCGGGGTAGTGCCTGGTGGGATCGAAGTGCAGCGGTTTATACAAACGGTAGTGAAGCGTCTGATGGTCGGCGGATTCCAGGGTGCCGAATTCGGGCACCGAGTTGTCCGCCAGAAATGGGCTGTCGGGATGATCGGCATCCAATCGATTCGCAAGCAGGGTGGCTATCAAGCTTCCATCGACCGCATGCAGCGCAACCTGGGCGGGGTGCTCGACACTGGAAACGTTATCGATGTAAAAGTGCGCATCTGGTGACATGGTGATGCCGTGAACGCCAGACTCTTGGGTGATCCGATGTACCTCGTGCGGGTTCAAAGTGTCGAGCGAGGTGCGATACAGATGACGTTCAATGGGCGTGTGCTCGGTGGCCGTGAAATAAATAAGCCGCTTTTTTTCGTCGATTCCCATGGTCGCCCGGGCACGGAAATTATCGACCATCCATTCGCCGGCAGTTAACTGCCGAATCAAATGACCCTGGTAATCATACAAATAGAGGTGCTGATAGCCATCTCGGCTCGGGGCCCAAACAAATTCGCGAGAGTGTTTAAGAAACGACA
>CAZZWE010000192.1:0-5802 GCA_964657675.1 uncultured Steroidobacteraceae bacterium
GCATTTGGTATTGGGCTCGTAACAGAGCATGCGCGGTTTTCCCATCGTTCCATTCGCCGCGTTGCACCTTGGCCAGCGCCTCCTCAAACGGCAGCCATTGCAGCTCCAATTCCTCATCCGCGTCGGGCTGGGAAGCGCCGACCTGTAGGTCGCGCGCCAAATAGAGGTGAATGACCTCGGTGAACAAGCCCGGTGCCGGGATGTACAGGCCCAATTCGGTCCAGCGCTTCGCCGTCACGCCGGTTTCCTCGGCCAATTCCCGGTGGGCGCAGGCCGCCGGGGCCTCCCCCGGATCCAGCTTGCCGGCCGGAATCTCCCACAAGAAATCTTCAATGCCGTGGCGGTATTGGCGCACGACGCACACCCGCTGCTGCGCATCGACCGCGACCACCGCGGCCGCGCCGGGGTGCCGCACGAAATCGATGTCATATTCGCGCCCGTTCGAATAGCGCAGCCGCTCCACCGATACCTTGATGACTTTGCCGTCGTGGACGGGCTTGCTGGCAACGACAATGGGTTTTTGCATCCCGCTACGATACCGGCCAAATTTAACTTTGTGTGATCTGGCTCCACGCGCAGGTCCGTCGGCTTGGGTGATATTGGCCGTAGCTTCGGCATATTGCGTCTAAATCTGGATATACGTACAGTACTGGCACCTGCCCATGATGAAAACAAAAACCAGCGCGTTTGATTCGCTGAACCCCTCGCAACGGCGCGCCGCCACATTTGGCACGCCCGTCCCCGAGAAAGGTGTGTCCGCCGGTCCGCTGTTGATTCTCGCCGGCGCCGGCACGGGCAAGACCAATACCTTGGCGCACCGAACCGCGCACCTGGTGCTGAACGGTACCGATCCGGCGCGCATCATGATGCTGACATTCACGCGCCGTGCGGCGCAGGAGATGATCCGGCGCACACAGACCATCGTCGCCGAAGTGATGGCGGACAAGGGCAAGGCGGGCGATCGCAGCGTCATCTCGCGCCTCATCTGGTCCGGCACCTTTCATTCGGTGGGCAGCCGCATTCTGCGTTTATACGCCAAGCACCTGGGTTTGGATCCAAGCTTCACCGTATTGGATCGCGCCGACGCCGCGGATCTCATGGATGTGATCCGGCATGAATTCGGATTCTCCGGCAAAGAGAAGCGCTTTCCACGCAAGGATGCCTGCCTCGGCATCTACTCCTACCGCGTCAACACGCGGCTGTCGCTGAAGCAGACGCTGGAGGAGCAGTTTCCCTGGTGCCGCGAATGGGAAGCGGACCTGACCCGTCTGTATCGTGAGTACGTGGCGCGCAAGCAAAAAAATCGCGTATTGGATTTCGACGATTTACTGCTGTACTGGCACGTGATGATGCAAACGCCGGCACTCGCGCAAAGTCTTTCGAAGAACTTCGATCACATCCTGGTGGATGAATATCAGGACACCAGCACCTTGCAGGGTGAAATCGTCAGCGCGCTCAAACCCGACGGCAAGGGAGTGACGGTGGTGGGCGACGACGCGCAGGCGATCTATTCATTCCGCGCGGCCGCGGTTGAGAACATTTTGGGGTTCGCCGATCGCTATAAGCCCAAGGCGGACATGATCGTGTTGTCGCAGAACTACCGTTCGACGCAGCAGATTTTGGATTCCGCCAATGCGCTGATGTCGGATGGTTCGCGTCAGCATCGCAAGACCCTGATGGGTACGCGCCAGTCACACACCAAACCGTTTTACGTGGCCTTGGATGATGCGCAGGCGCAGGCCGACTACATCACCGGCAAGATCCTGCAGACGCGCGAAATCGGCGGGTCGCTGAAGCGTCATGCGATCTTGTTCCGCAGCTCCCACCACAGCGATGTGCTGGAAGTGGAGCTGGGCAAGCGCAACATTCCGTTCGTCAAATACGGCGGGTTGAAGTTTCTGGAGGCAGCGCACGTCAAGGACATCATGTCGGTGCTGCGTTGGGCGGACAACCCGCGTAATTCCGTGGCCGGTTTTCGGGTATTGAAGCTGTTGCCGGGCATTGGTCCTGCGTCGGCGAAAGAAGCTCTCGACCACTATGAAGCGAAAGGTTACTCGGTGGCGGGGCTTGCGACCTATGAAGCGCCGCAGCCGGTGAGAATGGATTGGAAGCGCTTTTGCGCCATGTTGGAAAAACTCAGCGATCCGTCCACGCCCTGGGCCGGCCAAGTCGGCATGGTGCGCGAATGGTACAAGCCGCAACTTGAACGCATCTACGATGCGGCCTGGACTCGCATGGGCGACTTGGAGCAACTCGAGCAGTTGTCCGTCCAGTCACCGACCCGGGAACGTTTCTTGACCGAGCTTACGTTGGATCCGCCGGTCGCCACCAGCGATCAATCCAGTGCCTCATCCAAGGATGAGGATTACGTGGTGCTCTCGACCATTCACTCCGCGAAAGGCCAGGAGTGGGACATCGTCTATGTGCTGAATGTCTCCGACGGCAATTTCCCGTCCGAATTTTCGACCGGCAACCCGGAGATGATCGAAGAGGAGCGGCGTCTGCTGTATGTGGCGATGACCCGCGCTCGCAATGAGTTGCATCTATGCGCGCCGCTGAAATACCAGGTGACTCAGCAGCCTAAAAACGGCGACACGCACGTGTACGGCGCCAAGAGCCGATTCATGACGGATAAGGTGATGGACACTTGCGAAAAGATTTCCATCCGCACCTCAGGCGGCGTGGAAAACTTGAAAGCCGGCGAAGCGGCAACGGTTGACGTTGTCGCTCAGCTGAAAGAGATGTGGTAAGCCAACTGCAGCAAAGCGGACGCCGTCTCCCCGACGTTATCCGCTAGTTTTCCAGCGCTTCTTTGTAGTTACCAGCGGCGCGAGCCGCCGCCACCGCCGCCGCGGTCTCCACCACCACCCCCACCGCCATATCCGCCCCCACCACCGCCGCCACCGCCACCGCCACCGGGGCGACGCGGAGCGCGCTCCTGGGCTTCGTTGACTCGCAGCGGGCGACCGCCCATCTGAAAGCCATTGGTTTGCTGGATGGCGTTTTGCGCTTCACCGGCTCCCATGTCGACGAATGCAAATCCTCGAGGCCGTCCGGTCTCTCGGTCATTGATGAGCTTGACGGATTCGACTTTGCCGTGACGCTCGAACAGCGCGCGGACTTCATCTTCTGTCGCAGTGAAAGGCAGGTTGCCAACGTAGATCGTCGTCATTCAACTAATCTCACTTACAGTTTCCAACACGCAGGCATCAATGCCTTGGCATCCAATGCCCGTACCCTAAGGTCGGTAATGAAAACCCGCCAAATCAGCTAGGCAACCAACCTACGGGCCGACTCTACGCCTCGGGAATATTGTTGGCAAACGCAGTAAGCGAGGTTTTTTAAGGGCTTTGGACCCTATTTCGGCCGAACTTTGGGCTGATTATTCGACTTCTAAGTAAGCGTAGCCGTTGAGTTCGTTTTCGTAGAAACGCTTGACCCCTTGGGCTTCGGTCAATGTCATACGGCCTTCCTGAACGGCGCGTTCGCAGTCGCGTGCGATGCCGGGATACAGCTCATCGGTGTCGTACTCCATGTACTCGAGCACCTTGTTGGCGGTGTCGCCTTTGACGATTTCCTCGATCCACCAGCCGCCGCCTTCTTGCAATTTGATGTGCACCACATGAGTGTCGCCGAACAAGTTATGCAGATCGCCCAGCGTTTCCTGGTAAGCACCAACCAGAAAGGCCGCCAGAAAGTAGGGTTGATCGGCCACCAATTCATGCACCTCGAGCGTTCGCTTGGTATTTCGAGGATGCACGAAACGGTCAATCTTGCCGTCCGAATCGCAGGTGATGTCGGCCAATACGGCACTGCGGGTCGGCTTTTCGGTCAGCCGCTGAATGGGCATGATAGGGAACACCTGCCCGATCGCCCAGCTGTCGGGCAAGGACTGAAATACCGAGAAATTACAAAAATAGATGTCGCTCAGCATGTCCTCGAGGCCTTCCAGCTCCTCGGGAACCCGATCGAGCTTGCGGCAGTAGTCGCGGATCTTGGTGCAGGTGGCCCAGTACAGTTTCTCGGCCAGCCCGCGAAATTCCAGGCTGAGGTAGCCCAAGTTGAACATCTGCAGGGCCTGCTCGCGCGCCTGCAAGGCGTCGTGATAGCACTCCACCAGGCGGCGTTCGTTGACCGATCGATAGCTATCGAACAAATCGCGTACCGGCTGGGGCACCTCTTCCTTGCCGGGGTAGTCCTCATCGGGACGTCCGGTCACTTTGAATTGGTCGAGCTTGGAGGAGCCTAAGATGTCGAACACCAGCAAGCTGTGGTGGGCGGCGATGGCGCGGCCTGATTCGCTCACGATCATGGGGTGCGGTACGTCGCGCGCATCGCATACGCTTTTGATGCGGTACACGACGTCGCTGGCATACTCGTTCAACGTGTAGTTCATCGAGGATTCGTAGTTGGTACCGCTGCCGTCATAGTCGACGCCAAGCCCGCCGCCGATGTCGATGTACTTCAGGCCGGCGCCCATGATCTTGAGCTCGGCGTACACATGCGCCAATTCATTGATGGCATCTTTGACGCGGCGGATATCTTGCAACTGACTGCCTGGATGACAATGCACCAACTGCAGGCAGTCGAGCATGTCGCGCTCTTTCAGCAACGCATACAGGTCGAGAATTTCGCTGATAAACAAGCCGAATTTGGACTTCTCGCCGGCCGACTCGCGCCACCGCCCGGCGCCCTCGCTGGCAAGCTTCACGCGCACGCCGATCTTCGGGCGGACGGCGTAGCGCTCGGCGTGTTTCAAGATCAGGTGGATTTCTTCGTAATTTTCCACCACCGGAATGATGGTGCGGCCAAGCTTGGTGGCGATAATGACCGCTTCGATGTAGCTGTCATCCTTGAAGCCATTGCACACGATGATGCGATCCGGTGCGTTCTCGGTGATGGACAACACCGCGAGTAATTCTGGTTTCGAGCCGACTTCGAGGCCAAAACCGAATTCCTTGCCGTAGCGGTAAACTTCCTCGACCACCAGGCGCTGTTGATTGACCTTGATGGGAAACACGGCGGCGTAGCGATTCTTGTAATCATTTTCGGCTATCGCATTGCCAAAGGCTTCTGCGAGGTGGCGCAGGCGATGCGCCAGGATGTCCGAGAAGCGAATCACCACCGGCGTGTGCAGGTCGCGGGCTTTCAAGCCTTGTACCACTTCATACAAATCGATTTCGCGGGCGGCGTCTTGATTGGGGCGCACGACCACATGGCCGTCGGCATTGATGGAAAAGTAGCCCTTGCCCCACGCTTCGACTTGGTACAGATCCAAGGATTCCGCGACTTTCCAGCCTGGGTTAACCGGGACAACCTTCGCGGGCGTATTCATGAGGCGCGCACGATAGCAAATTGGCGCTGCATGTAAATGACGGTGATGACCAAATGTGCGCCAGCCGCCACCTACGCAGCGGGCTCCGACCCGCGCGCGATGGGCCGATTCGGATCGCGAATCCACTCACTCCAGGAGCCGGCGTAGAGTTTTGCGCCGCGCAAGCCTGCGATCTCCAGGCTCAGTAAATTGTGGCAGGCGGTTACGCCGGAGCCGCACATGGCGACCACGTCGGACGCAGAGCGGTCGCCCAGCTGGGATTGCCATTGCTGACGTAATTGCTGCGCCGGTAGAAAATGACCGTCGGGTCCTAGATTCTGGGAGAACGGACGATTCACGGCGCCGGCCACGTGGCCGGGATCGCCACCGCTCAGCGCGCCCAGGCGGCAATCGATGCCGGCGAGGGCGGGGTCAGCGTCGGCTCGATGCTCGACGTCCCCGAGAGCTCGGACTGGCGGGTCGATACC
>CAZZWE010000193.1:0-2176 GCA_964657675.1 uncultured Steroidobacteraceae bacterium
TCGTCGCTGCGCTCGCGCGCGGCGAGCAACCCACGCCCGCGCCGCATCCCAGTGTGCAGCAAACGACGCCGGCTCCGGTCCCCACGAGTCCGCTGGACGTTCCAACCACCCCCGCGACAGCACCTCAACCCGTACAGCAGCCCTACACAAATCCGTTGGACGCACCGGTCGCGCCCGCGACGACATCGCCTTGATCGATGATGCCTGGGGTTTGGATCTAGAGGCCGAGATCGGGGTGATTGTCGATGATGTACCGATGGGCACGAGCGCCCACGACGCGGCTCAGTACATCCGCTTAGTGGTGCTTATCAATGATGTCAGCCTTCGCAATTTGATTCCGGCGGAACTCGCGAAGCAGTTCGGCTTCTTTCAATCAAAACCACCGACCGCATTTGCACCCGTCGCAGTCACGCCCGATGAGCTCGGGGAGGCATGGGATGGGCGTAAGTTGAGTCTTCCCGTCATGAGCCATGTCAACGGTCGTGAGCTCGGTCATCCCAATGCGGGCATCGACCTTAATTTCGATTTCGGCGTGCTCATTGCGCACGCCAGTAAGTCACGTCCCCTCGGTGCGGGCACGATCATTGGATCGGGAACCATTTCGAATCGAGATTCCGCAGCGGGATCGTCCTGCCTGCAGGAACGCCGCATGCTCGAGATCATTGCGCACGGTAAACCTCAGACTCCTTTCCTCACGTTTGGGGACACCGTAAAGATAGAGGTCAGTGACGAAAATGGCCGCACGGTATTTGGGGCAATTGAGCAGCGGGTGACAAAGTATCTACCGCCCAGTCCAGGTAGTCACATTAGGCCGCGCAATGCTTAATTCTTTGGGCTATCTAGGTGTATCAGAAGCCGATACGGCTGCTTGGTCGCAATTCGCCACCCATCTGCTGGGCATGCAGGTCGCTGAGCATACTTCGAGCAGTGTGGCGTTTCGTATGGATGACCATGCGCAACGACTGTTCTTAGAAACCGCACGCAGCGATTCTCAATACACGTTCGGCTGGGAAGTGACGGATGCCGCGGCAATGGAGCGCCTCGCTGCAACGCTCGATGCAGCAGGTATCGCCGTGACACCCGGTTCTCCCGAGCTCGCCGCTCGGCGCCGCGTGCAATCGCTGATCAGTTTCAACGATCCGATTGGCAACCGACTGGAGGTTTACCACAGCCCGGCACTGGTCCTCGACCCCTTCAAAGCCAGCCGCGCCATCTCCGGATTCCGCACCGGTGCACTTGGTCTCGGCCACGTCGTGCTCACCGTTGAAAATATCGATGCGGTGGCGCCCTTCTACCAGCAATTGCTTGGGTTTCGTTTGAGCGACTACACGCTCGCGCCCTTCAAAGCATTTTTTTATCACACCAATCCTCGGCACCACAGCTTTGCAATGATCGAAACGGGCACCAATGGCCTGCATCACCTGATGGTGGAACTGACTTCGTTGGACGATGTGGGACAGGCCTACGATCTTGCCCTCACCGAGCAGGACCGCATCGGCGTGACGTTGGGCCGGCATAGCAATGATTTCATGACGTCTTTCTACGCCAAATCGCCCTCACCATTCATGGTCGAATATGGCTGGGGCGGAAGAAATATTGATTTGCAGACGTGGCAGCCGTTGGAGTACACCTACGGTCCCAGCCTTTGGGGCCACGAGCGTTCTTGGCTGACCCCGGAGCAGCGACGCCAGGCGTGCGCGCTGCGTTTAAAGGGCGCCGAAGTGGGAAACCGTGCTCCCGTTTACGTGCTGGAAGGCAACTACACCGTCATGCGCTGACGCGCTAGCCCTGCGACGATCACGTCCGCGCCAAAATCGCCTCGAATCATCCAGCCGTGGACTGAAACGCGGCGCGCAATGCATCACCGGCCTGTGTGATGGCTGCCCTAGATCCCTCAGTCGCACCCCAAAATATAAATCCATGCGTCCAACCGTCGAACCGATGAAACTGCGTCACGACGCCGGCTTCACGCAGACGCGCCACGTACGCTTCCGTATCGCCGAGCGATGGATCCAAGCCTGCGGCGATGATGAACGCGGGTGGCAACCCGGCTAGAGACTTGGCCCGTAGTGGCGATGCACGGGGGTCGCAGACATCTTCAGCGCGCTGCAGATAGGAATTGAAATAGAATTCGCACCGGGCACGGGTCAGTAAAAATCCGTTAGAAAATTTCTGA
>CAZZWE010000193.1:2186-5730 GCA_964657675.1 uncultured Steroidobacteraceae bacterium
CTCGCCCTGCACCGACAACTCGACCACCGGCAACAGCAGCACCTGAAGCCGCGGTCGCGGCCCCTTTGTCAGTGTCAGTTGTTGGGCAACCACGGCGGCCAGGTTGCCGCCGGAGCTTTCGCCGGCCACTGCAAAACGGGTTGCATCAATGCCAAGCGTCACTGCATTCTGCAGTACCCATCGGGTTGCTACGATGCAGTCATCGGGCGCGGCGGGAAAGCGATGCTCCGGGCTACGCCGAAAATCCACCGCGACGACGACACTGCCGGAGGCGCCCGCCAGCGCGCGGCACAACGCATCGTGGGTGTCGAGATTGCCAAACATGAAGCCGCCGCCGTGGAAAAACAGGGTCAGCGGCAATGGCCATTGCGCGGATGGCCGGAACAGCCGCAGCTTCATCTCGCCATGCACGTAAGCAAACGATAGATCAATGACCTCATGCATCGAAGCTGAGGGAATGGCCAATTTGGAGACGCGGGCATCGGAAATGCGACGTGCTTCGCTCGGCAACAGTGTTTCCAGAGGGGGTTCGTCGGACGCGAGCGCCCGATCGATCATTGCCTGCGCGTCCGGGTGCACATGCTCTGATTGCATCGCGCTATTTCGCGTCACGTAGCACCCATCGCCGCAGCCGCTAACAAACGGTCGCGAGACGCACTGATACGCCGGTGTAACTGACCCACGTCCACGTCCACCATCTTTCCTGCGCGCTTCACGACTTTTCCGCGAACCATCACGGTGTCGACGTTTCCGGGGTGAGCGGCCGCAACCAATGCACCACACACATCGTTGAGCGGCATCAAGTTCAGATCGCCGTGACGCACCAAAATGATGTCGGCGTCCTTGCCAACACTCACACTCCCAACCCGCCGCTCAAGTCCGTTCGTCTGGGCCCCAATGATCGTGGCAAATTCGACTACTTCGCGCAGTGTCAGGGTCGCGCTGGGCGGTGCCATGCCCGGAATCTGCGCGAGCATGCGATGCGAAGCCAGCGCGAAACGCATCTGCGTAAACATATCTCCCGTTCCGCTGGTTTCTGTATCGCCGCTCAAGCTAGGCCGGATTCCGACGGCCATTAGCCGGCCAATCACCGGGAAGCCGACCCCGTGCGTGCTCATTTCGCATTGCGCACCAATCGAGGCGCTGACGCCGAACTCAGCCATCAACTGCAACTCGTGATCACTGGAATCGCACAAGTGAATCAGGGTTAAATCAGGACCCAGCAGCCGTGCCTGCGCCATCTGCTCGATGGCGCGAAATTTTCTGCCAAACTCGCCCGCGCCCACGTGCATGCTGATGCGAATGCCGAGTTCGCGCGCCAGTGCAAAATCTTCGTCAACCACCGCCATGGTGGTCATTTCCGGTCCGCGCCCTGCCATCGCCAGCGTCACCAAGGCATCGTCGGACTGCAGGACCTCGCGCCGCACCCGGATGATGTCCTCGGGATGCCTGCGCGTGCTTCCTTGCGTCCACACAGCACCCTGATTGCGGGGATACCCATAGGCGAAACGGGCCCTGATACCCGCGTCGCGCAGCCCCGCGATGGCCGCATCGGCGTGTGCGGGCGTGTTCAACGCATGCGACCAATCGAGCAGGGTGGTCGTGCCCGCCTCCAATGCGCTAATGGCGCCGACCAGGTTGCCGAGGTAAATGTCGTCGGGGGTATAGTGCGGCGCCAATGTGCGCAGCACCGCCTGGCCATAGCCGTGAAAGTCCAGTTCACAGGCGCGGTGTCGAAGCGCAGACTGCCAAGTGTGCCGATGGGTGTCGACGAACCCAGGCATGACGATGCAGTCGCGGGCATCAATTCGCTCGGCGTCCTCGGCGACAATACTCGCCGCCACGTCGGCGATGCGTCCATCCTCGATCAACACATCACCGCGATTCAGCGTTCGCGTCGACGGATCCATCGTGAGCAAATCGCCACCGGTGATCAACAGGCGCCTCGGCGATTCTCGGTGCGCCATGGGTCAGGTTTCCTTCCGTTGACCGATCTCTACCTCATCGACGATAAAAAAAATCCGGAAGGATGGATCGCAAAAATTAGCCTCATCCGCCTTCATTTTTTCATCGTGGCCGCTGGACCATTGCGTGCGAAACTGCTCCATGTTGTCGAAGTACAGCTCCACCATGGCGTCAAAGGGCGACTCTTCGATCAGATTCTCCTCGACAAAGTTGGCCACGATCCGGCGCACTGGATTGACTTTGAGCGAGGACTTTTCAAGCTTGCTGTGTTCATTGAGCCAGTAGTCCTTGAACGCCTGCGCCGACATGCCCGGCTTTCGCTTCAGCAGACCTACCACTTTAACCACGTTCCGGTCTCTTCGATTAAGTCAGAACTTCACGCGGGCTCGAATACCAAACATCCGAGGCGGTTCAATAAAATTCGCGTAGTAGCTGGAACCGTTGGGTGCGGGAGAACCGATCGCGGCGCCGCTCGTGTAAACAGCCCGATTTGAGATGTTGTCGACGAACGCAGTGACGGTCCAGCGCTTGTCGGGAGTGAGGTAGCCGAGCTGTGCGTTTTCCATGACATAGCCCGCAACGCGTCCGTTCGGTAGATACGACAAATCCATCCAGCGCGCACTGGCGAAATCCGCGGTAACGCTCAACGAGAAATCACCCGGAATCACCGGCACGTTGAAGTCATGCTCCAAGCGTGCGGTTCCCGACCAAGTCGGCAAACGTGTGATCTGCTGACCGCTGCAATCAATGGTGTAGAAGCCGCCCGCACCCGGATCGGCCGCGCAGTGGCTGCCACCGCCGGGCGCGTAAATGCCGGCTCCCGCCTGCGTAAAGCTGAACTGGCTGTATTTGCCTTGCGCGTATTCGGTACTCAGGTGCGCAATATCCGACTTGGTAATCTGCCACAGGGTGTCTATGTCGGCACCCGTGATGGTGGAATTACCGACGTTGAACGTCAGATTCGCAGTCTCACCGCAATTATCCAATGTAACGTCGGATACCTGCTGGTTCTTGTACTTCCAACGGAACGCCTCGCCGTTGACCTGGAGCGTGTTGCCAAAGAAACGATTGCGCGAACCGATTTCATAAGCCGTCAGAGTCTCAGGCTTGTAGGGGTCGGGACCGCACGAAGGTGTTGATGCATAGCCGCCGGCCTTGAAACCGGTTGCCGCGGTGGCAAACAGCATGGACTGCGCGGCGAGATCGTACTCCACGCCTCCCTTCCAATTGACGCGCGAGGCCGTGATTGGGCTCACTTGGGTTGCCGGCCCAACTTGTTCATAAGGAACATACGGCAGCGCGCCGGTACCGATGCCATAGGAACCGCTATTGCGCTCCTGGGTGTATCGCGCGCCCACAATGAAACGCAGTGAGTCGGTGGCACTGATCGTAGTCTGGCCAAAACCGGCATTCGCGCGAATGGTCTCATCGTAATGAACGGCATTGCCGAGGCTGAACAACGTCGGCTCACTCAGCGCCGTCGGCTTCTCATCGTAGAAGTAGTAACCCACGACCCACTTGATGAAGTCGGTTTGATTGGACAAGCGGATCTCAACCGTATCCTGCTTGTCATGCAGGT
>CAZZWE010000194.1:0-5680 GCA_964657675.1 uncultured Steroidobacteraceae bacterium
ACGTCATCAACAACAACATCGTCAACGAGGCGCGTGCCGGCTTCAGCCGCGGCCCCCGCAAACTGACCGCCTCGGCATAATCGGATGCGGGTGTCAGAGACGACGGAGACGAGCGCGGTCGATCTGTTGAGGAGCGTCCCGCTCTTCGCGGATCTCGAGGAGGGGGAGCTGGAGCGCTTCTCCCACGTCGCCGTGCCCCGTTCCTTCCCGGCCGGGACGCGCGTCTTCCACGAGGGCGACAGCTCCGACGCCTGCTACATCGTCAGCGAAGGCAGCTTCCGGGTGACCCGCGAACACTCCGACGGGCGGGCGATCACGCTGGCGACGCTCGGGCCGGGGGAGATCTTCGGCGAGCTGGCGATGCTCGACGGCGACCGCCGCTCCGCCTCGGCCGAGATCATCGGCGAACGTCTTGCCGTACTTGTCCATGCCGGCATAGAAGATCCCAATCGGGCTCGCCTTGCGCAAGAGGAGCTGCGGCACGGGCATCCACCAGCAGGCGACGCGGATCGCGCAGCAATGCGGCCACTTGCTCGGCATCGACGACGGCATCGGCGTCGACCCGGATGTCCTCTGCCACGGTGCTCGCGCCGGGCAGCAGCGGGGTGGTTGGCTCGTCGGTCGCCAGGGGGCCACCGGCGGCGATCCAGGCCTTGAAACCGCCATCCAAAACGGCCACCGCCGGATGTCCGATCCAGCGCAGCAGCCACCACGCACGCGCGGCAAACGAGCCGTTGAGTTCGTCATACACGACCACTTGGCTGCCCGGATGGACGCGCCAAGCCTTCACGCGGGCAGCCAAGGCGCGGGCCTCAGGCAGCGGATGACGCCCGGTCTTTGGTCCGATGGGCGAGGATAAGTCCCGGTTCAGGTCGGCGAATAGTGCGCCGGGAATGTGACCATTCAAATAAGCATGGCGCCCGGCTGCGGGGTTTCCCAAGTCAAAACGGCAATCGAGCAGCACGAGATTTGAATCTTGTGCGGCGACGAGCTTGAGCAGCGATGAGGCATCGATGAGGGTGTTAAATGACATCAAATGAGCTTAGCGCGATGACGCTGCAAGTTCATCCGTTACAATCCTCCCATGGCGATCACACTCTACTGGGCCAGCGGCAGTCCATTTTCATGGCGCGTGCTGCTAGCGCTCGCGCACAAGCGCCTGCCGTTCGAATCGCAGTTGCTGCACTTCGACAAGCAGGAGCACCAGTCGCCGCAGATGCTGAAAATGAATCCGCGCGGGCGGGTGCCGGTGCTCAAGGACAATGATTATGTGGTGTTTGAATCGGTCGCGATTCTGTACTACCTGGATCAGAAGTATCCGCAAGTCCCGATTTTCGGGCTGACGCCGGAGGAGTCCGGCGTGATCATGCGGGTGATTTGCGAGTTTCAGGCCTATGCGGAGCCGTCGCTGCAAAGAATCGTCGAGGCGGTTTTCAGCGATCAAGTCTCGGATGACATCGAAGAATTGACCGATGCGATGCACATCGTCGGACGCGAGGCGCGCACCATCGAAGGCCGTTTGAGCAAGGAACAATGGATTGTCGGGGAGAATTACACCGCCCTCGACATGGTCATTTTTCCGTGGATTCAGCTGCTGCGACGCGCGATGAACCGGCCGTCCGCGGCTCAATTGGGTGCGCGATTCCTGCCCATGGAAAGAAATTATCCAGCGCTCGCCCGCTGGATCTCGCGGATTGAATCCCTGCCGGGATACGAACAGACCTATCCGCCGCACTGGCGGTGAATTTTTGCCTGCCGCCAGGTAGGCTGTCGGGCGAACCCGCAAGTCCGCGTCGCGGACTGCCAACCCTTGAAAGAAGGAAACACCACGTGAAAAGAGTCATCAACCGGGAAGGAAAATTATGAGCGAACACGAAGTGCATGTGAAGTTTGCAGGCAAGATCGTCATGGTCGGCTTTGGCAGCATTGGACAAGGGATCTTGCCTCTGATCTTGCGTCACATAGGCACTTCGTCGGATCGCATCACCATCGTTACGGCGGAGGATCGCGGACAGGGCGAAGCGGCGGAGTTCGGCGTGAAGTTCGTCAAGACCGCGCTGACGCGCGACAACCACCGCCAAGTGCTCGAGCCCTTGCTCGGAGCCGGCGATTTTCTGTTGAACCTGTCGGTCGATGTGTCGAGCGTGGCGTTGGTGAAGCTCGCGCGCGAGCGCGGCGCGTTGTATCTCGATACCTGCATCGAACCGTGGACCGGCGGCTACACCGACGCCAGCCAATCGGTTGAGAATCGCAGCAATTACAGCATGCGCTTGGACGCCTTGAAGCTGCGCGACGGCGCCAAGGATGCACCCACCGCGGTGCTGACACACGGCGCCAACCCGGGATTGGTGTCGCATTTGGTCAAACAGGCCTTATTGAACATCGCCAAGGATACCGGTGTGGATGCGAAGGCGCCGACCAGCCGCGAGGGTTGGGCCAAGCTCGCGCAGACACTGGGGGTGAAAGTAATGCACGTGGCCGAGCGCGACACGCAGGTGGCTAATGTGCCAAAGATGCCCAATGAATTCGTCAACACCTGGTCAGTGGACGGTTTCGTCAGCGAAGGTGCGCAACCGGCTGAGCTCGGCTGGGGTACGCACGAGAAGCATTTCCCTGTCGATGGCGGCCGCCACACGGCCGGCTCACGCTGCGCCATCTACCTGAATCGTCCCGGCGCAAGCACGCGGGTACGCACCTGGACGCCGGCCGCAGGACATTTCCATGGCTGGTTGATCACGCATTCTGAAGCAATTTCCTTGGCCGATTACTACACCGTGATGGAGGGCGACAAGGTGGCGTACCGGCCCACCAGTCACTACGCCTATCACCCCTGCGACAACGCGGTGCTGTCGGTGCATGAATTTGCCGGCCGCAACTGGCATCTGCAGGATCACAAACGCATCATGCTCAATGAGATCACCGAAGGCATCGATGAACTCGGCGTGTTGCTCGCCGGACATGCGAAGAATGCTTATTGGTATGGCTCGCAGCTATCGATCGGCGAGGCGCGCAAGCTCGCGCCTTACAACAGCGCCACCAGTCTGCAAGTCACCTCAGCGGCTTTGTCCGGCATGATTTGGGCCATGGAAAACCCGAAGCGCGGCGTGGTCGAACCCGATGACATGGACTTCGAGCGGCCGCTGCAGATCTGCAAGCCTTACCTGGGTCCGGTGGTTGGCAAATACACCGATTGGACGCCGTTGTATCAACGCCAGGAATTGTTCGCCGAGGACATCGATACCTCGGATCCGTGGCAGTTCAAGAATATCCGGGTGATGTAGCGGAGTAGCTGATGGCGACCACCGTCAGGGTGGTCGCCCCTCCGGGTAATTCGACGTTGACGTCGTCATCCAGACGCTTACCCAACAGGCTTTTGCCCAAGGGCGAATCCATGCTGATGTAATCCTCGTGCATGTCGAACTCGTCGGGTCCGACGATGCGATACCAGCGCGCATCGCCCACGGCATTTTCGATCTGGACCCAGGCGCCGAAAAATACGCGATTGGCGTCCCGACGGCCCGGCGTCGCGGTGGGGTCGACGATAGCCATGCCTTCCAAGCGCTTTCTCAGGAAACGCACGCGGCGATCGATCTCGTGCAAACGCCGCTTGCCATAGGTGTACTCGGCATTTTCTGAGCGGTCGCCTTGGGCCGCGGCTTCCGACACCGCCTGCGTTACGCGGGGGCGTTCTTCATGCCACAACTGATCCAATTCCTCCTGCAGGCGGCGGGCGCCGGCGGGCGTGATGTATTTGGAACCAGGCTGGGTGGGCGCGCGATATCGTGACACGGTGCAATAATTTTACCGAGGCTTACAGGACGTGAAATGGTTCTGAAACGGACTACAACCGACTGAGCGGTATTTCACAGATTGCTGAAGGCTCGAACCCTAAGCTCTGTACCCATGAGCGCCAAATACTACACCCACTTCATCGCGCAGTCGGAAGACGCCATTGAGTACAACGAGTACCGCGGTGTCGTCGAGCTGCTGGGGCGGGCCGGTAATGTGGATGGCGATCGCGAAATAGCGCGCATGCTGGCGAAGAGTTTTGACCTCGAGGAAACCGACATCCAAGTCCTGCAGTGGCATCAACTGCACTGAAACCTCACCGTTTATCCCCTAGCGGGCTTTACTTCCCTTCATTGAAGTCCGCATCTCAAGCCCCGAGCTAACACTCGGGGCTCTTTTTTTGCGCGGTGTTAAACTGGCGCAACACGCCTCCAAATCGAGAGGCTGGAGGGGCAGATGGGTAAAGTCGCTTACGTTTTGGTCGCGCTGGCCGGTCTGATGCTGTCGGGCTGCGGTTACAACTCCATTCAATCACTCGACGAGCAGACCAAATCCGCTTGGTCCGAGGTGCTGAACCAGTACCAACGCCGCGCCGATCTGGTCCCCAACCTGGTCAATACGGTAAAGGGCTACGCGGCCCAGGAACAGACCGTGCTGCTCGGTGTCACCGAGGCGCGCTCCAAAGTGGGCTCGATCCAGGCCACCAAGGATTTGGTCAACGACCCGGAAGCCTTTGCCAAATTTCAAGCCGCGCAGGGCCAGTTGACCAGCGCGCTATCGAGGCTGATGGTGGTCACTGAAAATTATCCAGACCTCAAGTCCAATCAGAATTTCCGCGATCTGCAGGCGCAGCTCGAAGGCACGGAAAACCGCATCACCGTGGCGCGTAACCGCTACATCCAATCGGTGCAGAGCTACAACACCACGGTGCGTTCCTTTCCGGACAACTTGACCGCCAAAATGTTCGGCTACAAGGTCAAGCCGAACTTCGAGGTGGCCAACGAAGCGGAGATTTCCAAGCCGCCCACCGTGGATTTCAACCCGCCGGCCTCGGCCGCTCACTAAGCCATGAAAATCGCCCGCTTCGGCGCGGGGTTCTCATCGCTTGTCGCGGCCGCGATGCTCCTGGTGGGGCTGGCGTCGGCCGTGCGCGCCGACGTGTCGGTGCCGCCGCTGACCGCGCGCGTCACCGATCTGACCGGGACCTTGTCGGGCGGCGCGGTGGCGCGCATCGAGTCGAAGCTCACGGCGCTTGAGGACAAGAAGGGCAGTCAGATCGCGGTGCTGATCGTGCCGACCACGGAGCCCGAGGAAATCGAGCAGTTCAGCATCCGCGTCGAGGATGCGTGGAAGTTGGGACGCAAGGGCGTTGACGATGGGGCGTATCTCATCGTGGCGAAGAACGACCGCAAGGTGCGCATCGAGGTGGGCCGCGGTTTGGAAGGCGCGCTGACGGATGCGACGTCGAATCGCATCATCGAGGAAACCATCACGCCGCACTTCAAGGCCAATGACTTCGACGGCGGCGTCGAGGCGGGGGTGGACCAGATGATTGCCGTCGTCAACGGCGAGGCGCTGCCGGCCCCCGACCGAAAATGGGACAAGCACGCCAGCAGCATGGGCGACATGTTGCCGCTGCTGCTGGTGGTCGCAGTGGTCGCGGGCGGCGTGCTGCGGTCGATCTTTGGGCGCTTCTTCGGCTCGCTGGCCACGGGCGGCGTGACGGGTTTCTTGGCATTCCTGGTCAGCCACTTTTTGCCCATCGGCTTGGGCGCCGGCGTGGTCGCGCCGGCCCTCACCGGGTTCATCATCAACGCCACGCATCAATTCACGCTCGCGTTCCTGTGTGCCGCGGGCATGAGCCTGCTCGGCCTGATCGGCTGGTTATGGA
>CAZZWE010000195.1:0-5656 GCA_964657675.1 uncultured Steroidobacteraceae bacterium
GGCTAGCAGCGCCGAGCGTCGCGGCGCTTGGCATTGCTGCGCCGTAAGAAGGCCTCATGCATTGCCCATTTTGCGGACATTCGGAGACTAAGGTCATCGATTCTCGGCTTGCCGGCGAAGGGCGGCAGATCCGCAGACGCCGCGAGTGCTTGGCTTGTAGCGAACGCTTCACCACTTTTGAAACGGCCGAGTTGCTGTTGCCCACGGTGGTGAAGGGCGATCGCACCCGCGAGCCCTTCGATGAGAAAAAATTGCTGCTGGGCATGCAGAAGGCGCTGGAAAAGCGTCCGGTGGGCAGCGAAGCCATCGAGGCCGCCGTGGCGCGCATCTGCCACAAGCTGCGCAGTTTGGGCGAGCGCGAAATCGCATCCCGCAGCATTGGCGAGATGGTGATGGAGGAACTTCGACACCTCGATGAGGTGGGCTATGTGCGCTTTGCCTCCGTTTACCGCAGCTTTCAAGATCTCGATGCATTTCGCACCGAAATTGATCAGCTGCGTCGCCACCGGCGCAGACGCGAACCGAGCAAGGATCAGTTGCCGCTGCTGCCGGGCGATGACTCCAAAGACGAATGAATCCCAATCCTGTATCGGTCGATCGAAAGTACATTGCGCGGGCGCTCAATTTGGCGGCGCGCGCGTTGTACACCACGGACCCTAATCCCCGAGTGGGCTGCATCTTGACCCAGGGCGGCACCGTGGTCGGCGAAGGCTGGCACGAGCGGGTCGGTGGGCCGCATGCCGAGGTCATGGCGCTGAAGGCCGCAGGATCTCTGTCACGCGGCGCCACGGCCTATGTGACCCTGGAGCCTTGCAGTCACACCGGCCGCACCCCCCCGTGTGCCGATGCGTTGATCGCGGCCGGCGTTGCGCGAGTGGTCTGCAGTACTCTCGACCCGAGTCCCAAAGTCTGCGGCGCTGGCATCAAACGTCTTGAGCAGGCGGGCATCAGCGTCGATGTCGGAATCTTTGCCGAGGAGGCGCGTCAGCTCAACCCTGGGTTTTTCTCGCGTTTCGAGCGCGGCCGGCCTTTCGTGCGGCTGAAGATGGCGATGACGGCCGATGCCCGCACGGCGCCTGCGGGCGGCGGCCCATTGTGGATCAGCAGTGAAGAATCCCGCGCCGACGTACAGAGCTTGCGCGCACGCAGCTCGGCGGTGCTGACCGGCTCAGGCACGGTACGCAGCGATAATCCTGGCTTGGACGTCCGGCTGCAGTACGGCGCGTGGGTGCGCCAACCGCTGCGCGTGGTGCTGGACAGCGCTCTTTCATGCAGCAGCGATGCCAAGGTTTTCAAGGACCACCATGCGCTGATTTTCGCGGCGGACGATGCGCCACCAGGCGCGCGGGGCCACGCAAAGATCGAACGAGTGCCGCGGGCCGCAGGCGGCGTGGACTTGGACGCGGTGATGCGTGCTTTGAATCGCCTCGAGGTCAACGAACTGCTGTTGGAGTGCGGTCCTACGCTGGCCGGTGCGTTCGCCGCGCGTCAATGGGTGGACGAATGGGTGTTGTATGTCGCGCCCAAATTTCTGGGATCGGATGCGGCGCCTTTGCTGCGCACTCAAATTGGCGGCGTGTTGGCTTCGTATGAATTTTCAGACGTTCGGCGTATCGGCAACGATGTGCGCCTGACTCTTAACGCAAAGAAGGCTTAAATGTTCACGGGCATCATTTTGACCACAGGCCGCATTACGGCGATGAGCGAAAAAGGCGGCGATCTTGAGTTGGCGGTGGATGCGGCGGGCTTGGATGTGACGCGCATCGGCATCGGCGACAGCATCTGCGTGCAAGGCGTGTGTTTGACGGCAACCCGCAAACAGGGGACGCAGTTCTTTGCCGACGTATCGCGCGAGACGTTGACGAAAACCACCTTGGGCAAATTGTCGGTGGGCTCACGGGTCAACTTGGAGCCGAGTTTGCGGGCCGGTGATCAACTGGGTGGCCACATGGTCAGTGGTCATGTCGATGCCGTTGGGGCACTACGCGGGATGCAGCAGGATGCGCGTTCCTGGCGCCTGGATTTCGAACTGCCGACGGTGCTCATGCGTTTTGTCGCAGCCAAGGGTTCGATTAGCGTCAACGGCGTGAGCTTGACCGTCAATAACGTCTCCGCTCGGCGTTTCGATGTGAACATCATCCCGCATACGCGTGAAGTCACCACGCTTGGTGAATTGAAAATCAGCGATGAGGTCAACATCGAGATCGATGTCATCGCACGCTACCTCGAAAGACTCATGACGAAAACAGAAAATTAAGGCGACTTATGGCTACGTTCAATAGCATCGATGAAATTCTCGACGACTTGCGGCTCGGTAAAATGGCTGTGATCGTGGATGACGAAGATCGCGAAAATGAGGGCGATTTGATCATGGCGGCTGAGCGGGTACGGCCGGAAGATGTGAACTTCATGGCGCGCAACGGTCGCGGCTTGATTTGTTTGACGTTGACGCGCGAGCGCTGCCGCCAGCTGCGCTTGCCCCTGATGGTGAGCGATACCGACTCCTCGCATCGCACCAACTTCACCTTGTCGATCGAGGCGGCCGAAGGGGTTACCACCGGGATCTCGGCGCACGACCGCGCCCATACCGTGCTCACGGCAGTGGGGGCTCATGCCCGGCCCGAGGACTTGCGCCAACCAGGACATATCTTCCCGTTGATGGCCCAACCCGGAGGAGTGCTGACGCGCGCCGGACATACAGAGGCCGGCTGTGATTTGGCACGCCTCGCCGGCTTTTCTCCCGCAGCGATGATCGTGGAAATCCTCAACGACGACGGCACCATGGCGCGCCGGCCTGATCTTGAGTTGTTTGCCAAGCATCATGGCCTGAAGATCGCCACCATTGCGGACCTGATTCGTTATCGATTGAAGAACGAGCGTTCCGTGGAACGAATCTACGATGAGCCGGTCGAGACCGAATACGGTCCATTTCAGCTGTGTTGCTATGAGGACCACGTCAACAAGACCGTGCATATCGCCCTGGTTAAAGGCGATCTGAATGCGGCCGTGCCGCCGTTGGTACGTGTGCACATCAAGGACACGCTGCGCGATGTGGTCGGCGTTAAAAGCGAAAAGCTCGGCTGGCCGTTGCGCGCCGCCATGCGTCGCGTTGCCGCGGAAGCCTCCGGTGTGGTGGTCATTTTGCGGCCGGAGGAATCGCCGCGCGATTTCATGGACAGCGTCAGGCAGTTGGATACGAAGCCGGAGCAGCATCAGGGCGGTGCCACGGTGGTGCGTACCTATGGCATTGGCGCACAAATCCTCAAGGACCTGGGACTCAAACGCATGCGGGTGTTGAGCGCACCGAAGCAACTGCAGGGGTTGGCGGCGTTCGATCTGGAAATCACCGGATACGTGGACGGCGAGGATTGATGCGCTGGTTGCGCTTATACTGGCCCACGTATTACAGCCGAGGACCGTTCTGTGCCGAATGATCAGCCGAAAGTTATCGAGGGTGAGCTCATCGCTCGTGATTTGCGTTTTGCGTTGATTGCGGCGCGCTTCAATGATTTTGTGGTTGAGCCGTTGGTGCGCGGTGCCCTCGATGCCTTGAAGCGGCACGGCGTGACCGAGAAGCAGATTGAAATCGTGCGAGTACCCGGCGCCTTCGATATCCCCATCGTCGCCCGTAAGCTGGCCTTCTCGAAGCGCTATGAAGCCATCATCACCTTGGGCGCGGTCATTCGTGGCCAAACGCCGCATTTCGATTATGTGGCGGGTGAATGCGCCGGCGGGATCGCGCGTATTGCGTTGGAGAGCGGCATTCCCATCGCCTTTGGCGTGCTCACCACCGATACGGTCGAGCAGGCGGTTGATCGAGCGGGCGGCAAGGCGGGCAACAAGGGGGTCGATGCCGCCATGGTGGCGATTGAAATGGCAAACCTATTGCGCCGGTTGGAACCTTAGAGTGACCGCCAAAAGGGGCGCTTCCGTGCATCGCGCCCGCAGTTTGTCGCGGCGTCTGGCCTTGCAGGCGCTCTACCAGATTCAGATCAATCCGCGGCCCTGGCAAGACGTGCACACGCAGTTTGCCGCCGACTCTGAAGCGGAGCGCGTTGACCGTGAGTACTTTCAGCAGTTGATCTCCGCGATTGCGCCGCAGCGAGAAACCTTGGATCTGCGCCTGGCGGGACTGTCGGAAATTGCGCCGGACGCACTCGATCCCATCGAACATGGGGTGCTTTGGCTTGGGCTGTACGAGCTGGAATCGCAACCCGAGCTGCCGTATCGGGTGGTGCTGGCTGAAGCGGTGCAGCTTGCCAAGCAATTCGGTGCGACCGATGGATACAAATTCGTCAACGCCGTATTGGACCGTGCTGCTCAACAATCCCGGCCGCATGAATACGGCCTGCCTGCGGAGTAAGGATTTTGTCGGCTCCACCGCTCGGTGAGTTCGATCTAATTGAACGCTTCTTTACCCGGGCGCCGCCCTCGAGCCAACGATCCGGCGTCATCTTAGGGATTGGCGACGATGCGGCGCTGCTCGAAGTGCCGCCGGAAACTCAATTGGTGGCGGCGGTCGACACCATCTTGGAAGGAAGGCATTTTTATCCGGGTACCGACCCGCGCTCCGTGGGGCATCGTGCCTTGGCGGTCAACTTGAGCGACCTCGCGGCGATGGGTGCGACCCCGGCGTGGGCCACGCTGGCGCTGAGCATTCCAAGCGCGGATCCCGTTTGGCTGCAGGCCTTCGCAAACGGGCTGCTCGATCTTGCCGATGCACATCAAGTAACGTTAGTCGGCGGCGACACCACCCGCGGTCCGCTCACGGTCAGCGTGCAAATCCTGGGACACGTGCCGCGCGGCACTGCGTTGTTGCGCGGTGGCGCGCAGCCGGGCGATCTGCTCGTTGTGACCGGAACACTGGGCGATGCCGGCGCAGGCTTGAACTATGCAAAGACGCCGCCGCGAGATCCGGCTCTTGCTGTTGACGTTAATTGGCTGGTGGCGCGATTTGAATATCCAACGCCGCGCGTCGCCATGGGAATGGCGGCGCGCGGTATCGCGAGCGCCGCCATGGACATCTCCGATGGATTGGCGGGCGACTTGCCGAAGCTTGCGCGCGCCAGTGGGCTCCATGCCCATGTCGCGGTGGAGAAATTGCCTGTGTCGCCGGCGTTGCACGCGGTCGCCGATCCTGCGCAGGCGCGCGAATGGGCCTCAAGCGCGGGCGATGACTACGAATTGCTGCTCACGGTCGCGCCGCCACGTTATGTCGCACTCCAGGCGCAAGCGCTGCGATTGAACTTAACGTTGTCGATAATCGGTGAAATGCGCGCCGGTGCCGGCGTATCGTGGTCGCTCGATGGTATTCCGTTTGCGCCGCGCTCGAGCGGCTTCGACCACTTTGGCTGAGCCTCGACCCAAATCACAGTTTGACTGGGTCTGCACCAGTATCCTCTCTCGTCACTTAAATTCGAACACGCGCGATGCCGCGTACGGTTACCCTTGAGCAACACTCGATCCAATAGTCTCGCGAAAGCCCAGCAGGGTCGCAGTGCGTTGCCCGAAAAAATCGGCAAGTACGTCATCATCAACGAGGTGGGACGCGGCAGCACCGGTGTCGTCTACTTATCGCACGATCCTTACTACGGCCGCGATGTGGCGATCAAGGTCTATAACGTCGACGCCAGCGGCGATGAAAATCGCAAGCGCA
>CAZZWE010000196.1:0-5518 GCA_964657675.1 uncultured Steroidobacteraceae bacterium
GGCCGCGGCTCGGGAGGTCCCGGCGGCGGTCCCGGGCGCGGACCGATGGGCGGCCTTGGCCGATGCGGCGGCGGGGGACGGTGCATCCAGTAATTTTCACGCCCGAACCAGGGCCGGCCGTGGTAGTAGCGCCCCCAATAATCGCCGATGCTGAAAGCCACGATGCCGATGCCGAGCTGCGCGCCGAAATCCAGTACCGGGACGCGGCGGTCCTGATAGTCATAGTACAAATAACTGCCGTACACCCAGCCACGATTGCCTTCCCAGTCCACATCGCACCACGTCCAATCATCGAGGCAGCCGCTCACATCCAGTAGGGCATTGCCGGGGACGGAAGTGACGACGGGGTAATCGGTGCTCGGGCCCGCCCGCAGATGCACAACGCCTTGGGTGTACGCGGTACCCGCCGTGGCGGCTCCCGCAAACGCGATCGCAATAAACGCGGCTAAGGCGGACAGATATCGACGCATGGTTCACCTGCAAGGCGTGGATAGGCCCCCGAAGTTTGTGCCGAATGCGGTTGCGCCGCAATGGGCGAAAACCCTCACGCCGTCTTTCGATGTCCATGCATGCGGGTCACCAGATCCGCCTCGCCGCGGCTCAGGCCAAACTGTTGCGACAACGTTACCGGATCGACCCCGCGCCGGGCCGAGTCGATGGCCTGTTCGAACGACTGTGTGGGTCCGCGCAGCTCCACCTGATCCACGCGATCGGCGACGCCGGAATACTCGCTCTCGATGCGCTTCACGCGCCGCCCGGTGCGCACACTGATGGACGCCACCAGTTCCATTTCCCGCCGCGCCGACTCGAGGCTGGCCTCAACCGCCCGACATCGAGCCTGCAATCGTTTGTTGGAACGCACCGCCACGACGGCGGCCACTGCGGCGATGCTGCCGAACACAACGCTCACGAAACTCAGCAATGAGGCGATATCGAGGGTGATCATTAGGCGTACTCGTCGATGAGGGATTTGGGAGGGCGGGGTTTTGAGTTGTCGTGGGGATCGGTGGAATTCGGCAGGGGTTTGTCGGGTCCCTCATCCGATCGCTGGCGGCGGTCTTTGTCGTCCTTGGAGGATCGCCGGTCCGCGATGGGGAGGGCTGGGTACAGACCAGAGTTGCTTAAGCGGTCAACTTCACTCATTGCGTGACCTCGCTCATTCAGGTTTGGGTTGCTCGGAGGGTTCGGCCTTGGACTCTTTCATCAACACAGTTCTTTCCAACGATGCGGGCGAGACACGGCCCACCAGACGGTTGGTGGCGCTTCCCCCATCGGCGGTTTCCACGCCCTCGCCCGGCGCGGGCGGCGTTTGAACATTGGATCGCGCGGTCACGGCATCGCCCGGTGAAACCGCTTCGAGCACCAGCACGGCGACGCGGCGATTGGCATTGCGGTGGTCGGTCGAATCATTCGGCTGGCGCGGATGAAATTCGCCGAAGCCGACGATCTCCAAACGCAGCGGATCGATGCCCTGCTTCGTAAATTGGTGCACCACGCTGGCCGCGCGCGCCGCCGACAGCTCCCAATTGGAGGGAAACGCTGCGGTATGAATCGGCCGGTCGTCAGTGTGCCCCTCGACGCGGATCGGATTGGGAAAGGGCTTCAAAACTTCCGCAAGCTTGTCGAGCACCGGTTCAGCGACCGGCGCGAACTCTCCCGCGCCGCTCGGAAACAAAATGTCCGTATTGATCTCGATTTCCAACCACATGCTTTCGCGCTTCACCGTCACGAGCTTGGCTTCGATCAACGCCTGCATGGCATCTTGTACCTGACGCTCCATGCGAATCAAGGCGCCTGGCAGATCATTCGAGTCCACGCCCTCGGTGATACTCGGCGCCCGCGGGGTGAGGTTGCCGTCCTTGGTGACGTTGTCCTTGAGTTTCATCAACGCCGTGGGCGTGATGCCGACCAGCGGCTTATCGCCGCCCTTGCCCGGCTGCTTGTCGCCGATGTTGACCGGCTGCATGCTCTTCGGTGCTCCATGGAATGCCGCGATCATGGAATCGGAAAGCACGCGGAATTTGCCCTCGTTCACCGAGGACATGGCGTACATCACGGTGAACAACGCAAATAGCAAGGTCACGAGGTCGCCATAGGGAATCGCCCAGGCTTCCGCGTTCACGTGCTCTTCATGTTTCTTCTTGCGGGCCATATTCCTTGATCAGTGGTGGAAGTACCCTTGCAACTTCGACTCGATATTGCGCGGATTCTCGCCCTGCGCGATGGCGATGATTCCCTCGATCACCATGGTGCGCACCTGCGACTGTCCGTGGATCACCGATTTCAGTTTATTGCCCATGGGCAGGAATAATAGGTTCGCAAACGCGATGCCGTAGATGGTTGCGATGAACGCCGCCGCAATACCGTGACCGAGCTTGGAGGGGTCGGCCAGGTTTTGCATCACGGCCATGAGTCCCATGACCGCGCCGATGATTCCCAGCGTCGGCGAGTAAATGCCCATGGCCTCGAAGACTTTGGCTGCTTGAGTGTCGAAGTGCTCCATCGTGTCCAATTCGATTTCCATGCTGGAGCGAATCGCGTCAGGTTCGCCGCCGTCCACCAAGGACTGCAAACCCTTCTTCAAGAATGCGTCCTGCTCACCCTCCACGGCCGATTCCAATCCGAGCAAGCCTTGCTTACGGGCGATGTTGCTCCACTCGACGATCTTCTCGATCACGGCCGCAGGATTGTTGGCCGGCGGCATGAACACCCATTTGACGATTTTCCAGGCGCGCAAGAAAGTCGCCATGGGCGTCTGCACCAGACTCGCCGCGAGCGTGCCCAAGACCACAATGACGAAGGCCGCGCTGCCGACCAGCGCGCCGGCGCTGCTGCCCTTGAGGATGGCGCCGCCGATGATGGCGATGAGCGCGAGAACGATGCCGACGCAGCTTAAAATATCCATTGGATCATTCCGGCGTCAGCCACTCCGATAAACGGGCCCGTAAGCGCACCAGCGCCTGGCCGTGAATTTGACAGACGCGCGACTCGGACACTTCCAATACTTCACCAATCTCGCGCAAGTTCATGTCCTCATCGTAGTAAAGCGACAGCACGAGTTTTTCACGCTCAGGCAACACGTTGATGGCGCCGGCCAGGGCGCCGCGAAAACCAGCGTCCTCTATGTCATCGAACGGACCCGGACGCTCATCGCGGGCATGATCGGCGGGACTCGACTCATCCTCGCTCGAGCCCATTTGATCGAAACTGAACAACCGGCAGCTGGCCGCGTCCATCACCAACTTGTGATATTCCTCGATCGACACGCCCAAACCTTCAGCGATGTCCGTGGGCGTCGCGTCCTGGCCTTTGGCGTTTTCAATCTTGCGCACCACATCCGCCATCTCGCGCATGTTTCGATGCACGGACCGAGGCGTCCAATCCGACTTGCGCACTTCATCGAGCATGGCGCCGCGGATGCGGATGCCGGCGTAGGTTTCGAAATTGGCGCCCTTGGTGGCCGAATAGTGCTTGGCCGCGTCCAACAATCCGATCATTCCGGATTGAATGAGATCGTCGACTTCCACGTTCGGCGGCATGCGGCTGACCAAATGGTAGGCAATACGTTTGACGAGATCGGCGTGTCTCAACACCAATTCGTGCTGCGGCACCTGATCCATCGGGATGTTGTCATCCACGAGCGGCTTGGGGCTGCGTTTCTGCGTGTTCGTGTACTGTGTGCTTGCTCTCATTGCAATACCGTAGAGGGAGCGATCTTCACCCCCACCATTCGTTCGACAAAAAACTCCAAATGCCCTCGTGCCCCTTGCGGCACTGACCACTTATCGGCCTTCGCGGCGAGATTCTTGAGCGCGATTGACGAAATAGAGGCTGGGAATGCGTCCACGACCGGAGTCTGACGCTGCACCGCACGGCGCAGATAGTCGTCGTAGGGCACCGAGCCGGCGAATTCCAACGTCACATTGAGAAACCGGTCACAAACCCGAGCAATCTTTTGAAACAGGTCCGGGCCTTCGCCCGAGCGACGCGTTTGATTGGCCAGAATCTGAAACCGGGTCACGCCGTGCTCGCGGCTCAAGACCTTGATCAAGGCGTAGGCATCGGTAATCGAGGCCGGCTCGTCGCAGACCACTACCACGACATGGTGGGCCGCCTGACTAAAAGTCATGACGCTGTCATGCAATCCGGCGGCAGTGTCCACCACCAGCACCTCGACCTGATGGTACAAGTCGCTGAAGGCGCGAATGATGCCGGCGTGTTCGGCCGGCGTCAGCGTGGCCATGCGCTTGTTGCCGGAGGCTGCGGGCACGATCTGCAGTCCATGTGGACCGGTGACAATGGCATCTTCCAAGGCACACTCGCCATTGATCACATGGCCCAAGTGAAAGCGCGTATGCAGGCCTAAGACCACGTCCACATTCGCCAAACCCAAATCGGCATCGACCAACATCACGTCGCGGCCCTGCGCCGCGATTGACACCGCCAGATTGGCGGACACGGTGGTCTTGCCCACGCCACCCTTGCCGCCGGTGACGGCGATGACCTTCACGGGACGCGTGGAGTTCATTTCGGCCAGCGCTTCGGCCCGTTCTCGCGAGAGTCTGAGATCACGCATGGGCGGGTGCTCGGCCAAAGTGACGCGCGAGATACGCTTCGTCGCGTCGCGGCGCGCCGCGCTCCTTCATCTCCACGGCGGTTCGCACCAACCACACGCGCTTATGATTTGCGGCGTGCAAGTCCTCCGGGACCTTTTGCCCGTTACACACGTAGGCGATCTTCAATCGATGGCGCAGTGCCGCGGAAATCACGGCACCCAAGCTTGCGGCCTCGTCGACTTTGGTGATGATGCAGCCGACCGGATTGATGCGTGCAAAAGCGCGCACGATTTCATCCAGCGCATGGCCCTCGCCCTGCGCAGGCAACGCCAGCAGCACCTTGGCGCGCGCCGCGCCGAGCTTCAAGGCCGCCAGCTGCTCCGTCAGACGTACATCGCGCGGCCCCATTCCCGCTGTGTCGATCAGAATCAGTTTCTTGGACTTGAGGCGCTCTAAGACCCGCGCCAGTTCCTTGCCCGTGTTGGCGGCATGCATGGGCACGCCCAAAATACGCGCGTAGGTGTTCAGCTGTTCGCGCGCGCCAATGCGGTAGCCGTCAGTGCTCACCAAGGCGAGATCCTGACTGCCGTGCAACATGCACCAGCGTGCCGCCAGCTTGGCGATGGTGGTCGTCTTGCCGGCGCCGGTGGGGCCGACGATGGCGGTGATGCCGCCGGCGACGCTGGTCGTATCGTTGATCATCGGCAGGTGACGGCATAAGAGCGCCATCGGTATGTGCGAAGGATTCTCCAACGCGGTGCGGCGCGGCGTAAGGGCGGCCAGCGCCATCGCGACATCCGGTGCGATATCCATGGCCGACAGCTCCTCCAGCACCCGGGCCTGCAGTGGCTCGCGCAATCGTTTGTCGCTCCAAGTCATTCCGGCGAGGCCGGTTTCGAGCATGCGGCGCAAATCTTGAATCTCGCGCTGCATGGCCGCGCCATTCTCGGGGGCACCGGCAG
>CAZZWE010000197.1:0-5463 GCA_964657675.1 uncultured Steroidobacteraceae bacterium
GCACCGTGCTTGCGATATCATAGGCGGGCCGCAAGAACCCAGATGGCCCTGTGCCTACTCGGTCAGCGCTGTCGACGGGATTATTAACTAGGCTGAAAATGACAGAAAGCGACGATTCAGAAACACTGCCGGCAACTCCCGCGCCCAATAAGCGCTATGAGCGGATTCAGGTCAGTGCCTTGAGCTTGTTCGCCGAAAACGGCGTCGAGTCGACCAGCATTCGCGATATCGGTGCGAAAGCCAAGGTGCCCACCTCTCTGCTGTACCACTACGCACCGTCAAAATTTAAGTTGGTGTTCGATCTCATGTTCGATGGGATGCGGCGATATCAGGCCAGCGCGTCGGATGCCCGCGCACTCGGCAGCACACCCGAAGAGAAGCTGTGCGGGTTGCTGACCGCGCACATCATCATGCATTGCCGCAATCGCCAGTTGGCCAAGGTCATCGGCAATGGCTGGCAACCCCTTCCCAAAAAAGAGAAGGACATCATGCTGACGGTACGAGATCGCTACAGCCGTTTGTGGGACGAGGTACTGGAGGAAGGCGCCAAGAGCGGCGTATTCGATCTACCAGACCCGCGACTGTCGCGGTTATGCATTGTGCAAATGTGCAGCGTATCAACCTGGTTCCAGCCTTCAGGATCGTTGACCGCGAAGGAGTTGGTGGTTGAACTTGGCGACCTGGTGTTCGCCACGGTGCGCGCCAGCCGCAATGGAAAACCGCTGCGGTTCCGACAGGTCAGTGTTCCGGCCTATCAAAAAGTGCTGTCCATCGTTGAGCGCCATCATCGCGGCGCCGTGTTCGGGCGCAAGCGCTAGCGTTTTTCAACCCTCGATCACATAGGGGGCCAGTCTCGGATCGCAGCTGGATGCGATTGCCTCAATCAAGCCCTGCACCTCCGCGCTGCTGAATCCGGCTTCCTGAAGAATGGCCTGACTATCCGCTCCGGGCATACGGGCCACATGGCGCAGCGTTCCGGGTGTGTCGGACAGCTTGATCAACGGACCGACCTGCGTGATTTTTTCCCCATCCCCATCGTCCATCGTTTGAAAAACTCCGCGGGCATGCGCATGGGCATCCCGGGCGGCTTCCGCCAGCGATAACACCGGCGCACCTTGCGTGCCCGATTGGCGAAACAAATCGATCCACTCGTCCCGATCACGGGTCAGAAAAATTGCGCGCAGTTCTGTTTCATAACTGCTGCGCTTGTGAAGCAAGGACTTCCATTCGCGACGCGATATCAAGTCGCAGAAGGCGTGCCAATAGCGCGGCTCCATATCCGTGGTGCACACAAACCTGCCATCGCGGGTCTGCCACACGCCATTATTGGCAAGATTCAAGCCAATCGGCGGCTCGGTGCCGGAGGCTAAAAACCTCGACAAGGCGGGCGTCACAAAAGCGAATGCCGTATCGGACATGGCGACGTCGACCAACTGCCCGACGCCGCTCGAATCGCGAGCTCGCAGTGCCAATAGAATCCCCGTCACTGCATGCAGAGCACTATTGATGTCACTGATAGGAACCCCGACAGTGCGCGGGCCGTCCGATCCGCTACCACAGCGGCTAAGCACGCCGGCGAGTGCCAAACTCACCGGATCATGCCCAGGCACGTCGCGGTAGGGTCCTGTCTGCCCACAAAGCGAAATCGCGCAATAGATAAGTTTTGGATTAATCTTGCTGACGGAGGCATAGTCCAAGCCAGAAGCTTCCAGCACACCGGGGCGATAGTCACTGACCAGCACATCGACTTGCTCAATCAATCGCCGCATCACGGTGCCGGCCGATGGACTGCGCAGATCTAGCAACAACGAACGCTTGTTGCGCGACATCGTCTCGTAGGCTTTGAGCCGCTCCAGTTCCGCATCGCTGAGATTGGCCTGTCCGAAGGTGTGGCGCTTCTTGATCACTTCATTGGGCTGCTCGACCCGTATGACCTCGGCGCCGTAATCGGCCAGCATCAAGGTGCAGTACGGACCCGGCAAATAGCGTGACAGGTCGAGGACGCGGACTCCTTGAAGCGCGCTCATGAATGGGCTCCCGCGTGAGTGATTGGCGTTAAACGGGTTTCGATAAACTCTTCGATCTGTGCAGTGAGCTTGGTCTCATCCCATACTCGTGGATCCACCGGATCGCCAGAAATGGTCAGTACCGGTATGCCCGCTGCCTTCAGCACATCATCAACCAGCAGTCGGCGCCCAAACATGGGTTTGCAACTGCCGCGTTCATCGCCCATGCGAATCACGCCATTGATGCCCGCGCGCTGCGCCTCTTGGACATACCAGTCGGTGACGAATGGCACTTCGCTCACCAGCGCGAAGATGCCCAGCATTCGCGAGGCCAGGGCCCGCAAAGGCTCGCCGCCGTATCGAGGGTACCCATCGGAAGCAATCGCCAAATAAACCGACCAGACGAACACGGCGCCGAATCGGCTTTCGAAGTAGCGGTAAAATGGCAAGTTATGCCATAAACCCCTTCCCAGCCACATCAGGCGATGCCGCTCTGTTGGGCACGCCACCTCCTTGGCATCGACACGCCGTTGCACTTCTTCGAAAAAAAGCCTCGCGCGCTCCACTCCCCAAGCGGTGCCGCGGTGCCATTGCGGCACCATGGTCGCCGGCATTTGCTCGATGACATTCATCGGTGCGGGGTAGGTGTTGGCAATCAGGTCTCGAGTCCTTGCGTAAAACTCCTCTTGCTCATTCACCATGGCCATGACGGCTTCCAATCGCTTTGGATCAAATCGGCGTCCGGTTTGTTGTTCCAGCAACGCGATCAGGTCAGCATATTGAGCGGCGAGAAAATCGATCTGTCGGGTGCCCAGGATGCGCTCCCAGTCATGCCTCAATGCTTCGATTTTTGCGCGTGGCGGATCGTCAATCACGGCATGCTCGAGAACGAACACGGGAATGCCTTCTCGCTCGCCCCAAATCTCGAAAATTTTACGCTTCGAGCCACAATCGTTGCTGGTCACCAGAATGGTGGGCTTTGGCAAACCGCCCCAGGGCGGATCGTCATCCTCGGCGATGACCGATCCTAAGGACATCGAGCAATAAGAACACAGACCCCCGCGGAAGCCTTGAGCGGTGAGCGCGCTTAGGTAAGCCGGCCCGCGTTGCTTCGCCGAGCAGATGGAGGCCCACCATTGATTGATGATGACCGGGATGTCCATCGCCTTGAAGATTTCCGTGGGTGTGTCCACGTTGACAAAGGCGAATGGCTCGCCATTGGCGACTTTGGCCTGTAATGATTGAAACCAGTGTTTGTTGTAGGCCGAATTCTCGGAAAGAAACGCCGCTCGCCCCGGATTGTTCTGAATCATTTATGCGCTCACTTGCTCGTGTAACTTCATGGATTCGAGCCATTGACGCGTCTTCGCGGTAATCGCGGCGCCGTCGAACTTGATAGCCGGCTGCGGACCCAGATCGAGCGCAGCGATACCGCGGCTCGCGAGTTCAGCGGCCAATTGCGGGAAATCCCAAGCCGAGGCCTGGTCCTCGGTACTCGGCCAATAGACCAAACCAACCGCTTGCGAGCTGACTGCCAGTTCGAGCACCGCTTCGATGCGGCGAAGCCTCGGCCAGCGAGCAGCCCTAGGGGGCCACTGCGCGTAGCGGGCGGCGATCGCCTCCATCGGATCGGAGTGCGCCGCAGTGCGGGCCTTCAGCGCCCATTCACCCCAATCGTGATCGTCGGCCACAATGGTGCAGCCCGCGGCCTCGATCAGCGGATAGTGCTGAAAATGCCCGACATCGCTGCCTGAAAAAACCACTCTCACGTCAGCAATGCCATCGCTTGGGGGCGGCGGCTCCAGGGGAGCCATGGAGGTTTGCCATCCTGCCATTCGCATCAACGCTTGCGTACCGCTGAGCCTCGGCGGATGTTGGCGTCTGAGTTCGCCGATTTGCTCGATGGTCTGCCGGCGATCGTTGGTCTGTTCGATGGCCGCTTGCAATGAATGCGCTGTTGGTTTCTGTCCGGCCAGCCCTAATCGCTCGGCGAAGAGACGGCAGCTCTCCACGTTAAAGGCGGTGATCGCCGCACTCGCACCGTGATGGATTTCGTGAAAATACAGTACCGGGCGTGTTAGCGCGGGATTCCCGCGGCGCATTTCTCGCAAAAAATGGAACAGCGTGACGTTAAAGGTCGGCGAATTGCCCACCACCAAGTAATCAAGAAAATCATATCCGCCATTCAGCAATGCATTGGCGAGCACCCCAACAATCTCGCTGTCGCCGATTTCCAGGTGCGCGTCAACCGCCTGGGTCGATGGATCGAAGGCGCCCACCCTGAAGGGAATCAATCCTGCGGCTAGAATGAGCTCGACAGGAACGCCGGCTCCCACGTAGCCGACGATTTTACGGCCGGTGCGGCTGCGCATCGCAATAGCTTCTGCGGCACCTTGAGCCAATAACCCTTGAAAGGATGTTTGTTGAACCATGGATTTGACCCCCAGCCAGAGCGCGATCGAATATGCCATGTGTTGACCGATCGATCAATCAAATGGATAATGAAAAACTTGGCTAATATCAGCCTGGTTGGTCGTCGATACGCGGCCAAACTCAAGGCGAACACGCTGGGGAGCGAGACGGAGTTTTCTAATGCCGACCATTGAATCCGAAGGGCCTCTCGCGGGCCTGACCGTCATCGAGATTTGTCAGGCGCTGGCGGGCCCCTATGCCTGCATGATGCTGTCCGACATGGGCGCGCGCGTCATCAAGGTGGAGAAGCCCGGCGGCGATGACAGCCGCGGCATGCCGCCGCACTACGTCAAGGGCACCAGCACCTATTTCATGTCGATCAATCGCGGCAAAGAGAGCATCGTGCTCGATTTGAAGACCTCAGAGGGCAAGGCCACGCTGCTCAAGCTCGTCGCGAAGGCCGACATTGTGGTGGAAAACAATCGGCCCGGCGTGCTCGAAAAGCTCGGTCTTGGCTTCGAGGATTTCAAGGCGGCCAATCAGAAAATCGTGCTGTGTTCCATCAGCGGCTTCGGCCAAGACGGGCCGTACCGAGACCTTCCCGCCTACGACATGATCGTGCAGGCGATGTCGGGAGGAATGAGCGTTACCGGCGAGCCGGGAGGCAGTCCCGTGCGCTCCGGTGTTCCCATCGGCGATATGTGCGCGGGAATGACCGGCGCGCTGGCCGCGGTCGCGGCATTGCGTACCGCGCAGGCGACTGGCCAGGCGCAGCACGCGGATGTTTCCATGCTCGATGTGCAGGTCTCCATGTTGAGTTATCAAATGGCGTATCACCTCGCCACCGGCGTAGTCCCCACGTTGCAGGGACGCGCACACTCCGGCATTCCCGAAATGGGTGCGTATAAATGCCAAGATGGGCTCGAGCTGATGATCGCCCCGCTGGCTGCACACATGTGGCCTTGGGTATGCAAGGCGCTGGAACTGGATGACTTGGCGACCGACCCCGAACTCGCCACTCGCGCAGGACGGATCAAACAGCGGG
>CAZZWE010000198.1:0-5440 GCA_964657675.1 uncultured Steroidobacteraceae bacterium
TTACCAGTACGATCGCCGGCGGAATTTTCAGGCGCAGCGCGAGTACCGAGGTCGCAGAGATTGCGATGAGCAGGACGATGAAGAGTTGAAAGGTATCGCCCATGATTTTTTCCTGATAGCGGCACAGCGTGGTGCTTCTAAGCTTATATCGATAAAGATGCATATGGAACGCGCAGCGCGCGAGATGCATGGCTGCTATGTCCATATAAATATAAATACCTTCTTTGCCATACCAATTGCCTCTACCGTTGCGCGCTGATTGATCGTTCAAAATGAGGAGCAATGAAGTGAGTACCAGCTGGAAACGTAACGTCATGGTCGCCGCAGCCTTTTTATATGGCGGCGCCGTGCAATGCGTGGCAGCGCAAGCCGCAGCAACGGAGGTGGAAGCAGCGGCTGATGCATCGGCGGATTTCAGCAGCCTGCCGGAGATCGTGGTGACCGCGGAAAAAAGGACGACGCGGATTCAGGATACGCCGGTCGCGGTATCTTCAGTCAGTTCGGCAGAACTTCAGGAAAAAGGCACATGGACATTGCAAACGCTCATGGGCGATGTGCCGGGATTATCGGCGCCGGGTTCCATCACCAACATGCAGTCCTTATACATACGTGGCATCGGTACGGCGGATCCTGGTTTCTATCCCGCGGTTGCCGTGTATGTCGATGACATTTATCTGCCCCGACCCTTCGGCGTCGGCACCTTCATCTTGCCGGATATTGAGCGGATCGAGGTGTTGCGCGGACCGCAAGGGACTCTGTATGGGCAGAACAGCAGCGCCGGGGCCATCAAATTCATTTCTAAGGATCCTGGCAACAGCACCGAGGCGTTCATTGACGCGGGAGCCGGGAATCACGATTACCGCGACTTCGATGGCTACCTTGCGACCCCGCTGTCCGCCGATGTGTTGTCCGTGGGGGTGGCCGTGGCTTCGCGCCGCACGGAAGGCTACACATTCAACGAGACGCTCGATCGCCATGTTGATGCGACACGACTTGACCAAGGCCGCGTGAAAGTCAAATTCACGCCGATTGACGGAACCTCGGCGGTGCTTGCGATCGATGGCACCCGGGACCATTCGGACAATGCGAGTTATCTACCGCTGGGAGTGCCGGGCGCCAATCCTCGCACGACCTTTGCCAGCGTGGATCCGGAGCTGCGGCGGGCCGACTGGGGCGCAACGCTGCACATCGATCAGCGGATCACCGAGCGGCTTACGTTCAAATCGATCTCGGGATATCGAAAACTTACCGATGACCCGTCGCCCTGGGACGAAGATGGAACGCCTGCGGTTGTCGATCAATGGACGCAATACATCCATCAGCATCAGTTCTCGCAGGAATTTCAATTGTCCGGAACCTTTTCGCGCATTGATTTCACCGCGGGGTTGGTCTATTTCCAGGAGCACCTGCAGTTCGACCGAGTCACGGGTTCGGTCGGCAAATTCTCCGAGGTATTGAGCGACCTGCATGACCACAGCGAGGCGGCCTACGGACAGCTCGATTATCACGTGACTCAAGCGCTCAATCTGACCTTCGGCGCACGCTATGGAGTTGAATCTCAAACCTTCGCGAACAGCGCATTCACCAACGACCCCTCCGGCGCGCGGGTGTCACAACTCTATGCGATCGGCGGGCTGCGCGATAAGTGGTCGCCCTTCACGCCCAAGGTGGGCGTGGACTATCACTGGAATCCGAATCAGATGACGTACGCCAGCGTTACCAGCGGTGAAAAAGTGGGCGGCTACAACCGAGCGGCCTCCACCGAGCAGATTGCGCAAATTCCGGTCGGTCCGGAAAAGGTGACCACCTATGAGCTCGGCACAAAAAGCACGTGGTGGAATGGCCGCGCCACCACCAGTCTAGCGGTGTTCTACAACGATTTTCGCGACTATCAGGCCAGCGTGACCAATCCGGCCATCAACGGCCAGTTCATCACCGGCGCGGTGGTTGTGAATGCCGCGAGAGCCAAGACCGAGGGGGCCGAGTTCGAGGCGGTGGCACGGCTGACGACCGACTGGGATGCAAAGCTGGCCGCAGGCTATCTCGACACCCGATTTGGGAACTTTGAAAACCCGACCGGCGCTGCCAACATGAACTATGCCGGCAATCAACTGCCGACCGCGCCCAAGTGGACTCTCGGTCTGTCCAGTAATTATCGCGTTCCGCTGTCAATTCCCGGCACCACCCGACTCAATGCCAACGTGCGATATATCTCGGATCAGTTCTCGGACATCGCCAACACCGCGATCACCGAGCTTCCGCCGCAGACGTATTTGGGCGTGGGAGCCGACTACACCACCGCGGATCAGCACTGGGTGTTCTCAGTGGCCATTCAGAATCTGGCCGACCGTGCGTTCCCCATCAACCTCAAATACCGCGCCGGCATCGAAGATGAGGCCGGCTATTCGCCGCCGCGGCAGGCAATTGTCAATGTTAGGTATACCTTTTAGGACATATATAACGGTTTGCATATAACTAATGCGAAATCGATATTTTCGCGATTCGCAACGACGGCCTAGGATCCTCGGCTCCTGACCTGTTCACCCAAAGAGGCATTTATGGCGCTTAAGAAAATTACCAATGAGATCAGCTCAATCATCTACAGCCTGGCGTGGTACGTGGCGCGGGATGAGGGCTATTTTGCAGACGAAGGGTTCGAGGTCGACTTCGTGCCCGCCGGCAACGGCTCACCGAAATCGGGTTCCTCCGATCCCAACTCGGTCAACAGCATTTTAGGTCATGGGGTGTTTCAAGAGGGCAAGGTCAATCTGTTCCGCGCCTGTGAAGAAGGCAATGTGCGGCGGGCTTATGACCTCGGCCAATCCACCGTACAAGGCTGCGATGTCAAGATCACCAGTTTGCAACCGAGCCGGCCGGTACACGCATTGGTATCCGCTCCGGGTTCCAAGTACGACCATCCCGCGCAATTGTCGGGGGTCGGTGTCGGCGTAAACTTCTTCGCCGGTTCGCATTTTGCGGCGATTCGGTTCCTCGAAGGTTTTGTCGGCAAGGAAAACGTCAAGCTGCAGCACTTTGGTGGGCCCGCTGAGCGTTTCGATGCGGTGATGCGCGGCGAGGTGGCCGCGGCCGTCATCATGGAGCCGTACATCACATTGGCGGAAAAACTGGGCGCTAATATTTTGCTCGAGGGCGCCTTCGTGGCAACGGATGTGGTGCGCGACGATTTGAGCTCAGAGGACCTGCATGCGCTGTATCGGGCACTCGATCGGGCGTCGGATTTCTTGAACGCGAGTCGCGAAAACAAGCGTAAGTACATTCACTACCTGATCGACAGTATCGCGGATGATTACGCCTGGGGAAAACCCTCGGTCGAAGATTTCCATTTGCCGCGGTTGAAGTTTGGCCGCGTCCTGCCTTATCCGAAGGCCGAGTTTGACCGCAGCCTGCAGATCCTGACCGAATACGATTTGTTGACGCCAGACACCAGCTTCAAGCAACTGGTCGATAATCGTGCCGTGGTCGGGGCAGTGCTGCCGGGCGCTGCGACGCCCAGTGTCACTGCGCACTGATTGATGCTGCGAGCATTGTGAACGCCAGCCAAAAACGTGGCTCGATCCTTATCGGGTCGAGCCGCTTCTCCGGGTTGAAGGGCTGCATCCCGTGGTTTGCGGCAAGCTGCGTGCTGGCCTTGGCGGCATGTGGCGGCGCTGCGGCGCCCAGCCCTCCGGCAGCGGTAGCTGCTCATCTGCCGGAATTGAAACTCACAGTATTCGCCGCGCCTTCACAGAGCCTGTGGCTGCCAACATTGATCAAGGCGCTGAAGCTGGATGAGCAACAGGGTTTCTCCCTGCTCATCACGCCCAAGCCGGGTCAGGTGGCTTATACGGATTTTGCGAGCGGCGCCGATCCGATTTGCTACTGCGCCGCCCCCGTGGCTGTCGCACGCTTCGTCGAACAGGGCGCGGACATCGCGCTGCTGTGGAATGTATTTGATCTCGATTACTTCGTGGTCACCAGGGATCCGGCAATCCAGAAAGTGACGGACATCGCCGGTAAAACGGTGGGTGCGGATACAGGGACAGGCGTGTGGGCCATCGGTGCGTGGCTGCTGGAACAAAGTGGCATTCACGTCGACGGATTGCATATCCAGTCTGCGACGACGCCCGCGCTGTACGCGTCGATGGCGGCGGGTCGGTTGGATGCCGCGGTGATGGGGCCCATCGATTCGGCCTCGCTGATCGCCTCCCCGGGCGGCGCCGAGTACCGGCTGATCAAGATAGATCGTGAAGCAGCGTGGCAGCAGTACGGCCTTCACTATGGCATCCCCAGTATCACCTTCGGCGTGTGGCGCTCTTGGATCGCCGACCCCGATCATTTGGAACTTGCGCGAAAGCTTTACCGGGCCAACCTCGAAGCGGCGGCGTACCTGCGCAGCCACCCGGCTGAGGCGGCCAAAATCATTAGCTCCGCCACCGGCATCTCCGAAGAGGCGCTGAAGCATTTATTCGCGGATGGCGCGGCCATGATCGATATCCGCCCCATCAGTGAATATGAGCCGGCGATCAAGCTGTTGACTCAGAACCTGATGCCGGCGGCTCATCAGCTGGAGCGACCGCTCAAGGATACGGAACTGCACGCCTATGTCTCTGACTTCAAGCCCTGACGTCACCTTTTCCCAAGTACAGGGGTTTCGGCGCCGCCGTCCGAACTACGAGGCCGTGGTCCTGTTCGCGGTGATTGCCGCTGCCTGGCAAGTCGCGTCGCATTACTATCCGCCTTATCTATTCCCGTCGATCAATGCCATTGCCCGCACTACGCTTGCCATTGTGACGGATGCACAGGCGCTCATGACCATCGCGCTCACGTACGCGCGCATCCTGGTCGCGCTATCCGTTAGTTTTGCGGTGGCCTTGTGTCTCGGAATCTGGGGTGGCTTTCAACCGCGGGTCGATCGCTTGCTGATGCCGATGGCGCAGCTCTGCCAAGGGGTGCCGGCGTTGTGCTGGGTCATATTCGCCACTCTGTGGTTCTCTCATATCGAAACGCGCATCGCGTTCGTCATCATCGTGAGCGCCAGCCCAAGCTTTTATTACCAGATCCGCGAAGGCGTTCGCGCCATTCCCAAAGATTTGAGCGACATGGTGACCGCCTTGCGGCCCTCACGGCTGCAATTCATCCGCAAACTCACGCTGCCCTGGCTCATTCCGCAGATTCTCACGGCATGGCAGCTGAACTTGGGCGCCGCCACGAAGGTCGCCATCATGGCCGAACTCTTGAGTGGAATCAGCGGCATTGGCTATCAGTTGCGATTGGCACAGGAGTTGTTTCGGATGGACCGTGCCATTGCCTGGACGCTGGTGCTGGTCGGATTCGTGCTCACCACCAATCTCGCGCTGTCGCTGCTCGACCGGCGCTGGCTTGGGTGGCGCGCGCGATGAGTGCGGTCATTTCGTTTGAGTCAGTGACCCAGGCGTTCGAG
>CAZZWE010000199.1:0-5322 GCA_964657675.1 uncultured Steroidobacteraceae bacterium
CTTCCGGCATCCAGATCTTGCGGTAATTACGTGCGGTCTTGAACGGCCGAAACGGCAGCACCACGCCGTATAACAACGGCAGCCAGATGGCGCGCGGTGTGTCGATGACACGACGGTCGCCGAGAAATTCCCGCAGGTAGCGCTGCACGGCGAAGTAGCTGGTGGAATCCGGCGTGCCAAGATTGACCAACAAAACGCCGATGCGCGAACTGGCGCCCAACGCCGCGGAGTCCGCCGCAGCGTGAAAATAGCCCATTGATGGATCCTTAAGATTACTGTGCGACAGTATACTGCCTGGCGCATGAAGCCCCGCATCGCACCGCGTCCGACATGACTTGGCTGAGTGCCAGTGAAGCCGAGGCGCTGCACTTGAGCCTCAGTGTGGCGACGCGCAGTGTCCTGTTGAGCCTGCCGTTCGCCTTATGGCTGTCGTGGCTGTTGACCCGCGGGCGCTTTTACGGCCGCACCCTGCTCGACGCCTTCGTTCACCTGCCCTTGGTGCTCCCGCCCGTGGTGGTCGGGTATTTGTTGCTGCTGTTGTTCGGGGCCCGCGGTCCCATTGGCGGCTGGCTCGAGCAAACCCTGGGAATCCACCTGATTTTCACGCGCAACGGCGCGGCGCTGGCGACCGCCGTGATGTCCTTTCCGCTGATGGTCAGAGCTATGCGCCTGTCGTTGGACGCCATCGACCGTGGACTGGAGGACGCCGCCCGTACCTTGGGGGCGGGACCCATCGATCGATTTGTAAGCATTACCTTGCCGCTGATGCTGCCTGGCATTTTGGCCGGCGTCATCACGGCATTCTCGGCCGCCCTGGGGGAATTCGGCGCCGTTATCACCTTCGTGTCCAACATTCCGGGTGAAACCCGTACGTTGCCGCTGGCCTTGTACAGCGCCCTGCAATCGCCCGGCGGCGACGCCGCTGCTGCGCGCCTTGCCGCATTGTCGCTCGGCCTCGGACTCGTGGGCTTGCTGCTGGCCGAGTTTTTCACTCGCCGGGTGCGCCGGATGTTGGGCCGCTGATGCTGAACCTCGCCGTCAAGAAAGCCCGCGGCGCGTTTACCTTGGATGCACATGTTGAGTCACCGACGCCGGGTGTCGTCGCTTTATTCGGCCGCTCCGGCTGCGGCAAGACCACGTTGGTGAATGTGATCGCCGGCCTGCTGCGAGCCGATAGCGGATTTGTTCAGTTGGATGATACCCGCTGGCTCGACACGGCCCGCAAGGTCAATGTGCCCGTGGAGCGGCGTGCGATTGGCTACGTGTTCCAGGATGCGCGATTGTTTCCACACCTGAATGTCACCGACAATCTGCGCTATGCGCTGAAACGCGCGACGCGGCCCCTGTTCATCACGCTTGAGCGTGTGGTGGAGTTGTTGGCGCTGTCGCCCCTGATGCAACGGCGAACGCATCAGCTATCTGGCGGCGAGCGTCAGCGCATCGCCATCGGACGCGCACTCCTATCACAGCCGCGTTTGTTGTTGCTCGATGAACCCTTGGCCTCATTGGACAGCGCACGGCGCGAGGAAGTGCTGCCCTACTTGGAGCGGCTGCGCGATGAGCTGTCGCTGCCGATGGTGTACGTCAGCCATGACTTCGATGAAGTATTACGGCTCGCGACTCACTTGGTTCTCATGGAAGACGGCAAGGTCATTGCCCAAGGCGGCGTCGGCGAGATGAGCCTGAATCCGGCGCTGCGCGCCATCATCGGGGTGGATGAAGTGGGCGCGGTGATTGAAGGCACGGTGCTCGGCGAAGACCCGGCCTCCGGACTCACGCGCGTGCAAGTGGGCCACGGCGAACTGAACGTTAAACTGGCCGACATGCCTGTCGGCACGCGATTGCGCGTGCAACTGCTGGCCCGCGACATTATTGTTGCCACGCAACCCGCGCAATCGCTGAGCGTGCGCAACAGTCTCAGAGGTGTCATTGCCGCTATCGCCGGCGATCCTGATGACTCGGATCTGATCACCATTGACGTCGGCGGCACGGCCGTTATGGCCCGCGTGACGCATGCTGCGACGCGCGAACTCAATTTAGCAATCGGATTACCGGTGTGGGCGTTGGTGAAAGCAGTATCGCTGCGCGGGCATTTATTTAATGCGAGTCCCCAAGTGCAGAATAGCCACGATGTGGTCATCCGGCGTTAAGCCCACAGACGCCTTGACCCGATCATCATAGGCCGCAGGGCCGGTCTTCCACATCACGCCAAAGCCCATGGCATGTGCGGCAAGAAACATATTCTCAACGCCGGCGGCCACGGCAACGACCTGCTCGATCTCCGGCACCTTGGGATTATCTTTTTTCACGGCACAACCGATCACGACGATGCTCGGCGAACGCCTTATTTTGTCGCGTTCGGCGACGATTTGATCGTCGGTCATATTCGGCAACCGGGCGCGCCGCGCCTCGGCAACCGCGGTGGCGAAGGCTTCGCGCTTGGCGCCGTTTACCACCGTGACCCGCCAGGGTTTCATGCGTCCATGATCCGGCGCGCGCCCGACGGTTTGAATGAGCTGATCAAGCTGTTCGGGAGTCGGGCCTGGCTCGGCCAGCTTGCCGGCCGAAACCCTTGAATTGATTGCGTCGAAAAGTTCCATCGATACCCCTGAACATGACAATACGGAGATAAAGCCGAGAATGCGGCGGCATATCGGCTATGATTTGCGCCCGAGGTTGCCCCCGCGGCAATGAAATTATATACACAGCGTCTTGCAAGGAGCTTCTAATGAATCGTATTGTTTTGGCGTCAATCGCCGCGCTGATCGGCACGGGCGCAATCGCGGCGCCGGTCACCTACACCCTTGACCCGTCGCACACGTATCCGAGCTTCGAAGCCGACCACTTCGGCGGCCTGTCTGTCTGGCGCGGCAAGTTCGACACCACCTCCGGCAAAGTGGTCTACGACAAGGACGCGAAGGCCGGCACGATTGATGTGACCGTTGACATGACCTCGATCAATTTCGGCAACAAGAAATTGGATGAGCATGCCAAGGGCCCGGAAATCTTCGACGCCGCCAAATACCCGACCGCCGTGTACAGCGGCAAGTTCACCAAGTTCAGCGGTGCATCACCCACTGAAGCGCAAGGCACATTGACCCTGCACGGTGTCACCAAGCCGGTGACCTTGACCATCAATTCGTTCAAGTGCATCGACAATCCCATGACCAAGAAGCAGGTCTGCGGCGCCGATGCCTCCGCCACGTTCAGCCGCGCCGATTTCGGCGTCAACTTCGGCGACAAGTACGGCTTCAAACAGGAAGTGAAATTGCAGATCCAAGTCGAAGGCAGCCCCGCCGCTTAAGACTGACGACTTAAGGTCGTTAAAAGGCCCGTCACGGTCGCTCGTGACGGGCCTTTTTTTGCTGCAGCGAATTGGGCGCTTGTATAAAGTGCAGCGATGATCCGCCGACGCTTCAACCCCGGTCGAGATGGTGAGCCTAACTTTCGCTGGCGCGCCCACGAGGTTACCCGGCTGGAGGGATTCTCCGACGCCGTATTCGCCTTTGCAGTCACCTTACTGGTGGTGTCGCTGGAAGTTCCCAAGACCTATCCAGAGCTGATTCAAGCCATGCGCGGTTTTTTCGCCTTCGGCATTTGCTTCGCCCTGCTGGCCAATATTTGGTATCAGCATTGCCGTTTCTTTCGCCGCTATGGGCTGCAAGGGCCAACCGCGGTGACGCTGAACTGCTGCCTGTTGTTCTTTGTCCTGTTCTACGTCTACCCGATGAAATTTCTGTTCACCAACGCCTTCGTCCAGAGCGAGCCGATCAACGAACCGGAAGTGCGCATATTGTTCGTGATATTCGGCGGCGGCTACATGGCCATCTTCAGCATTTTTGCGCTGCTCTACTGGCACGCCTCGCGCGAGAGCGAGGCGCTCGCGCTCACGCCGCTTGAGCGGCTCATCACCCGCCACAGCCTGTACCATCAGGTCGCCATGGTCTTGATTGGTTTCGGCTCGATATTGTTGGCACTGACTTTGCCGCCAAACCTGGTTGGATTTGCTGGATTATTCTACTTCGTGACGTTGCCCTACTTCACCGTGTCGGAGCGGATATTCGGCAGGCGTCAACGGCTATTGGCCGAACAGGATCAGATCGACGGTGAGCTCGACAGCTAGTTCGCCCCGGTCTCTTTACGTACGTAGCGCCGCTCCCCGGTGTTGGGATCGAACACCACCTCAACGGGGACACCGCTGGATGGGTCGAAGAATTTCTCGTCGGTTTTCTGCCAATTTCCCTTGGGCAGCGCACCGATCCGACGATATCTCCAGCGCTCGAACAACGTGCCGAGCAAAAGAATGGCGCCGAATATGAACGCCTGCCAACCCGGGATTGGAACCCCGTTGACGATCAGCGCGAAGCCGACGCAAGTCACGATGGCCGTAAACGCGATCAGGAAATTGCGCAGCATGATCAGGCCACCGGCTCCAATACCACCGCCGTCCCATACGCGACAATCTCGCTCATGGTTTGCCCGATTTCTGAGGAATCAAAGCGCATCATGACGATGGCATTGGCGTGCATCAGAGTCGCGTTGCGGACCATCCGGTCCACCGCGTGCCGGCGCGCCTCTTCGAGCAGCTGCGTGTACTCATGAATTTCACCGCCGACAATTGAGCGCAGCCCGGCCATGATGTTCCCGCCCAGACCCCTACTTCGGACCACGACCCCAAAGACTTGGCCTTTGACTTCGCGCACTCGTTGCCCGGACACGTTCTCGGTTGTGACGACCAGCATGCAACCTCCGCAAATCAAGTAAACCGACGAGCCAGACTATCGGAATCCTCGGTATCTCCGCCGTGAACCTAGGCCCACAAGCATCATATTTTTATCATATGTTACATGAGTTAAATCCGGTAACATTATGAATAATATACATTTGATATTCTCAGGCGAGAAGCGAAAAGGATAGTCAGAGCTTGGCGTTCGAAGGCGTGGTGCCACCCTCTGCGACGTAGTCACGAATCGTCATTCCGTCGATTTCCCCACCCAAGTCTGACGAATTGATCTCGATGGCTGGACCGACAGGCTCGCCATGCGCCTTGTCCCTGATTGCATCCAGCGTTGCAAGCCTGGACGACATTTTCATCGTGTCGCTGACCGAGTCCCACACCCGGAATCTATGAACCATCACTTTTGACATTCGGACCTCGGCCTGGCTGATCACGGACCATCGTAACGCGGTTGGCGGTGATCTAGCGGGCAACTTCGGCTATGATGCGCGCCTCCTAGCGGGACGGTAGCTCAGCTGGTAGAGCAAGGCCCTTTTAAGGCTTTGGTCCTGGGTTCGAGTCCCAGCCGTCCCACCATTAAATCA
>CAZZWE010000200.1:0-5241 GCA_964657675.1 uncultured Steroidobacteraceae bacterium
GGTGACCGACCCGGCGGTGGTGATCGTCCGGGCGGCGGCGGCCGTCCCGGTGGCGGCGCAGCGCCGCGACCTCAGCCGAAACCGGCGCCGCGTCCCGGCAACGGCGGGCCCGACAGAGGCCCGGGCAAGCCCGGAGATTCTCGGCCACCCACTTAGGTAGGATGGTGCGCATGAAAATCTCTCCGGCTGCGTCCGTCGCAGCGATAGCGCTGTATTGCGCGGGTGTGATGGGTCTTTTTGTTGCGCGTGCCACGGGCGCTGATCTAACTCTTGAGACCATCATGGCCGACCCCGATTGGATGGGTGCAGCGGTGCATGAGCCGTTTTGGTCGGTGGACGGCAAGTCGGTGTATTACTCATCGAAGCGCAAGGGCTCGATGATTTCCGATCAGCACCGCCTGTCGCTCGGTGATTCAAAAGATAATCTGCTCGAGCCTAAGGATGCCGCGACCGCAGATGCGCCGGCCGTTTACGATCGAGCGGGTAAGCGGGCGGCTTTCGTGCGCAATGGCGATGTGTTCGTGCGGGACATCTTGAGCGGTCGGCTGCGGCAAATTACCAAGTCCGAGGACCTCAAATCGGATCCGCAATTCTCCGCCGACGGCAAACGCTTAAGCTTTCGCGTCGGCGCCGATTGGTACATTCATGACTTCGGCACCGCACTGACCATGCCGGTGGCGGTCGTCAGGGCGCAGGCGGATCCCACCGCGCCGCCAAAATCCGACGATTTGCGCGAGATGCAGCTGCGCACATTCTCCACCTTGAAGCGCCTGCACGATGATTCGGAAGCGGCGAAAAAGCATGCCGAGGAACTCCGCAGTGCGGATGCGACGCGCGCCGGTACGCCTTTTTATCTGGGCGATGAGGTGACGATTCGAGCCACGGCGCTGTCGCCGGATGGAAATTACCTGCTGGTGGTCACTTCACCTAAATCCGCGCTGCGCGGCCGCGAGGGCCAGCTGACGCGCTATGTGACCGAATCGGGATATGAGGAATTTGAAACCGAGCGCTTGCGGGTGGGACGAAATCCGCCCGCGCCGCAGGCGCTGGTGCTGCTCAATTTAATGGATCACAGCCAGCATCCGTTGGCCTTGGGCAATCTGCCGGGCATCAACGATGATCCATTGAAGTCGGTTCGTGAGGAAAACGCCAAGTTGCTCCCGGCTACCTCGGTAGCTTTTGCGGGGCCGAAGGAGCGCGCCGTCACTGTGACCTCGGACGAACCGGATCCCGGCGCCGGCGGAATTCAATGGAGCAATTCGGGGCATGCGTTAGCCATCCAATTGCTGTCGGTGGACAACAAGGATCGTTGGCTGGTGAGCGTCGATTTCTCAAGCTATTCGCTGGTCCCCCAACATCGTCTGAGCGACAGCGCGTGGATCAACGAGAGTTATAACGAGTTTGGCTGGCTGAACGATGACCACACCTTGTGGTTCATGTCCGAAGAATCGGGTTTCTCGCATCTATACGTCAAAGACGTGGGCGGCCAACCTCGCGCGCTCACCCACGGTAAATTCGAAGTTTCCAACCCGTTACTGTCAACCGACGCAAAGTGGTTTTATGTGTTGGCCAATGCCACTGCGCCTTATTCGTACGATGTGTACCGCGTGTCGAGCCGCGGCGGTGAGATGCAGCGCATCAGTCACCTGCAAGGCGCGGAGCGCTTTTCGCTGTCCCCGAGCGGCAGGCAACTGCTCATCGAGCATTCTTCTTCGTACATAAGATCGCAACTCGCGCTGCAAAACGCCGATGGCACAGGCTCAGCGCGAGAGCTGCTCGATACGCGGTCGGATGACTACAAAGCGATGCGCTGGATCGAGCCTGAAATCGTTCAAATTCCCTCGACGCATGTTGAGGGCGGAATTTACGCCAAGGTGTATCGCGCCGCCGGCGCCGGTGTTCAAAGGCCCGAAGGCCAACGACCTGCAGTGATCTTCGTGCATGGCGCGGGGTATTTGCAGGACGTGACCTTGCGATTCTCCTACTATTTCCGCGAGCAGATGTTCAACAATCTGCTGGCGCAGCGCGGCTATACGGTTGTGTCGTTGGATTACCGTGCCTCTCAAGGCTACGGGCGCGACTGGCGCACCGCCATCTATCGGCAGATGGGCTATCCGGAACTCGAGGACATGCTCGATGTGAAAAAATGGATGGTCGAGCGGCGCGGCGTGGATCCTAAGAAAGTGGGCGTGTATGGCGGATCGTACGGCGGCTTCATGACGTTGATGGCGTTATTTCGAGCGCCGGGAGAATTCGCGGCCGGCGCTGCGCTGCGGCCCGTCACGGATTGGATGCAATACGACCATGGCTATACCTCAGCCATCCTCAATGATCCGCAAACCGATCCGATTGCTTACCAGCGCTCCTCGCCAATCGAATACGCCGCCGCCTTGCGCGATCCTTTACTCATTTGTCATGGAGTCATCGATGACAATGTCTTGTTCGAGGACTCGATGCGCCTGTATCAGCGCTTGATCGAGTTACACAAAGACGATTTCGAAATGTCGCCCTATCCCTTGGATCGGCATGCATTCAGCAATGCGGATTCGTGGCTCGACGAATACAAGCGCATCAATCGGTTGTTTCACCAGCATTTGGAATGACGGTGTGCGTTGCCGGCTTGAGACGTTGGTAAAGCTCGACGCTTTCGGGCGCGGCGAGACCGCCAAAGCGCTGGTCGACGGCCCGCAGTTCTTTGAGCGCCTCTTGTGGTTCGTCGTGGGCCAGTCGACTTCGCACGTCTTGCAGCTTGGTGGCCAATTGCTTCGCGATTTTATCCCGACAAGCAGTGAGTTGATCGTACTTGGCAGGCGGAGCCGCTTCGAGTTTGTTGAGCGCTTGATCGAGGTAGATGCTCGAGGGCGCTTCGTGCGCGGTTCTGAACATGATTTCGGACGAGGTGCCCAATACGCACCACGCGTTCATCGACTGGCGGCTGCCGATATCCGCCTCGAGATTCACTGAATCGCTTTCGCCGGTCACATAGACGAGTTTGGACTCGCGTTGAAATTGCTCGAACAGCGGCGCCGCGGGAAGAGTCGCGAGGGGCGTGGCAATTGGATCACTGCCGGCGTTCAATAAAGCGCCGCGAAATACGTCTGGGTAATCCAGTGCAATGCGCATGGCCACTCGCGAGCCGCCTGAGAATCCTCCAATGAAGACGCGATCCGGATTCACCGGGTAGCGCTTAAGTACATTGACCGCGCCCGCGAGCGCCAAGGGAATGCGCCGATCCCAAATCGGTTGTTCGTTACCCGAGTTCGATGCCATCACCAGGATGGTGCCGTGTCGGTCGAGCGTTGAATGCCAGGAAGAGGGCAGATGCGGAGCATCCGATGGTGGGATGAATACCAGCAGGGCATAGCCGCGCGGTGGCGTCACTGCGGGGACATAGAGAGAAAATGATTCGTGGGCGAGATTCAATGGCTGTTCGCGCAACTGTTTGCCCGAAGCCGCGGCGCTGCGAGTCAGCTCCTCGAAGGCCAAGGGACTCAGACTTCGCCGCGCGATTTCCAGGCTGCTCGATAGCGGTGAGTACTCGGTAAATACGACATCGCTCTGCGCACCGACCTGCGCGTGGGCACCGCCACCCCATAGCAGAGTGCCGGCGCCCGCCGCAGCGAGGACGCTGCGGCAACGCGAGAATTTACTGGCCGGAAATCTCAGCGGCCGCTCGCTGCAGTATGAGCGCGATGCGTTCGAGTTCTTCTTTCGAGCTACCGGCTTTTTCCATGAGGGCCTTTTTAAGGTCGTGGCGCGCCCGGTGCAGCTCCTTGGAGTCGCGCCGATCGTCGTCACTGTCCATGGCTTGGCGCACGCGATCCATTCGATCGCCCACCTTTTCAAACTGCGCAAATAGGCCGTCTGCCGTGCTGCGATTGGCGTCCAGGTGCTGCTTGCCGGCGTCCGTAATGCTGTAAAGCTTGCGGGTTCCAACGGCTTCCACGGTGGCATGCCCGATCTCTTCCAGGTAGGTGAGGGCCGGATATACCATGCCGGGACTCGGCACATAGAAGCCCTTGGAACGCTCGTCCAACTCCTTGATTACTTCGTAGCCGTGACGCGGCTTCTCTTCCAGAAGGCGTAAGATAAGCAGCTGAAGGTCGACGGAAGCTAGTTTTCGGCCCATGCCGAAGCCCCGTCCGCCCATGCCGCCCCCCTCCATAAAACCTTTACCGAAATGCCCGAAACCATGATTGCCGCGATGGCGGGCCATGAAGTGATGAAAACGATTGTGATGAGAATGATGATGCATATATCGCTCGATGTGTTGTAAGACGTATCGTAAGATATATGTATCGTACGATAGTGTCAATGTGTACATGATATAGGTGCGTTTAAGGCAGACTTGACATTGACACTGCGTGACTCGCGCCGCAGAATACGCGGCTCATTTTGAGGAGGGGTACCCAAGCGGCCAACGGGGGCAGACTGTAAATCTGCTGGCTTATGCCTTCGTAGGTTCGAATCCTACCCCCTCCACCAGAGCTGGGAAGAGTGGGTTCGTTCGGTGCCATTGGCTTATAGCGGAGTGCGGGTGTAGTTCAATGGTAGAACGTCAGCCTTCCAAGCTGATCACGTGGGTTCGATTCCCATCACCCGCTCCAAATGGATCGGCCCACGTAGCTCAGTTGGTAGAGCACGTCCTTGGTAAGGACGAGGTCAACGGTTCGATCCCGTTCGTGGGCTCCAGTTTTTATATAAATTTTTGAGAGGTACTTGCCGTGTCGAAGGGGAAGTTTGAGCGAACGAAGCCGCACGTGAACGTGGGGACGATTGGGCATGTGGATCATGGCAAGACGACGCTGACGGCGGCGTTGACGAAGGTGATGGCGGAGAAGTTTGGGGGTGAGTTCAAGGCTTACGACCAGATTGACAAGGCGCCGGAGGAGCGAGCGCGCGGGATCACGATTGCGACGGCGCACGTGGAGTACCAGAGCGAGGCGCGTCACTACGCGCACGTGGATTGTCCCGGGCATGCGGACTACGTGAAGAACATGATCACGGGTGCGGCGCAGATGGACGGGGCGATTTTGGTGTGTTCGGCGGCGGACGGACCGATGCCGCAGACGCGCGAGCACATTTTGCTGGCGCGGCAGGTGGGTGTGCCGTACATCGTGGTGTTTTTGAACAAGGCGGACATGGTGGACGATGCGGAGCTGTTGGAGCTGGTGGAGCTCGAGGTGCGCGATCTGCTGACGCTGTACAAGTTTCCCGGGGACGACACGCCGATCGTGACGG
>CAZZWE010000201.1:0-5210 GCA_964657675.1 uncultured Steroidobacteraceae bacterium
GTCACTGCGGTTAGCCGCGCGCTTGCGCGAGTTGGATTTACGGGTAGGCCGCCTGAAGACCGGTACGCCGCCGCGCATCGACGGACGCAGTATCGATTTCTCCGCCCTGCGCGAACAGCACAGCGACACCCCGCGGCCGGTGTTCTCGTATCTCGGCACGCGCGCCATGCATCCGCGCCAGCTGCCTTGCCACATCACGGCCACCAATGAGCGTACGCACGACATCATCCGCGCGGCCGCGTCCCGCTCACCGATGTTCACCGGCTTGATCGAGGGCGTGGGCCCACGCTATTGCCCGTCGGTGGAGGACAAGGTGGTGCGCTTCGCCGACAAGCGCTCGCATCAAATCTTCGTCGAACCGGAAGGGCTGGATACGCACGAGATCTATCCCAATGGCATCTCCACCAGTTTGCCATTCGACGTGCAGGTCGAGTTCGTGCGCAGCATCGCGGGCTTCGAGAATGCCCATATCACGCGCCCCGGCTACGCCATCGAATACGATTTTTTCGATCCGCGCGATTTGCAGCCGAGCTTGGAGAGCAAGCGCCTGTCCGGGTTGTTTTTCGCCGGTCAGATCAATGGTACGACCGGGTACGAGGAAGCCGCGGCGCAAGGCTTGTTGGCGGGTGCGAATGCGGCGCTCGCGGCGCAGGGTCTCGAGGCCTGGCGTCCGAAGCGCAGCGAGGCGTATCTCGGTGTGTTGGTGGATGACTTGATCACGCGCGGCGCGCCGGAGCCTTATCGCATGTTCACCAGCCGTGCGGAGTACCGCCTGTCGTTGCGCGAAGATAACGCGGACCTGCGCCTTACCGAACAGGGCCGGCGGATTGGGCTCATCGACGATGCGCGTTGGGATTTCTTTCAGCGCAAGCGTGCGGCGGTCGAGCAGGAAGTGCTGCGGCTGACGAAGGCGGTGGTGCATCCGCAGGACGTCGATGCGCAACTGCTGGCGAAGCTTGGCGCGCCCTTGACGCGCGAAGCGCATGCCATCGATCTGCTGCGCCGTCCCGAGATCGAGTTCGATGATTTGCAGCGCGCGGTTCCCGCCGGGGCGGATTCGAGCTGGCAGACCGATGAGCGGCTGTGTGAGCAGATCAAGCTGCAGGTCGATGTGCAGGCGAAGTACTCCGGGTACCTGAAGCGTCAGAACGAAGAGATCCATCGGCAGGCACGCCATGAAGCTCTGCGTTTGCCGCCGGACTTGGATTACGCCGAGGTCGGCGGTCTGTCGAACGAAGCGCGGCAAAAGCTCAAGGACGTGCGTCCGGAAACGCTGGGACAAGCGGCGCGCATTCCTGGACTGACACCGGCGGCGCTGTCGCTGTTGCTGGTGCATTTGCGCAAGCGCGACCGGGCTGCGTAGGTTACTCGCCGGCGCGGCGCTGGCCTTGGTGCTCGGCGCCTGCGGATCTCCCTCAGGCTTGGCGCCGCCGGCCGATGCCCACCTAGTTCTGCGCAAGGGCAATGGGCCTGAGCCTGAAAGTCTCGACATTCACCGCGCGCGTTCGGAGGCCGCCCTCACCATTTTGCGCGACCTGTATGAAGGACTGACGGAAGTCGGTCCGCACGGTGAAACCGTGCTGGCCGCCGCCGATCGCTACAGCCTGGCGGACGACGGCAAGACGTATCGCTTTCATCTGCGCGATGGGGCGCGGTGGTCCGATGGCGAACCCGTGACCGCGGGCGATTTTGTAGCGGCGTGGCAGCGCTTGATCGATCCGCGTACCGCGGCGCAGTACTCGCAGTTATTGGCGCCGATCGTGGGTGCGCAAGCCATTGCCCACGGTAGCGCCGATCCGTCGACATTGGGCGCGCGGGTGACGCAGGACGGCGAGCTCGAGGTTCAGCTTGAACATCCGACGCCTTACTTTCTCGATCTGTTGTCGCATCCGGCGACGTTTCCCTTGTCCCGCGCCTCGCTTGCCGCACGGGGCAGTGGCTTCGCCAAGCCCGGCGTGATGGTATCGAACGGCGCCTTCGTACTGACGCGCTGGGATTTCGGATCGCATCTGATTGCCTCGCGCAATCATCGTTATTGGAATGATGCCGCGACGCAGCTCGAGACCGTCGAGTATTACTCGATGACGGAACCCGCCACCGAACTCGCGGCGTTTCGTGCCGGCGAGATCGACACGACGGTCACGGTGCCGGGCGCACAATTTGCGTTCATCCGCCAACATCTGGCGAACGAGCTGCACCTTGCGCCGCAGTTGGCCGTTTATTATTTGGGCTTGAATCTGCGCAAGGCGCCGCTGGCGGATTCGGCTCCACTGCGCCGTGCCTTGTCGATGGTGATCGATCGTCAACAGTTGGTGGAGTCGGTGACCGCTACCGGCGAGGCGCCCGCGTTCAGTTTCGTGCCGCCGCAGGTGCAAAACTATGTTCCCGCCCGGCCCGCTTTTGCGGCGTGGCCGATGCCGCAACGCATTGCCGCAGCGCGCCAGTTGCTCGCAGGCGCGGGCTTATCAAAATCGCCGCTGAAGCTCGAGCTGCGCTACAACGCCAGTGAGCTGAATAATCGCATCGCCGTTGCGGTGGCGGCCATGTGGAAAGAGGCGCTAGGCATCGACGTGAGCTTGCACGCCGAGGAGTTCAAGGTGTTGTTGCAGGACATCGAGCGCGGCGATGTGGTGCAGGCCTATCGCGGCAGCTGGCTCGCGGACTACAACGATGCCTACGGCTTTCTGCAAATACTGCAGAGCGCTTCAGGCACCAACACGCCCCACTACGCGAATTCTGAGTTTGATCAGCTGCTGCTCGATGCGGCGGCCGCCGATCCGCCCGCGCGAGGTTTGCTGCTGCAGCAGGCGGAGGCCTTGATGCTGGAGGATCAACCGCTGATTCCGCTGTACTTTTACGTGAGCAAGCACCTCGTCAATGCACAGGTGCGGGGTTGGCAAGACAATCCCATGAACGTGGTCTACGCTAAGGGCTTGAGCAAGAGGCCGAGCCCATGACGAATAGTTTCTACGACTTCAGCGTGCCGGCCCTCGATGGCAGTGCGGACCTGCTTGGAAAATTGCGCGGCAAAGTGACGTTGGCGGTCAACGTGGCCAGCCAATGCGGCTACACCGCTCAATATGCGGGGCTGCAGGAACTATACGATGAGCTCAAGGACCAGAATTTCACCGTCGTCGGTTTTCCCTGCAATCAGTTCGGTGCACAGGAACCGGGCACCGCTGCGGAGATCCAAAATTTTTGCAGCGTCAATTTCGGCGTGACGTTCCCGTTATCTGCGAAAATCGAGGTGAATGGTGCAGCCCGACATCCGCTGTATGCATGGCTCACCGCGGCTGAAAATGGCTTTCCAGGCGACATTGGCTGGAATTTCGAAAAATTCTTGATTGACCGTGATGGGCGGGTCAACTGTCGTTATCCCGCGGGCACCAAGCCCACTGACCCGGGCCTGCTGCAGGATTTGGCCAACGCTTTATAGCAATTTGACGGGCCTAAGGCTGGTCAAGTGACCGCCCACTCTTTAACATCGACGCCAATTTGCACCCTTTGCATTCGGAGATCTTGATGGTTCGTGGATTGAAGGCCAAGGTATGGCTGGCAGGCGTCGCGCTCAGCTTGAGTTTCCCGCTGTTGGCGCACGCGGACGGCGACCCCGTGGTCGGCCAGAAGAAGTTCTACACCTGCTACGGATGCCACGGGATCCCGAACTACAAGAATGCATATCCTGACTACAACGTGCCCAAGCTGCGTCATCAGAACTCGGCGTACATAGTCTCGGCACTGCAGGAATATCGTAACGGTGATCGCCCGCACGCCACCATGCATGCGCAGGCGGCTTCGTTGAGCGACCAGGACATGGCAGACATCGCCGCCTACTTGCAAGGCGCGGAAGCCCTGACGCCCACCACGGCCGTGGTCGGTAAGACCCCGACGCAGTTTGCGCCCTGCGCCGCCTGCCACGGTGTGAATGGCCAGGGCGTGGCTGCGCCGCTGAATCCCAAGCCGCCGATACTCGCGGGGCAGCATGTCGATTATCTCGAACAGGCGCTGACCTCGTATCACAATGGCCGCCGTAAGAATGTGGTCATGGACAGCATGGCGCAGCTGCTGAAAACCGACGAAGACATCAAGGTCGTCGCCGAGTACCTGGCCAGTCAGCAATCGCCGTTGGTCACCGCGACCGAAACCAGCAAGTAGTTTACTCGCGCAGCAGGGTCAGAAACTGCGCGAAGGTTTTCAAGTAGGCATCGCGATTCTGCTTCTTCTGGTAGCCGTGACCTTCGTCGGCCGCGAGCAGATACCAGACCGTGCCGCCCTTGGCGCGCACCTTGTTCACGATCAACTCGGCTTCCGATAACGGCACCCGCGGATCGTTTTTCCCGTGCACCACCAACAGCGGCTTGGTGATGCGGTCCGCATTGGTCAGCGGTGATACTCGGCGCAGAAAGGCACGCATTTCCGGATCACGTTCATCGCCGTACTCGGCGCGCCGTTGGTTCTGGCGATACGGCGCCGTGTTGGTGAGGAAGCTGACGAAGTCGGCAATGCCGCTGACATCGACGCCGCCGCGCAGGCGATCGCTGTAGTTGACCATCGTGGCCAGCGACAGATATCCGCCATAGGAGCCGCCGGCGACCACCACATGCTTGGCATCGAAATTGGTTTGCAGGCCGATCCAGATGATGAGGGCGCCCACATCCTTGACGGCGTCATCGCGCAACATGCCGTTATCCAACGCCAAGTAGCCGCGGCCGTAGCCTGACGAGCCGCGTACGTTCGGCAACACCACGGCGTAGCCGAGTTCGTTGACGATGAATTGAATCCAAGGATTGAACTCGGGCCGCGACTGATCCTCGGGTCCGCCGTGCAACAGGATCAGCACCGGATGCGCACCGCTGGTGGTGGGCTCGTACACATACACCGGAATCTCGCGTTGTTTGCCGTCGACCCGGTCGAAGGTTGCAAACTGCGCCAAGCGCGGCACCACGAACTTGGCGGGGTCGGCGGTGCCGGTTTCGCTCATCGTCCACGCTTCGAGACGATTGTCCGCAACGTCTAGCACATAGGCATCTTCGGGACGGTTGGCGGCGGAAAAACCGAAGGCCAGGCGTTTGCCTTCGGCGTCGAAGCTCAACCGGTTGATGATGCCCGGGCTCGGCAGGCGCGGCGAGGTGAGATCCTGATGCGTGCGCAAATCCAGCAGATTGAGCTTGCTCGTGCCGCCTTCATTGCTGACGTAAGCGAGGTAATGG
>CAZZWE010000202.1:0-5206 GCA_964657675.1 uncultured Steroidobacteraceae bacterium
CAGCGATGTTATTGGACCATCCCAAGCGGCCGATGCAACACTAGGAAAAATGACGATGATCATGATCAACGGCTGTCGCCTGAATGTCGATATTCGAGGCGATGGGCCGGCGCTGATCATGTTGCATGGATTGGGCAATACCATGGCGAGCTTCCGTTCGGACATCGAGCATTTTTGTCAGTCCCATACGACCATTGCCCTCGACAGCCGCGGTCACGGCCTTTCCGACAAACCGCCGCACTACACGCTTCAGGATCATGTCGAAGACGTAATTTCCCTACTGGATGAGTTGGGTTTGAGTAGTGCATCCGTGATCGGTTCATCGATGGGCAGTTACGTCGCGCAGGGCGCGGCGATTCAGCTCAAGCAGCGCGTCGACCGGCTAGTTTTGGTCGCCGCCAAATCGCATGGCGCCTCCTCGAGTTCCGCCGTATTGCTGAAGCAGCATGAAAACGAACTCAAAGGCGCAACGGTGCTCGAGCAGAGGAATTTTTTGTATAGCAAGATCCTCGCGCCGAGCACGCCGGAGCGCAGGAGCGAAGTGCTGCAGATGCTCGCAGAAAGCCGCGGCGCCGCTCAATCGGATTCCGAATATAAAATCGCGCAGGCGGCCATCGTCGATTTCGATTTCAGGCCGCAACTCAAGGAAATCACCGCCCCCACCCTTATCGCGAGCGGCCGCTACGATCCCTTGAATTCGCCGGACGACGGCCGGGAAATCGCCGAACACATTCCCAACTCAACGTTCATGCTGTTCGAAAACTCGGGTCACTTGCCGCGAATCGAGGAACGCGAACGTTACTTTGAAGCGGTCGATAAATTCTTAGGAGATGTCGATGCATGACCTGGTGATCCGCAACGGACTGGTGGTCGATGGCTCGGGCGCGCCCGGCTTTCACGGCGATGTCGCGATCGAGTCAGACCGAATCGTCGCGGTCGGAGAGCACCTTGGTAAAGCCAAACGCGAAATCGACGCGCAAGGCCGCACGGTGACGCCGGGCTGGGTGGACATACATTCCCACTATGACGGACAAGCCACCTGGGACCCCGAGATATCTCCCTCCGGCGCGCATGGCGTGACGACCACTGTCATGGGCAACTGCGGCGTCGGCTTTGCACCGGTGCGGCCTCAAGACCACGCCTGGCTGATCAATCTGATGGAAGGGGTCGAAGATATCCCTGGAACGGCTCTGAGCGAAGGCATGTCCTGGGATTGGGAGACATTTCCCGACTATCTGGACGTGCTCGACAGGATGCCGCGGGTCATGGACATCGCGACGCAGATTCCACATTCGGCGGTTAGGGCGTATGTCATGGGCGTCGAGGAATCGGTGCGTGGAACCGCGACGCCGCAGCAGATCGAACACATGCAGCGGCTGGTAACCGAAGGCATCCAGGCTGGCGCACTGGGCTTTTCAACCTCGCGTACCAAGTTGCACCTCGCCAAGAATGGCTCCGCGGTCCCCGGCAGTTTCGTTGAGTACGAAGAGCTACTGCGCCTCTGCCACGCGGTCAGGGACGGCGGCGGCGGGATCATTCAGCTGGTGACGGACTGGTCGAAGAATCCTGCGGTGGAATTCGACTGGATTCGTCGACTTGCTGATGAAAGCCGGCAAACGGTGTCCTTTACGGTAGTGCAGTTCGACGAAACACCCGACGACTTTCGCAAGCTGCTACGTTGGACGGATGAAGCGGTCGCCGCGGGTGTGCCACTGCGTCCGGGGGTCGGCTGCCGTCCCGTGGGCATGGTGATCAGCCTCGACAGCACGACCCATCCGTTCTCCGAGCATCCTTCCTATCTGGCAATCAAAGATTTGCCCTTGAAAGATCGCGTGGCCGCCATGCGTGATGAAGACTTTCGTAAGCGGTTGCTCAGCGAAGAAACCACCAGCAAGCATCGCTTCTGGCGGCCGCGAATGAGTAAGTTCGATCGCATGTTTGCGCTCACCTCGCCGCCGAGTTACGAGCCACGGGCGGAGGATTCGATTGCCGCGCGTGCGCATGCCACCGGCCGTTCGCCAGCAGAACTTATTTACGACACGCTGCTGGAGAACGAAGGCAATGGCTGGCTGTACTTCCCGTTTATCAGCTATTCGGATGGCAATTTCGATGCCCTGCACGAAATGATGACCAACAAGAACTCGGTTCTGAGCCTGGCGGACGGCGGCGCACATTGTGGTTTCATCTCCGACGCGAGTACGCCGACGTTTTTGCTGACCCATTGGGTGAAGTCGCGCGAACGAGGTGAGAAGCTGTCTATCGAGGCGGCGGTGCATATGCAGACCCAACGAACCGCGAACTGCTTCGGCCTGGATGATCGGGGACGCCTTGCACCGGGACAAAAGGCCGACGTCAACATCATCGATCTCGATGCGCTGGCGATCGGCCTGCCCTATTTTGCGGCGGATCTGCCGGCCGGAGGACGTCGGCTGCTGCAGGATGCGCAGGGATACAGTTACACAGTTGCTTCTGGCGAGATCACCTACCAAGATGGCAAGTCGACAGGCGCGCGCCCAGGACGCGTGATCCGGGGACGACAAGCCGCGCACTGATCTTGCTCGGCGACGTCATGTACCAATTGTCATTGACCGAATCGTATGTGCCTGCGCAATTCGATGGAAGGTTGCTTGACTCGACCGTCGGCGGCGCGTTCCTGGCCGCGGTTGAGGCAACGCCCGATGGGGCATTTTTGAATGAGATGAGTGCCACGGGCGAGAAGCTGCGTAGCTGGACTTACGCGCAAGCCGGGCGGCAGGTCGAGCGCCTGGCGAACTCGCTGCGGGCATATTTTACGCCCACTGAGCGGATCGTGATTTGGGCTCCCAACAGTGCCGATTGGATCTCGCTGCAATTCGCGGCTGCGCTGGCGGGTCTCATCGTGGTGCCGGCCAATCCGGCATTCAAAGCGGGCGAATTGCGCTACGTGGTCGAGCATGCCGGCGCCGTGGGCATCTTTACCTGCGAGAGCTATCGCGGTTCACCGCTCGCTCGGCTCGCGACCGAGCTTGCCGGCGAGTTGCCGCAACTTCGCGGTGTGTTCAACATCGCGGCGCCCGAACTGACGACGCCCCTTGGCCCAATAACCCCGCTACCTGATGTGTCAGCGAACAGCGCGACGCAGATTCAATTCACCTCGGGCACGACCGGCAGGCCGAAAGGGGCCGTAATTTCGCATCAAGCCTTCACCAACAATGCGCGACTCTGTTTCGAACGTCTCGGTATTAAAGACGCAGACAAACTGTTGCACTTCATGCCGCTGTTTCACACCGGCGGCTGCGGCTTCCTACTGCTCGGGGCCCTGCAGCGAGGCGTGCAGATTGTGCTTGCCGGAGGCTTCGATGCTCGCGTGGTCAACGCCATCGTAGAGCGCGAGCGCATCACCGTGCTGCTGGGTGTCCCGACGATGATGGTGGCAATGCTGGATGATCTAGAGTCGCGTCCCCGAGACTTCGCATCGTTGCGCCTCATATTAATGGGCGGGGCCCCTATTTCCGCTCAACTGGTGATTCGAGTGCGGGAAGCGTTCGGCTGCCGGGTCGCGGTGCTGTTCGGTCAAACAGAGACTTCGTCGAATATGACCTGCACATGGCCCGAAGACAGTACGCAGGTGATCGCAGAGTCTGTCGGTCAGCCGCTGCCGCACACCGAATTGGCGATACGCGATCCTCAAAGCGGGGATGTCTTGGGCATTGGTCAAATCGGCGAGATATGCGTCCGTTCCTATACGCGGTTGATCGAATATCACGCCGACCCGCAAGCAACCGCACGAACGATTGATGCCGCCGGCTGGCTGCACACCGGCGATCTCGGCTGGTTGAATAGCCACGGATATCTGGCCATCACCGGGCGACTAAAGGACATGATCATTCGCGGTGGAGAAAACATTTATCCGGCGGAGATCGAGGCCGTGCTCGCCCAGTCGCCGACAGTCGCGGAGGCTGCCGTTTTTGGCATCCCCGATGAGCGATGGGGAGAAGTGGTGTGTTGCTGCGTCAGGCCGGCGGTCGGCCATGTTTTCGATGCCCCGAAGCTGGCGGATTTCGTGCGGCGTCATCTTGCGTCGCCAAAAGTGCCGTTGCATTGGCGTGCGGTGGAGAGCTGGCCGCTCACCGGATCAGGAAAAATCCAAAAGTTCGCATTGCGGGATGAATTCTTGAAACAGCATCGACCGCTCTCATGAGCCGTGAGAAGGCGTGCCTTGACTGCCTGTTTCGACCCGGCTCGATCGCGGTCATCGGTGCATCCGCCGACCCGACGCGCATCGGCGGGCGACCGCTGGCCTATTTAAAACGAGCAGGTTTCCGGGGCGGTGTCTACCCGGTCAATCCGGCGCGGGACTCGGTGCAGGGATTCACGAGCTATGCATCGATTGGCGCGGTGCCTCATGCGATCGACACCGCCATCATCGCGGTTCGAAGCGAGGCGGTGCTCGACAGTGCGCGCGAATGTGCGGCGCACGGTGTGAAATCGCTCATCGTATTCAGCGCCGGCTTTGCGGAGATCGGTGTCGAGGGAGCCGCGAATCAAAATGAACTGGCGAAGATCGGCCGCTTATCCGGGATGCGGATCATTGGTCCGAATTCGCTCGGACTGTTCAATGCAGATACGCGCGCCTTTGCCACTTTCAGCGCGACCGTGGAGGAGTGCATGCCGAGCGGCGGCCGGGTGTCCATTGCGACCCAAAGCGGCGGTTATGGCGGTTACGTTCTGATGATGGCCCACGCGCGCGGACTGGACATTGGCAACCTCGTCACCACTGGCAACGAATGCGATGTGGAAGTCGGCGAGGTCATTCACTGGCTTGCCGAAGATCTGAGCACCGACGTGATCTTGGCGTACATGGAAGGCTGCCATAATGGCGCATCGCTCATCGCAGGCTTTGAGGCCGCGCGGCGTGAAGGAAAGCCGGTGGTCGTGGTTAAGGTCGGCAGCACCGAAATTGGCGCGCGCGCGGCCGCCTCCCATACGGCGGCGTTGGCCGGCAGCGATCAGACATTCGATGCGGTGTTCAAGAAGTATGGGGTGTATCGGGCGCGTCATACGGAAGAAATGCTGGACATCGCCTATGCCCTGCGATCCGGGAGACTGCCTGCCAATCGTGCGACGCTGCTGGTCACCCTGTCGGGTGGGCTGGGCGTGCACATGTCTGATCTGGCAGAACAGGCCGGTTTGTTGCTGCCGCCGCTGCCTCTCGCGGCGCAGGAAA
>CAZZWE010000203.1:0-5189 GCA_964657675.1 uncultured Steroidobacteraceae bacterium
ATCTTCATTTCCTCGAGCTTCGCCAAGTTGCGCAGCTTGGTCTCGAGGATGGCTTCGGCCTGCTCGTCCGATAACTTGAAGCGCTTGATCAGGACCGGCTTGGGGTGATCCTCGGTGCGCACGATGCGGATCACTTCATCGAGGTTCAGGAAGGCAATCAGCATGCCGTCCAAGATGTGCAGACGCGCGTTCAGCTTATCGAGCCTGAACTTCAGGCGGCGTGTGACCGTGTTCTTGCGGAACTCCAGCCACTCGAGCAGGAGCTCCTTCAAGCCCATGACCCGCGGCCGGCCATCGAGCGCAATGACATTGAGGTTGACGCGGTAATTGCGCTCGAGATCCGTGGTGGCAAACAAGTGCGCCATCAAGGCCGGGATATCGACCCGGTTGGACTTGGGCACGATCACCAGCCGTGTGGGATTTTCGTGATCCGACTCGTCGCGCAAATCCTCAACCATGGGCAGCTTCTTCTGCTGCATCTGTGCCGCGATCTGCTCTTGAATCTTGGAGCCCGACACCTGGAACGGCAGCGCGTCGATGACGATCTCGCCATCTTCGATGTCGTAGGTGGCGCGCGCCTTGAAGCTGCCCGCGCCGGTGTCGTAGATCTGCACCAGGTCGCTGCGCGGTGAAACGATTTCCGCGCCGGTGGGCAGGTCGGGACCCTTGATATGGGCCATGATCTTGCGCGTGCTCAATTCCGGGTCATCGAGCAGCGCCACACAGGCGTTGACCACTTCACGCAAATTGTGCGGCGGAATATCCGTGGCCATGCCCACCGCAATTCCCGAACCGCCGTTCAGCAACAGGTTCGGCACCCGCGCCGGCAACATGGTGGGTTCATCCATCGAGCCATCGAAGTTCGGCGCCCAGTCCACCGTGCTCGCGCCCAATTCCTGCAGCAGCAGGTCGGCATAGCGCGTGAGCCGCGATTCGGTGTAGCGCATCGCGGCGAAAGATTTCGGATCGTCGGTGGAACCCCAATTGCCCTGACCATCGACGATGGGATAGCGATAGGCGAAGTCCTGCGCCATGTGCACCATGGCTTCGTAGCAGGCCGAGTCGCCATGCGGATGAAACTTGCCGATCACATCGCCGACGGTGCGCGCGGATTTCTTGTGCTTGGCGCCTGCAGCCAACCCCAACTCGCTCATCGCATATACGATGCGCCGTTGCACGGGCTTCAGGCCATCGCCGAGGTGCGGCAGCGCGCGATCCAAGATCACGTACATCGAGTAATCGAGGTAGGCGCGCTCCGCGAAGGACTTCAGCGGTTCCTGCTCGACGCCTTCGAAATTCAGTTCCTGATCTTTCATGCTTTAAACGTGCGCCAGATTACCTTTACTTTCCAACCATTCACGCCGGTCGCCGGCGCGCTTCTTCGCCAGCAACATGTCGAACATCTGATCGGGACTGTCCTTCGCGTCGATGGTCATCTGCACCAAGCGCCGGGTCTGCGGCGCCATGGTGGTTTCCCGCAATTGCAGCGGGCTCATTTCTCCGAGGCCCTTGAAGCGGGTCACCACGATTTTGGTGCGCGGACTCTCGGCCGCAATGCGCTTCAGTTCCTTCTCGCGCTCGGCCTCATCCAAGGCATAGACCACTTCCTTGCCGGCGTCGATGCGAAACAACGGCGGCATGCAGACATACACGTGCCCGGCAGTCACCAACGGCCGGTAGTGCCGCAAGAACAAGGCGCATAGCAAGGTCGCGATGTGCTGACCGTCGCTGTCGGCGTCGGCCAGAATACAAATCTTGTGATAACGCAGCGCGCTGATATCCGGCGAAGCGGGCTCCACCCCGATGGCAATGCTGATGTTGTGCACCTCTTGCGACTGCAGCACCTCGCCGATGCCCGCCTCCCAGGTGTTCAGGATCTTGCCGCGCAAGGGCATGATGGCCTGCGTGACGCGATCGCGCGCCTGCTTGGCCGAGCCGCCGGCGGAGTCGCCTTCCACCAAGAACAGCTCGCCGCGCGCGGGATCCTGGCTGACGCAATCGGCCAACTTGCCCGGCAGTGCGGGACCTGCGACCACACGCTTGCGCGCAACTTTCTGACTGTCCTTGAAGCGCTGCTGCGCATTGGCGATGGCCAGCATGGCGATTTTTTCGCCCTGGTCGGAATGCTGATTGAGCCACAAGGCAAACGCATCCTTGATCACGCCTTGCACAATGCCGGCCGATTCCCGCGAAGAGAGCTTCTCCTTGGTCTGCCCGGCGAATTGCGGTTCGCGCATTTTCATGGACAACACGAAACTGACGCCGTCCCACACATCCTCGGGCGAGAGCTTCAATCCCCGTGGCACCAAATTGCGAAACTCGCAGAACTCGCGCACCGCATCGGATGCGCCGGTGCGCATGCCATTGACGTGGGTACCGCCCTCCACCGTCGGGATCAGGTTGACGTAACTCTCGGTCACTTGATGTTCGGATTCGAGCACCCAGGCGATGGCCCAATCCAAAGAGCCGCCATCGATATCGCGTTTGCCGTAAAACGTTTCCGCCGGCAGCCATTCACCCTTGCCGAGTTCCTCCGCCAGGTATTGATGCAGCCCGCCGGTATAAAACCATTCGTCCTTCTCCCCGGTTGCCTCGTTGCTCAGCGTGACGCGAAGTTTTGGGCATAGCACCGCCTTCGCCCGCAGCACCTGCTTGAGCTTCGGGATCGCGAACTTTTCCTGATCGAAATACTTGGCGTCGGGCCAAAACCGGATGGTGGTGCCGCTCTTGGATTTGGCCACATCGCCGACCACTTCCAGCTTCGAGGCAGGCTTGCCGTCCGCGTACAGCTGGCGATACTCCTTGCCGCCGCGGCGCACCCAGATCTCGAGCTTCTTGGATAAGGCATTGACCACCGACACACCGACGCCGTGCAATCCACCCGCGTGCTCGTAGTTCTTGTTGCTGAATTTTCCGCCGGCATGCAGCCGCGTCAGAATCAATTCGACGCCGCTGATTTTTTCCTTCGGATGAATGTCCACGGGCATGCCGCGGCCATTATCTTCAACCTGCAAAGAACCGTCCTTGAACAGGGTGACGTTGATGTTGTCGGCATGGCCGTTGACCGCTTCATCGACGCTGTTGTCGATGACCTCGTGCGCCAAATGATTGGGCCGGGTGGTGTCGGTGTACATGCCCGGGCGCCTGCGCACCGGGTCCAAGCCGCTCAATACCTCGATGTCGGAGGCTGTATATGACGAAGCCATTCATATCCTTAAGTGGAAGGCGGCGGAGTCTAGCACGCGTTTTAACACTGTTTCAGCTGTGAGCGGGCCGCTAGCCGCGCGCCTGCATTTCCGCTATCTTCGACGCCATATGGGAATTGCCAATCAGCAAAATATGGTTCGTACGATTCCGGTGTTGCCGCAGCCGTACGGCGTGAGGGTGCGCCTACGTCCCGGCGATCCGTTTGCCAAGCTTTTGGGGCTGGACTGGCAAAAAACGCATTGGTTCTTCACGGCGGCCGAGCGCGACCGCGTCTTGGAAGAGATGTCGCGCAAGCATGAGTACTCACGCATTGGCGACTCACCGGCGTTGGTGTTCGAGAAAGTCGAAAAACTCGGCGAGAGCCGCAGCTTCTAAGCGTTTAAAAGGTTCTTCCCAAGAACAGGTAATACGCGCTGTGCCCGGCCGTGTCGTAGCCTGAGCCCAGGTACACCGGACCCAAGTAGGTATCGAAAGCCACGAACACTGAGGCGTCCTTGTTGGCGGACGCGAAGCTCATGTCGCCGCGATGCGTCCAGGTGTTGCCAATTTCCAATGATGCGCCGACGTACACCGGAAATTCGAAGAATCCCTCGCCGCCGCGGCTGATCCTGCGAAAGTAGATGCTGCGGGCGATGGCATAGTGCGGCCCGATGAGCGATTGCGGTGCCAATCCCGACAGATTGAAGAAACCGCCGAGTGAAAAGAAGTCCGGCAAGGCGGTCGGTTTGATGTTGCCATCCACGGTGCTGCCGGCGCTGGCCCACAACAGCACCGTATTGCGCCCGCTGGAGCGCGCCATCAGGTAATCGGCCTGAATTTTGTCGGAGGCAAAATCGGCGCCTAGGTCGGTGCGATTGGCATCCCATTGAAACGTGAAGCTTTGGCCGTCGCGCGGAAAATGCACGTTGTCGAGCTTGTCGTAGCTGAATTTGAAAAACAGCTCGCCGTTGTTGTAATTGCCCTCGACTAGACCCGGGTCGCCGAGTCGCAAATGCGTGGCGCCATTGGTGCGGTGAAAGCCGGCGCGGATTTCGCCCCAATTGCCCAAGTTGGTGCCCACGTCGAAATCCGCCTCGGCTTCGCGATCGCGATAATCCGCCACTTCTACGTTGCGCTGGAAAATCTGCAAATCGCGTCCCTCGATGCGCACGCTCGGGGCGATGAACCAGGTGCGCGAAGCATTCAGCGGCTGGTAGAACTCGCTGACGATTTTTGGGTCGCTGCCCACCTGCACATCGGTGAGCAACTCAGCGCCCAAATCATCGAGCTCGGTCAAAATGAAACGCGCCGCCGCGTTGTAGCGGCTATTGCCTTGAAAATCGTCCTGTAAGTTCAGGCCGAAGCGCACGTAATTAGGGCCCCAGGATTTGCGCCGCGCGCGGATCTCCAGGCCCGTGTCATCGTCGGCGGTTGGATCGTCCAGTTTCGCAACGGGCTCGCCGTTGGGTCCCTTCACGTCCTGTCCTTTCACCAATCCGTAATCCAGCGTCTCGAAGTTACCCAGCCCATACAAATCAGTGATTCGCTTGCCGACGGCGTCCAAGTCCAGTGGCTTGCCGATCAGCGGTTTCATCTCCGCCATGATGGTTTTCTCATAGCGCTTGGATTGTGGATCGACGCGCACGAACTTGATTTCCGGCAAACCGGGCTCGCGCGCCGCGCGCCGCGCCAGATAGGCACGGTACGCCGTGTCACCGACCCCGAGCGCGGCCAACCGCTCCTGTTGCAGGCGCGCGGCATTCTCACCCGAGGCGATGGTGTTGTTCGCCGCAGTGAAATCAGTGGAACTCGCGGCGCCCAAAATCGGCTCGATCAGCACATCCTGGGGTCCTAAGGTGGCGCGCTGCCGATTGGCATCCTTGCGCACCAGGATGGCCAGCATCTGGTTGGAAATCGACAACGCCGAATCCAGCGCCGCACGCGGCTGTAGAGGAAAGCTCACATCGGAGACGATGAGAATGTCGGCATGCATCTGGCGCGCC
>CAZZWE010000204.1:0-5186 GCA_964657675.1 uncultured Steroidobacteraceae bacterium
CACACCGAGTACAGGTGGGCGGAGCCGCCGATGAGCAAACGCAGCGCCTCGCCCATGGCCGCAATGTCCGCGGCGATGTTGATGGTGTTGGCGATCAACAGTAAGCCCACGATGCCGTAGAGCACCGGGCGCGGAAAAATCGCCTTGACGTTGGCTGCCAGCCCTCGGCCCGTGACGAACCCCAAGCGCGCGCTGACCATTTGAATCCCCACCATCAAGGGATATGTCAGCAGCACCGTCCACAACATGCTGTAGCCAAACTGAGCCCCGGCCTGGGAATAGGTCGCGATACCACTCGGGTCATCGTCGGCTGCGCCCGTGATCAAGCCCGGGCCCAATTGTTTGACCCGCGGATCCTCCGCCAAAGTTTTTATGAGCTTGACCATCGCCTATCTCCGCTGGAGGGACGACTTGTAGATCGCTACACGTTTTAGGGCCGGTCGAACGACCGACCTCGTGGAAATCAAGATGCCTCCCGCAACGCGGGACAGCACCAGGTCAAACCGGGAGCTATCGAGCTAAGTTGCGGGCGCTGCGGATGCAGCGCTGACTACCACTCGTACAACAACTCACAAGGTCGACCTGTATGACCAAAAACGCAGCGGACGATAAACCGCGCTCGCGGCCCTGTAAAGCATAAATTGCAAACGCAGCGCGAAAAAAAACCCCGCGGATCATTTCGATCGGCGGGGTTCTCGCATCGACTCTGAGAATCGATCAGGCCGTCAGGGCTGCCTTGGCTTTGGCCACTTCGGCAATCACCTCGTCCGCCACATTGCGCGGCACCGGCTCGTAATGTGAGAACTCCATGGTGTAAGAGGCACGACCGCTGGTCATGCCGCGCAACTGGCCAATGTAGCCAAACATTTCCGATAACGGCACGATGGCGACCACCGCGATGTTGGTCCCGCGTTCCAACTGATCTTGGATGGAGCCGCGGCGCCGATTGATGTCGCCGATCACATCGCCCAGGTAATCTCCTGGAGTGACGGTTTCGACTTTCATCACCGGTTCCAGCAGGATCGGTGAGGCCTTGCGGATGCCCTCGCGGAATGCGGCTTTGGCGGCAATTTCGAAGGTCATGGCATTCGAGTCGACGTCGTGGAAACTGCCATCGATCAAGGTCGCCTTGAAATCCACCGTCGGATAGTGCGCAAGCACCCCATCCTCCTTCTGAACCTTCAAACCCTTCTCAACCGAAGGTACGAATTCGCGTGGCACCGACCCGCCCACCGTCTCATCGACGAATTGGAACCCGGCGCTACGCTCCAGCGGCTCGAACACGATCCAGACTTCGGCAAACTGACCCGAACCACCGGTCTGCTTCTTGTGCACGTACTGCTCGGTGATCTTCTTGGTGAAGGTTTCACGGTAAGCCACCTGCGGCTCGCCCATCGTGCCCTCAACCCCAAATTCCGTCCGCATGCGATCCAGCGTCACTTCCAGATGCAACTCGCCCATGCCGCGCAGAATGGTCTGCCCGGTTTCACGGTCGGTTTCCAAATGCAGCGAAGGATCGGCGCGGACCATCTTGCCCAACGCGGCGTTGAACTTCTCCTGCTCGGGTTTGTTCTTGGCTTTCACCGAGACGCTGATCACCGGCTCCGGGAAGCGCATGCGCTCCAACACCACCGGATTGGCGGAATCGCACAACGTGTCGCCGGTTTCCGTATCCGTCAGCGAGACCAACGCGATGATGTCGCCGGCCCGGGCCTCTTCGACCGGATTGGCCTCTTTGGCGAACATTTCCACCATGCGGCCAATCTTCTCGCGCTTGCCGCGAGTGGAATTTTGCACCGATGCGCCCTTGGTCAATACGCCGGAGTACACCCGCACGAAGGTCAATGCACCATAGGCATCGTTGATGACCTTGAAGGCCAAGGCCGAGAACGGCTCGTCATCGGAGGTCTTGCGCTCGCCGATGGGTTCACCGTCCGCATCCACCGTCTTGATGGAGGCCACGTCGGTGGGCGCCGGCAGGTAGTCGACCACGGCGTCCAGCACCTGCTGCACACCCTTGTTCTTATAGGAGGAGCCGCATAGCACCGGGGTGAACGATGAGTTCAGCGTGCCCTTGCGTAGGCAGGCCCTCAGGATGTCGCCCGAAGGAACCGTGCCGTTGGTGAGAAACTCTTCCATCGCCGCATCGTCCTGCTCCAAGCAGGTATCGACCAACTCCGTGCGGTACTTGGTGATGTCGGCCAGGATGGCGCGATCACTCGGCGTGGTGATGTGCAACTGATCGGCCAGATCAGGGGTAATGTCGAGTGTCTTCCACTCAGCATCCTTATCGTCCGAATCCCACACCAGCGCCTTCATCTCCACCAAGTCGACCATGCCCTTGAAGTTATCTTCAGAACCAATGGGCAGCTGCACCGGCAGCGGCCGAGCACCCAGGCGCTTCTTGATCATGTCGACGCAGCGCAGGAAATTGGCGCCGCTGCGATCCATTTTATTGACATAGCACAGGCGCGGTACGTTGTAGTTGTCGGCCAAACGCCAGTTGGTTTCGGACTGCGGTTCAACACCTGCCACGCCGTCAAACACCACCACGGCGCCGTCGAGCACTCGCAAGGAACGGTTCACTTCAATGGTGAAGTCGACGTGTCCCGGGGTATCAATCAGATTGATCTTCTTGTCGCGCCAGAAGGCCGACACCGCGGCGCTCTGAATGGTGATGCCGCGTTTCTGTTCCTGCTCCAAATAATCGGTAGTCGTCGATGTCTTCAGATCCTTCGTATCGTGAATATCGATGATGGTGTGCTTGCGCCCCGTGTAATAGAGGATGCGCTCAGTGGTCGTCGTCTTTCCGGCGTCGACGTGGGCGATGATGCCGATATTTCGAATATCGGCGAGGGGTGTTGTACGAGCCATGGCAAAAATTCCGTAGGTTTAGGGCCCGCGAAGGCCAGCGTCAAAAGCCGCATAGTTTGACACGGCATCCGGGGCGATGTCGAAGAAAATCAATGCTTAGAGGGGCATGACGCCCCTCCGGGGGAAATCAACGCACGCTGTAGCCGCGGCCCTCGAGACAAGCCGCCTGCGCCCGCAGGTAATCGCTGCGCCGAGAGACTGGGCCGGCGCCGGAGCCCTGGCTGGGATCAAATCCCGTCTGCCCGGCCGCCCAGTGATGGCACTCGTACTTATCCTTGCTTTGCTGCTCATCGCTCTGGCCGTTCTTAGGATAAGCGATCAAATCAGCCGCGCCCTGCACGGGCGCAGTCCCGCCGCCCTGCCCTTGCAATCCCGGCGGAGGCGCCACGGTCTCGTACTGCCCAATCGGGGCGTTCCAACGGTAATAGGTGTTGTCCGCATAGTAGTACGGGACGCCGCCCCACCAGTAGGTCGAGTAGTAGTAAGGCAGCGAGGCGAAATACAGTCCCAACCCCAGGCCGCCCAATCCCCAGCCCCAGCCACCCCAGCCGCCATAGTAGCCGCCGCGCCATCCATATCCGCCGCGATAGCCGTACCCGCCGCGATAACCACCGTAGTAATGGCCGCCGAAGCCGCCGTGGTATCCGCCCCCAAAGTGGCCGCCTGCGCGCTGAGCAAATACAGGCGCGCTGCCGGCGAATAAAAGTGATCCACACAGAGCCAGCGAGATCGCACGGAATCTAGTAAGGCGTTTCATGACTACCCTCGGGTTTTAAGCCAATGTCCTTAAGTTGCATTATATAAGACTTCATTTACTTGCTGCAGTTCACTGCGCTGCTAATATGACAGCGCGTAATTACAAAAAAAATCGGGTTTCTGGCGTCGCAAGGCGCCGCTCCGGGGGACGGCTTTCAAAGTCACGGAGATGCGATGCAAAACGATCAACCCACGCCTGCGGTGAGCCGCCGCGACCTGTTGCGCATGATCGGCGTGACCGCCGGCAGCGCCGCTATGTACCAAGCCATGAGCAGCCTCGGTTTCGCAGCGGATTCGCCCTACAGCGGGCCGATCGACCTGCAAGGCGCCCCGCGCGGCGCATCCATCCTCATCCTGGGAGCGGGCATGGCCGGTATGACGGCGGCGTACGAATTGCGCAATGCCGGATATAAGGTCCAAGTTTTGGAATACAACGGCCGCGCCGGGGGCCGAAACTGGAGCCTGCGCGGTGGCGATACGTACACCGAGTTGGGCGGCGCCACGCAGCAGTGCGAATTCGACAAAGACTTGTACATCAATCCAGGCCCGTGGCGCATTCCGTACCATCACAGCGGAATGATGCACTATGCAAAAACGCTGAAAGTGCCGCTGGAACCGTTTTTCCAAGTCAACTACAACGCCTATCTGCACAGTACCCAGGCGTTTGGCGGCAAGCCGCAGCGCTATCGACATATCAAGGCAGACTATCAGGGGCATGTGGCCGAGTTGTTGGCCAAGGCGACCCGCTCGCAAGGGTTAGACGCCAAGGTCACCAAGGAGGATCAGGAAGTCTTGTTGGAATCGTTGCGTCATTGGGGTGCACTCGATAAAGATTTCACCTACGTGGCGAGCGAAGCGGGCAGCGATCGCCGGGGTTTCAAGAAAAATCCAGGCGGCGGACTGACCGCCAGGCCCATTCCTTCGGACCCCGTCGGATTGAGCGACATTCTTCAATCCGGTCTTTGGCAGGGTATCCCGAACGGCGACACCTTCGACATGCAGACCGCATTGTTCCAACCGGTCGGTGGCATGGGCCGCATCGGCGAGGCGTTCGGGCGCGAGTTGGGACCGCTGATTCAGTACAACGCCAAGGTCGTGGACATCGCCCAGGATGCGAACGGCGTGACCGTGAGTTACGTCGACAGCCGAAGCCTGGATAACCGGCAGACCGCGCGCGCTGATTGGTGTCTGTGCACCATACCGCTGCCCGTGTTGGCGCAGATTCCCATGAATGTCGGCCCGCAACTGGCCTCGGCGGTCGCCGCCGTGCCGTACGCCTCGGCGATCAAGGTTGGCTTGCAGTTCAAGCGTCGCTTTTGGGAAGAGGATGAGCAGATCTTCGGCGGTATCACCTACACCGATCTGCCCATCACCAACATCGGTTACCCCAATACAGGGTTCCAAAGCGGCGGCAAGGGCGTGCTGTTGGGCGCCTACATCTGGGGCTTGAATGCCATGGAATTTACCGCCATGACCCCACCAGAACGCGTGCGCAAGGTGCTCGATTACGGCAGCCAAATTCACCCGCAGTATCACAAAGAGTTCGACAACGGCAT
>CAZZWE010000205.1:0-5136 GCA_964657675.1 uncultured Steroidobacteraceae bacterium
TCGTCTCCTCGTTGAGATAGTTGCCGCCGAACTGCTGGTTCATCTGCCCGAGCACCGCGTCGTTCTCCAGGAACGGCGTCACGCTGTTCTTCGCTGCCGGAATCTTGAACGCCGAGTAGACCGTGTTCGAGAAGTCCCCCGTGTCGCCGAGCAGGTGGCCGGTCGCCATGGTCGAGGCGTTGGCGGTGGTGAAAGTGGGGAAGATCGAGTGCGAGTTCTCGAACCGCACGCCGTTTTGCATGAGCGCGCTCATGGCCGGGGTCCGCTCCGGCGTTACCGAGCTCGGCCGCAGCCCGTCGGCGACGAACAGGACGACGTTGTGCGGGGCCGGCGCGTCCTGGGCCAGGGCACCGCTGGCGAGCGCCGTGCCGAGCAGCAGGTATCGATAGAACAGGCGCATATCAAAACCCCATGAAGGCCGTTAGTGAACCGTGGGCGGACACTTACGTGGCGATGTCATGGCGGAGTTTGACGGTTTGATGAATGTGGGACGAGGGTGAATCGCTCCGAAACCGCCTCATTGCCTCGAGGGCACTGTCCCATGAACTTGGCGGTGGGATTGCCATGCGCCGACGTAGGCCGTCGCGATATCCCATTCAGGCTTTGAACTGGAACCACCCTTGATTTTTACAGTATCCGAGATGGTGCACCGACGGGTCGCGGTTCGCCACAGTATCGTCCGGGCTGTGGCTGATGATTGACTTAGATATGGTTTTTATCCCTGAGAGTTTGATTCAAGAATTCCCCGAATAGATCTATAACCTCGGCAACTTTGACGGTGAAGCACTCTCGGCCATCTTGAATGAAACCATACGCCAAAGCTATGTGGTCAGGAGCGTCTTCGACTAAAGAAGGATCTGGGAATAGCACGGGAGCCGACGCTTCCATAAAAGTCGGATCATGATAGATTGTTATGTCAGAACGATGAAGCATGTTGGTGCGGCCAGTGACAATCATCGTCGGCAAGTTGGCAAGCCATCGGATCTTACTGAGCCCTGCGCCCCAAATAGCGAAAGCGGCATCGGCGCGCTGACACCATGCCAAACTTGTGGCAACACTTTGGCCAGTTGTCCCGATGATGGTGACCGGTTTTCCAACAGACTGCTCAATCAAGGAGTTAACAAGCGCAATCTCGACGTCCTCGGGAGGTTTGCTAGATAGATGGTGGACCATGCCGGGGTTGACGGATTTCGACATGGCACCTGGCCGGCGATTATAACCATCAAAAACAATGGTAGAATCAGGGTGATGTTCCACCATGAATGATACGAACGACTCGCAGAAGGCATGAAGGTCGACCAAGGTGCGGTCTTCTACACGCAGTCCGAACATTACAATGGGTGCTCGAGGTCTCCTGTCTGACTGCGTGAGCGGCATACTCTGCACCTGGGCTGCTTCGTCGGACATAGCAAGATGGTTCATCACCCTGGCGCGTAGAGATATTGAAACATATTCACGGGTAATTCGGGCCGGCCAAACATCATGTTCATACACCCAGCGAATGAACGCATCGACGTTCTCGAAAGACCGATCGATATGGCCTCGCATCTCCGGAAATAGTGCCTCAATCGGGCCGAAGAATTCGGCACTGCCATCATGCGCGCCTATAATTACTGTGGTGGGTAAGTGATCCGGTGGCAGTGCATTACAGAGTGCCTCGAATCCGGACAAATCGTTCCAAAGATGATGGCCAATGTGCAAGCGAGAGGATGTTAGCAAAACGTTGACTGGGCGCGCATGCTCCGTGCGACGTCGAAGCGCCATTTCCTGCGCAAATTGATTGACGTGTCGGACTAAAATCCACCAAACCTGACCACCTAAACTATTAAAGATCCAGATATTGGGATCATGGCTACCTGCACTGCTATCATCAAACAGCATCAAGTTAATGCATGGAATGAGCAGACCGATCAACCTTGCAACGCGATCAGACGCAACGACCATAAAACTCAGACCGTTGCGATCGACAAAATGATAGAAGAAAGTGTATTCATCCCACATGAAAATGCCGGTCAGCACCGTAAGACTACCATCCAACGGACTAGGCCATTCCAAATGGCCCGTTAGAAGTGCCTCGATGGTTTGCTGGTGCAAATCCGTTGTGACCGCGTGCTTGACGGCACTGTAAGGCAGAAATCTACATGGTCTTTCTCCCACAGACAGGGTCACTGGCAAGACGGCAGGCATTTGCCGTAGCCCTAATGAGGTGGGTGGAGGCCTGATGGTGCCGGCACAGTGTGTTACAAGAACTTGGCGTACTTCGTCATTCAACTGCAAGTAGCGCTCGACCATCGGATCGGACGCCGGGTCTGCGAACGCCAACACCGACGCAAGATGGCGTTCGATCACCGGAGCGGCCCGCAGGCAGAGTTGATCCTTTACTGCGGGAGTGAGATTATGAATATCGCAGATAAACGAAAGATGTTGGTCGAGTATCCAGGTCGCGCGCCGGCCAGTCTCATGCCGCAGCTCAAGCAGGAAAAATGGCGCAAAGTCGCAGTAGACTAGCTCTGCTGCCCAGCCTTCCAGGAAATCCGAATTTTGGAGTACTGAGCCTTTCGATAGGATCGGAACCTCAACTCGATCATTGAGCAAAACAGATAGCAGATTATCCTCAGAGTGGACCTCTAAAACACCGCTTGGATTTCTGTCTCCTGCGCCCATGATATCGATCAGACTGTCTCGACCGTCTTCCGTGTGGTGCACAGTATCGGCCATCAGTTCGAGCCTAGTGACCCGGGGGATCGCGTTCCAGGCTTTAAGCGCGTCCATGCCACGTCTACGTACATCCTGCAGCAGGCGCAGCATGCCTGCGCGTAAAGTATCACGTGTTGATGTCGGCAGTTGCGAGACCGGCTCGTTAAAGGTCTCACTTAGCTCATCAATAATCCAACGCCCGGTATTCCCACTGTCATGTATCAAGAATACGATCAGGACAGGCGCAAACTCCGCGGTGATGTCTGCGACTGCCCAGCCAGGCAGTAAGGTGTCTACTGGCTGACCGGCTCGCTGGAGTGAGCGCTGAAGGCCGCCTGGATGCGACAAAACAGCTCGGCCATCATCGAAACTGAGTGAAATTCCGCATGCTCGCAATGAAGCCACAGACGCGGGAAGCGGCATTTTATGCCTCCAATATTGCAGGAGCAACCCACGACCGCAGTACGAAACCATAAGCATTTGGATGTGATAAGTGCAACAGCGCAGATTAGTGAACCAAGTGAATCAGCACGCCCTAATCGACTGAGAAACCGCCTCAGGTCAGCAATTCGCACGGCACCACAACGTCGTCATCAACGATCCGCCCGCACAACGGTCAACCCGACCAAGGCGCCCACGGCAAAACCGGACAGCGTGCAAACGGGGCCGATCGTCCCGGCTGCCCCCTGCCCTACCGGATCACGCCGCGGCGCCGCAGCTCCGCCACGATGCGCTCCGCCATATCCTCCGGCGACGCCTCCGCCGTGCGCAGATGCAGTTCCGGCTTTTCGGGCGGCTCATACGGGGCGTCGATCCCGGTGACGTTGCGGATCAACCCCGCGTCGGTCTTCTGATACAGGCCCTTCGGATCGCGCCGGCGGCACTCGTCGAGGGGGGTGTCGATGAACACCTCGATGAACTCGCCCTCCGGCACCCGCCTCCGCGCCCGGTCCCGCTCGGCGCGATGCGGCGAGATGAGGCTCGCAATCACGATCAGCCCGGCGTCCGCGAACAGCGCCGCCACCTCGGACGCGCGGGGCACGTTCTCCGCCCGATCCGCCTCGGAGAAACCCAGATCCTGATTCAGCCCATGGCGCAGGTTGTCGCCGTCCAGCGTATAGGTATGCCGGCCCAACGCGTGCAGCCGCCGCTCCACCAGGTTGGCGATGGTGGACTTGCCCGAGCCAGACAGTCCGGTGAACCACAGCACCGCCGCACTCTGCCGCTTCAGCCGCGCGCGCGCCGCACGGTCCACATCCATCACCTGCCAAGTAAGGCTGGTCGCCCGGCGCAATGCCGCCTCGATCATGCCGACACCGACGGTCGCATTGTTCAGCCGGTCGATCAGGATGAAACCGCCGAGGTCGCGGCTGTCGGAATAGGGCTCGAACGCCACCGGCAACTGCAGATGCAGCTCGATGCTGCCAAGGTCGTTCAGGCCCAGCGACGCCGCCGGCAACGCCTCCCGCGTGTTCACGTCGATGCGGTGGCGAATGCGCTCGACGGTGCCGGGCACGCTGCGGGCGCCAAGCTTCACGAGGTAGTCACGGCCGGCGACAAGCGGGGTGTCATGCAGCCAGATCATCCGGGCCGAGAGCGCGTCCGCAATCCCGACCGGCGCGTCGGCCGCGGCAAGCACATCGCCGCGCGACACATCGATCTCGCGGTCGAGCACGAGCGTGATCGCGTCGCCAGCCTCGGCCGTAGGCAGGATGCCGTCCATGGTGACGATGCGCTTGATCTCGGCATGGGCGCCGGAGGGCTGCACGACCACGCGGTCGCCGGGCCGCACCCGGCCGCTGACCACGGTTCCGGAATAGCCGCGGAAGTCGAGGTTGGGCCGGTTCACCCACTGCACCGGCATGCGGAACGGACGGGACAGCGTCTCCTGCTCCACCGCGACGCCTTCGAGATACTCGAGCAGGCTCGGTCCATCGTACCACGGCATGTTGGCGCTCGACGTGATGACGTTGTCGCCGTGCCGGGCCGAGAGCGGGATCGCCTGCAGGGTGGTGAAATTCAGCTCCGCGACGGCGGCGCGGAACTCGGCGTCGATGGCGTCGAAGCGCTCCTGGCTGAACTCGACCAGGTCGATCTTGTTCACCGCCAGCACGACGTGGCGTATGCCCATCAGGCCGGCGATGAACGCGTGCCGCTTCGTCTGCACCAGCACGCCCTTGCGCGCGTCCACGAGCATGACCGCCAGCTCCGCATTGGAGGCGCCGGTGGCCATGTTGCGGGTATATTGCTCGTGGCCCGGCGTGTCGGCCACGATGAAGCGGCGACGTGGCGTGCTGAAGAAGCGGTAGGCGACGTCGATGGTGATGCCCTGCTCGCGCTCCGCCTCCAGCCCGTCGACCAGAAGCGAGAGATCGATGTGGTCCCCGGTCGAGCCGTGGCGCTTGCTGTCGCGCTTCAGGGTGGCGAGCTGGTCCTCCA
>CAZZWE010000206.1:0-5093 GCA_964657675.1 uncultured Steroidobacteraceae bacterium
ATGTTCTTGCGCACCTTTGCAAATTGATCCGGTTTCGCCGCCTGACCGGTGGCGCGCGCCATGCGCAGATTGAATTGTTCACGGCGCAACTTGAGCAGCTCCTCGCCGAGATCCTTGGGCGCCTTGTCGCGCAGCTCTTTCGCCTTCATGAACGCACCTGACGCTTGACGAACGTCGTCGACACCGACAATTTCGCGGAGGCCAAGCGGAACGCCTCGCGCGCAGTTTCTTCACTCATGCCTTCGATCTCGAACAACACCTTGCCGGGCAGCACCTTGGCGACCCAGTACTCAACGTTGCCCTTGCCGGAACCCATGCGCACTTCGAGCGGCTTCTGGGTGATGGGCACATCCGGAAACACGCGGATCCAGATTCGTCCGCCGCGCTTCACGTGGCGCGAAATCGCACGGCGTGCCGCCTCGATCTCACGCGCCGTCATGCGGCAGCGATCAGTGGCTTTCAGGCCAAATTCGCCGAACGCAACGGTGTTGCCGCGCTGCGCGCTGCCGGCAATATTTCCCTTAAATTGTTTGCGGAATTTGGTCCGCTTCGGCTGCATCATGTCGTTTTACCTAGTTCAACCCGCGGCAGGGGCCGCGGCCTCTGCAGTTTTAGCGCCCGTCGCTGCACCCTCGGCAGTTTCGGCACCCTCAGTGACTTCCTCAGCCGGCGTATCGAACACTTCGCCCTTGAAGATCCAAACCTTGATGCCGATGACGCCATACGTGGTCTGGGCTTCGGCCAGGCCGTAGTCGATGTCGGCGCGGAAGGTGTGCAACGGCACACGGCCTTCGCGATTGGTCTCGGTGCGGGCGATTTCCGAGCCGTTCAAGCGGCCGGAGATGCGCACCTTGATGCCCAACGCGCCGGAACGCATGGTGTTGGTCACGGCGCGCTTCATGGCGCGGCGGAACATCACACGCTTTTCCAACTGCTGCGAAATCCCTTCGGCCACCAATTTCGCATCCAACTCGGGCTTGCGAATCTCGGCGATGTTCAAGCGCACATCGTTCATCGTCATGCCCAGAATCTTGGCCACGGCGGTGCGGAGTTTTTCGATGTCCTCGCCTTTCTTGCCGATCACGATGCCCGGACGCGCCGTGTGAATGGTGATGTTGGCGCGCTTGGCCGCACGCTCGATGTGAATGTTGCTCACCGAGGCATCCGCCAACTTCTTGTTCAGGTACTTGCGCACCAGGAAGTCGGTGTGGATGTTCGAGGCAAACGACTTGGATCCGGCATACCAGCGCGATGACCATTCGCGGGTGATACCAAGGCGAATACCAATCGGATTTACTTTCTGACCCATTAGGCGTCTCGCTTTCCGTCAGATACTTGAACCAGGATGTGGCTGCTGCGCTTGGCGATCCGTACGCCGCGCCCCTTGGCGCGCGCATGAAAGCGCTTCAGCATCGGAGCCGGATCGACCTCGATGCGCGTGACCTTGAGGTCATCCACATCGGCGTTGAAATTGTTGTAGGCATTCGCAATGGCCGAATCCAGCACCTTGGCGACGATCTTCGCGCCCTTCTGCGGCATGAACTTCAAGGTGGTCACCGCCAGGGTGGCCGTCTTGCCGCGGATGGTGTCGACCACGAGCCGGCACTTCTGCGGAGAGATGCGCGCGTAGCGCAATACTGCTTTGGTTTCCATGTCTTATTCCGAGGCCGTTACTTTCTTGTCGCCGGAGTGCGCCTTGAAGGTGCGCGTCGGAGCAAATTCACCGAGCTTGTGCCCGACCATGTTCTCCGAGACCAGCACGGGGACATGGAGGCGGCCGTTATGAACCGCAATGGTCAAACCGACCATATCGGGAATGACCATGGAGCGACGCGACCACGTCTTGATGGGTCGGCGATCATTCTTGCCGCTGGCCGTCTGCACCTTCTTGGCGAGATGCAAATCGACGAAGGGACCTTTCTTAAGCGAACGAGGCACTGATAATTCTCCAGTCTCTTACAGTCGTTTGTTCTTACGGCGCTGAAGGATCATGCCGTCGGTACGCTTGTTGGCACGAGTCTTCTTGCCCTTGGTCTGCAAGCCCCATGGGCTTACCGGATGCGGATTACCCTGGCCGGATTTGCCTTCGCCGCCGCCGTGAGGGTGATCGACCGGGTTCATGACGACACCGCGGACCGTCGGACGCACGCCGAGCCAACGCACCGCGCCGGCCTTGCCGAATACGCGCAGGTTGTGTTCATCGTTGCCGACTTCGCCGATGGTGGCGCGGCAATCCACATGCACCTTGCGCATTTCGCCGGACTTCAACCGCAAGCTCGCATACACGCCTTCACGCGCGGCGAACTGTGCCGAGGCGCCGGCGCTGCGCGCCATCTGGCCGCCCTTGCCAACTTTCAATTCGATGTTATGAATCGTGCTGCCGACTGGGATGTGCCGCAGCGGCATGGCGTTACCCGCCTTGATCGGCGCATCGGCGCCGGAACGAATTTCATCGCCGGCCTTTACGCCCTTGGGTGCCAGGATGTAGCGACGCTCGCCGTCCTTGTACAGTACCAGCGCCAAGTGCGACGTGCGGTTCGGATCGTATTCCAAACGCTCAACGACGCCCGGAATGCCGTCCTTGTCGCGCTTGAAGTCCACCAAACGATAACGCTGCTTGTGACCGCCGCCGATGTGGCGCGTGGTCTGGCGTCCGGAGTGGTTGCGCGCGCCGGTGCGGTTCTTCTTGACGGTCAACGATTCGAGCGGCCCACCCTTGTGCAGGTGCGAGCGGTCGACTTTAACTACGAAGCGCGCTCCCGGGGAGGTCGGCTTCATCTTGATGAGTGCCATGGCCTGTTAGATCCTTACTTCGTCGCGCCGGTGAAATCGATGCTTTGTCCGGTTTCGAGCCGAACATAAGCCTTCTTGAAGCCGTTGCGCTTGCCGGCGATATTCTTGAAGCGGCGCGTCTTTCCCGGCCGGTTCAACAGATTGACGCCTTCGACTTTGACCTCGAACATCAATTCGACCGCCTGCTTCACTTCGGCCTTGGATGCATCGTCGCGCACGCGAAACACATACTGGTTCGCTTTCTCTTGGACGTTGGCGGCCTTTTCGGACACGTGCGGAGCAATCAGCACGGTCATGAGTCGTTCTTTATTCATTCGCGCCTCCGAGACGCTGGTCCAGCAACTTGAGGGCGCCTACCGTGGCGATCACCTTGTCGTGCTTGATGAGGCTGACCGGATCGAGCGAGGTCACCGCCAACACATCCACGTAGGGAATGTTGCGCGCCGCCAGGAACAACTTCTCTTCGTAGGCCTCGACCAAAATCAACGCGCGGCTCAAACCGTACTCAGACAACTTGCTGATCAGCAGCTTGGTGCGCGGCTCGGCGAGTTCGATCGACTCGACCGCGTACAGACGGTCGGAGCGCACCAGTTCGGAAATCATGGATTGCATCGCAGCGCGATACATTTTGCGATTCACTTTCTGCGAGAAATCGCGGGGCCGCGCAGCGAAGGCACGTCCGCCACCCACCCAGATAGGGCTGCGGATCGATCCGGCACGTGCCTGGCCGGTGCCTTTCTGGCTCCAGGGCTTCTTGCCGCCGCCGCGAACTTCGGCGCGGCTCTTCTGTTTCTTGGTACCAGCACGACCGGCCGCCTGATAGGCAGTGACCACCTGGTGCACCAACGCTTCGTTGTAGGCGCGGCCAAAGGCGGCGTCCGACAAATCGATTTCGCTGGCAGGTTTAGCGTTTCGCAGCTGAACTTTCATGATTATTTCCCAGCCTTAGGCGAGGGTTTCGCGCCCGCTTTGGCGGCGGCCACTTTATTCGGCATCAGTTTTTGACGACGCGCCTGGCCTGCGGCCTTCACCGAAGGACGCACGATGACGCGCGAGCCTTCCGCACCCGGCACCGCACCAAAAATCAGCAGCAAGTTGCGCGTGGCATCGATGTCAACGATGTGCAAATTTTCGATGGTGCGATTACGAACGCCCATGTGACCCGACATGCGCTTGCCCTTGAACACGCGGCCCGGGGTCTGGCGCTGACCGATGGAACCGGGCGCGCGATGCGACACCGAGTTTCCGTGAGTCTTCATGCCGCCCGCGAAGTTGTGACGCTTCATCGTGCCCTGGAAGCCTTTGCCGACCGTGGTGCCGGTCACGTCGACCACTTGGCCCACGGTGAACATGTCGACCTTGAGGTCGCCGCCGGCCGCGAGGTCATCGCCTTCGCCCTTTTTCAGGCGAAATTCCTGCGAGGTGTAACCGGCGGCGACATTCGCCTTGGCGAAATGGCCGGCCAACGCCTTGGGAACGCGCGATGGGCGGCGAGCGCCCAAGGTCACTTGAACCGCACGATAGCCGTCGGTTTTCTCATTCTTAATTTGGGTGATGCGATTCGGCAACGCTTCGACCACCGTCACGGGGACGGCGACGCCAGCGTCAGTAAATACGCGGGTCATGCCGCATTTGCGGCCAACCAGACCAATGGTCATTGTCGATCCTCACAGCGGGTCCCCTAGGGGTTACCACGCATTTCGTTGCAACAGGCCAGCGGTTTGAACACTCGGACCCTACAGACCCTTAAGTCAGTAGCGTCGGCGCCCACGTTCTCCGACCTCTAAAATGGACGCGGGAGTATACCCGAATCCGGCTCAAACGCTAGTTCAGCGGGTTAATTCAGCTCGATCTGGGCGTCTACGCCCGCCGGCAGGTCCAGCTTCATCAAGGCATCCACGGTCTTATCGGTGGGATTCAGGATGTCCAGCATCCGCTTGTGGGTGCGGATCTCGAATTGGTCGCGGGCGTCCTTATCGCCATGGGGCGCGGTCAACACCGTAAAACGCTCCATTTTGATGGGCAACGGCACGGGACCTTTGACGGTCGCGCCGGTGCGCTTCGCGGTATCGACGATTTCGCGCGCCGACTTGTCGATCAAACGATGATCGAAAGCCTTCAGGCGAATGCGGATGTTCTGATTAGCCATATTAAGAAATTCCCGAATTTAAACGGACGGGGTCGCTTCGACCCCGTCATTAGTGGCGCCCCGCGCCATCGCAAGGGTCGCGAATAGTACGCTTAGGCAATCACCTTCGCAACGACTCCGGCGCCGACGGTCTTGCCGCCTTCACGGATGG
>CAZZWE010000207.1:0-5089 GCA_964657675.1 uncultured Steroidobacteraceae bacterium
TTGATTTTATTGGTCGGGGTGACAGGATTCGAACCTGCGACATCTACGTCCCAAACGTAGCGCTCTACCAGTCTGAGCTACACCCCGATTGGGTGCCTGACACCTCAAGGGGGGCGAATCGTATCAGGTCGCAGGCCTTAAGCTCTACTTGCGTTTAAGCGACCTATCGTTGCCGGAAGCTTTTCGGCAAAGTCCCGACGAAGCGCACGAATGTCTTCGCGAAATGGGCGGTACTGGTGAAACCGCAATCCCGCGCCACCTCGCTCACGGACAGGTCGGTCGTTTTCAACATACGCTTGGCCCTCTCGATGCGCCGCCGCAAAACATAGCGGTAGGGCGTATCGCCCGCGGTGTTGCGAAACGCGCGGCTGAAATGAAAAACACTGCCGCCTGCAACCTCAGCCAAATCCGCCAGCGCGATCTCGCCGTTCAGTCGTGATTCAACGAATTCCGTCACGCGCTTCAGTTGATAGGCGGCCAATACTTCACGCGGCTTGAGGACATTCGTTTTGCGTGAAGAGGTATGCGCCAGGAGCAATTTGATCAGGAAGGTTTCGAGCAGCGAGTCCAAGTACAACGACTCGATGCCCTCTTCCTTGCGCAGCTCCTGCAGCATGGCGGTATACAGCATCTCGAGCAGCGGATCACGGCAGCCCACCCGGTCGACCAACGTGTCACTGAATTTATCGAAGCGCAACGCCACGCGCGACAACATCGAAGGCGTCAGATAAAGGTGGGCGAATTCGATCGGCCCCTGCGTGTGCCATTTGAACTGCGTGCCCACGGGCACGATGGACAACGACCCTGGCTCGACGATGGCCGAGACGGTGGCGCCATCGCGCCTGCGCTCCACCTTCTTAGGACCGCCCAAGTGCTGCACGATGTAATGATGATCAAGGGCTGGCTGAATCAGGGTCGGTGTGCCGCCCGTCCAGTGGCGAAGCAGCGCCGTCGACCATCCACGGCGTTCGCTCGACAAATCCGCAGGCGCCGCCAACTGCCGCGCCCATTCATCCGGCGTCGCCCGACTTTGCGAACTGGCTGCTTGCATCCCAATGCTCTCCCATGCTCGTGACGTCCCTCTCCCCCCAAAAGGAACTTCAAAACCCGAAGTTCGCGCCTAATCGCGCTGTGCGCGTTTCAATTCTTGTAAAACCTTCTCGGTATCCGCCCCGAGCAGCGGCGCCGCATTCGTCAGGCGTCCCGGAGTTTCGGACAACTGCACCGGCACCCCGAGCACTCGTATCGACCCTGCGACCGCATGTTGGACGGTGGGCGTCATGTTGCGGGCCGAGGTCTGAGGATCGTCGATGACCTCCTTAAGATTGCGAACTACGGTGCAAGGTATACCGTGACGCGACAAGACTTCAACCCAATGTTGTGCCGGTTGGGAACGGAACATCGCTTCCAACACAGGTTCGAGCGCATCCCGATTTTTCACACGCAACGGATTGGACTTGTAATCTGGATGGTTGATCAGATCCACTCGGCCGATCGCTTCGCAAAAGCTCTTCCACAGCTTGTCGCTGGCGACCGCGATGGTGATTTCGCGGTCCGCACATTTGAAGTTGCGGTAAGGCACGATGCCGTCGAACAACGTGCCCATGGGCCTTGGAATCACTTCGGAAGCCAGATAGCGGGCGAAACTTGGCAGCATGGTCGACATCACGGTATCCATCATGGACACATCGACGAACTGGCCGCGGCCGGTGCGATGCCGCGCCTCGATGGCCAACAAGGCGCCGATCAGTGAGAACAATCCCGCGGTAATGTCCGCGATCGAATGTCCGGTTTTGACAGTTTCGCCAGCTTCAGTCCCGGTAATGCTCATCAAGCCGGAAGCGGACTGAATGATTAAATCCATGGCCGGCTCCATGCGCCGGGGACCCGTTTGGCCATAGCCCGAAATGGACACATAGATCAGCCGGGCATTGGCTGCCGAGAGCGAGGCGTAATCCAACCCAAGGCGATTCATCGTGCCGGGCCTGAAGTTCTCGAGCACGATGTCGGCCGTTGCGGCAAGTTGCCGACACGCGGCCAAGCCCTCCGCAGTTTTCAAGTCGATCGCCACGCTTTCTTTGCCGCTGTTCAAGCCGACAAAATACGAGGCATCCTCACCGTGGAACGGCGGCCCCCAGGTACGGCCAATATCGCCGTCGGGTCCTTCGATTTTGATCACGCGCGCGCCATACGCGGCCATCAGCATGCTGCAATAGGGGCCCGCCAGTGCGTGCGAAAAATCCAGCACCGTGAGCCCGGTTAACGGGGACTCCAATTGGGTCATGTGAGATTCAAGCTACCCATCGATGTTGATGGCCAAGCAATCATACAGGCGTCACCCCGGCGCGTGTTCCGGGGCTTGCCAGTACCGTCAGGCAGAATCTACGAGCGCGCGTGCGGCGCCAGCCTGCGCTGCTCATTCAAGGTGGTTTCGATAGTCTCGAGTGAGGGCAATAGATTCTGATACAGCGAGTGTGCCCGGTCGGTGGGCACCACCCCTTGGCTGACGCGGGTAAACAAGGCATCGCCAAACATAGCGCGCAAGCGCTTCAATGAGTTGCTGACCGCAGGCTGGCTCAGCGCCAATGTTCCCGCGGCGCGCGTGATTGACCGCTCGCGCATCAACACCGCGAAGACCACGAGAAGGTTCAGATTGACGTCTTTGAAATTGTTCTCATTCACGACTCGGCTTCCTGCATAGCGGGCAACATTTTTTTCGAATGTTACTCGCAATTCTGCAGAATGGAACAGTCCGGCCCAGAATCTGCGGTGGACGGCTATAGGCCGCGCCGTTTGGCCACCTCCGCGGGCGTGACTTTGCCCTGCTTTCCGCCGAAATGGGCGATGACATAATTCGCCAGGGCCGATACCTCCGTATCGGAGTAGGCCTCGCCAAAAGCCGGCATGAATACATCGTTGCCGGCCACTCGCATGTTGACGCCCCGTAAAATCGCTTGAGTCACATTGGCGCCGCCGACATCGTTCACTCCCCGCGTACCCACCAGCGATGCGTAGGGGGTCTCCTGGCCAAGTCCATTCCACTGATGACAACTGGCACACGCGCCTTCGAACAAGTGCCGCCCTTGTCCGAGGGGTGCGTCCGGACCAGGCGCGGCATCCGTGGAAGCGATGACGGCGGCAGGTTTTGGATCGATGCTGATGGGCTCATGACCCTCCTGCGCGGGCACCGAGCGAAGGTAGGTCACCAACGCACTGACATCCTCGTTGGTCAGATACTGCAGGCTGTGCTCGACCGCCTCGCCCATGGGACCAGACGCCGCGCCGCGGCCCAACGCGTGTCCGGACTTCAAGTACGCCGCGATTTCCGTCTCACTCCAACCACCGATGCCATGCTCGGCATCGGTGGTGATGTTATAAGCCCGCCATCCCTGCAACTCTGCGCCGGCCAATTCCTTGCCATGCTCCAGACCAAATCCCAGATTGCGGGGCGTGTGACACTCGGCACAGTGGCCGAGCGCGGTGGCCAGGTATTTACCGCTATTCCATTGCGCTGACTTAGACGAGTCCGCCGCGAAGCGTTGGCTCTTGAAAAACGCCGCATTCCAAAATCCCATCGCCCATCGTTGATTGAACGGAAAGCTCAGATCATTGGCCTGATTGGGCCGTGTCATGGCCGGTAAGCTCATCAGGTAGGCTTTAATGGCCAGCACATCTTGACGGCTCAGTCCGGTGTATGAGGTATAGGGAAACGCCGGATACAAGTGTTGCCCGTCTTTACGCACCCCTTCGCGTACGGCCCGCACGAACTCCTCATCGCTCCAAGCACCAATGCCCGAGGCGGGGTCAGCGCTGATGTTGCTGGAGTAGATGGTTCCGAACGGCAGCTTGAACGCCACGCCGCCTGCAAATGGCTGATCGGACCCGGCCACGGTATGGCACGCCACGCAATCAGCGGCTTTGGTCAGGTACTCGCCGCGAGCCAACACCGTGGCGGTGGCCGGCGCACCCGCGATGGCCGGTGCCATGCCATCGTGCGAATCGGAACGATTCAGCAGCACGTAGGCAACGGCCACCAAAACCAGCACCCCCAGCAACAGGCCTAGCCAGCGTTTCATGCCACCACCTGTTTCAACGCATCGCTGTTTTGAATCAGCAACTGCCGATCAATGGGCAGACTGCGCAGCCGCACGCCGGTGGCGGCAAAAATGGCATTCGACAAGGCGGGTGCAGCGATGGCCGTGCCGACTTCGCCCAATCCGCCCGGTGGCTGAGTGCTCTCGATGGTGTGCACCTCAACCAGCGGGACCTCGTTCATCCGCACGCTGCGATAGTCATGAAAATTGCTCTGCTCGATGGCGCCCTGCTTCAGGGTGATGCCGCTATACAGCGCAGCGCTCAGGCCAAAAATCAGACCGCCCTGCACTTGCGCCTCGATCGAACTGGGATTGATGGCGATCCCGCAGTCCAAAGCCACCACGGCTCGGCGCATGTTCACTTCGCCTTGCGGCGTCACCTCGACTTCCATGATGAGGCACACGAAGCTGCCGAAGGGCTCGCCCAGCGCGATGCCACGTCCCACGCGCGGGGGTAGCTTGCCCGTGTTCCATCCGATCTTTGCGGCCGCCAATTCCAGCAATGCCAGAGAGCGGGGATTTTTCTGCAGCAAGGCGCGCCGGTAGTCGAACGGATCCTTACCGGCCGCATGGGCCAGCTCGTCAACGAAACTTTCGACCACGAAAAGATTATGGGTGGGTCCGACGCCCCGCCACCAGCCGACCAGCAGGCCGGGCGGCATGTCGTGACGAATCCACTCAACTTTCATCGCAGGGATTTCGTAGGGAGTTTTCTCCACGCACTCCACCAGATCGTCATCCAGTCCGTTCTTGGCCATGGCCATCGGCGCCCAACGGCCAAGCACAGTGCCGCCGGTGATGCGGTCGCCGTACCAAATGGGCATCCCCTGATCATTGACCACGGCGGAAATTTCATCGTGATACATGGGACGCACGATGTCATGCCGAATGTCTTCTTCGCGGGTCCAAATAATTTTTACCGGATAATTGACTTGCTTGGCGAATTTGACCGCCTGCTCGACCGAGTCGGTTTCCAAGCGCCGCCCAAATCCGCC
>CAZZWE010000208.1:0-5037 GCA_964657675.1 uncultured Steroidobacteraceae bacterium
GGGCAGCACGTCGGTTTGAGTGCCATTCTGCTCCGTGGCCATCAATACGCCACGGATGACGCCGGCCTTGGGCGGTTGGTAGCCAATCTTCATCGACAACTCGATCGCATCGCTGCTGCGCTTCAGTGTTTGCGGCGCGGCGTATTCAATGCTGCCCTCGTCATAGGGAAAGAAAGCCAGGGATTTGATCTGGCTTAAAGTAGGACCCCATTCCTTCCCCAAGGTAATGACCAGCTGATCGCCGGCGATGGCTGCGTGGGTGGCGGCGGGCTGGGCGCTGGGCAATTCGGCGCGGGCGCTGCTGAACAGCGACGCCGCGGCAGGATCAGCGGCGCCCGGTGCCGCGCTGGTCGGAAGATTCAGCGTGAGATTGGCATCCTCCGGGATGCAGACATCGGAGCACACCAGCCAGCTGGCCTTGGCGGTCAGCGCCGCCGGCGCACCGATCTTCAGATCTTTCGGCGCGGTGACTTGAACCAAGTGCACCGCGTGTTTTGCGTAGCCGTAATTGACCAGCGGCTTCACTTCGAACAGATGCGGCGTGGTCCAGACGATATCGCCCGCCGTGAATCCATTCGGCAAGGCCCACGTCAAACTGGTGGCCTGGCCCGAGTCGCCGGGATTGCGCCAATAAGTGTGCCAGCCTTCGCGGATGTCGAATTCCAGCGCCACCCAAAAAGCCTGCCCGGGCGCGACCGAGCTGACTTCGCTCACCAAATGGGCTTTCACGTTGTCGGTGGCCACCGTGCTGCCCGTGAGTGCGAACGCCGCAGGCGATGCCAACAGCCAGGCAAACAGCCAAATTTTAAGTGTGCGCATAGCTCTATGTTACCGAATTGAGCGGCCAAAGGACCGCAGCGCTCCGCGGGGTGTGGAACATCTCACAGTATCGGCCGCCAATACCGCTAGGTGGCCGCTTCAGCTAATCTCACTGACATGCCAGAAACCTACGTCGATCGGATCCTGAAGGCCAAAGTCTATGATGTCGCCGTAGAGACTGCGCTGGAAGTGGCCCCGCGCCTGTCGCGGCGTTTGAACAATCAGATCCTGTTCAAACGAGAAGACCTGCAGCCGGTGTTTTCGTTCAAAATTCGCGGTGCCTACAACAAAATCGCGCAGCTCTCGGCGATCAGCGCGCAGCGCGGGGTGATTTGCGCCTCGGCGGGAAACCACGCACAGGGCGTGGCGCTGGCCGCACGGACGCGCGGTATTCCGGCGGTCATCGTCATGCCGCTGACCACCCCTGAGATCAAGGTTCAGGCCGTGGCCGACCTCGGCGGCGAAATCATTTTGCACGGCGATGACTACGATCAGGCCTACGAGCATGCCACCGAACTTGCGCATCAGCGCCAGCTGGTGTTCGTGCATCCCTTTGATGATCCGGATGTCATCGCCGGCCAGGGCACCATTGCCATGGAAATCTTGCGCCAACGACATGGGGATGACATCGACGCCATCTTCGTTCCCATTGGCGGCGGTGGTTTGATCGCCGGCATCGCCGCCTATGCCAAGGCGCTGTACCCGCGCATCAAGATCATCGGCGTCGAGCCGGAAGATGCGGCCGGGATGTACGAGTCGCTGCGCGCCGGCAAACGCATCACGCTGGATCGCGTCGGCATGTTCGCCGATGGTGTGGCGGTAAAACGGGTCGGTGAAGAACCGTTCCGGCTCGCCAAGCAATTAGTCGACGAAGTGGTGCTGGTGACCACCGATCAAATCTGCGCCGCGATCCAAGATATTTTTCAGGACACGCGTTCGATCGCCGAACCCGCGGGCGCCTTGGCTGTGGCGGGCGTCAAGAAGTACATCGGGCGCGAAAACTGTACGGGGCGAACGTTTGTTGCCATCAACTGCGGCGCCAATATGAATTTCGACCGGCTGCGCTATGTGGCGGAGCGAGCCGACATCGGCGCGCAGCGCGAGGCACTGTTTGCGGTGCAGATGCCGGAGGCGCCGGGCTCATTCCTGCGCTTCTGCGAGCTGCTCGGCAAACGCAGCGTCACCGAGTTCAACTACCGTTACTCCGATGTCAGCGCGGCGCAGGTGTTCGTGAGCCTGGCGTTGACGCAGGGACGGGCGGAACGCGACGCCGTATTGGCGACGATCTCAGCGGCGGGCTTCGCGGTCAAGGACATGACCGATAATGAAATGGCCAAGCTGCATGTGCGTTATATGGTGGGAGGACATGCACAGGGACTTGCGAACGAGCGTCTGTATCGGTTCGAGTTTCCGGAGCGGCCGGGGGCGCTGCTGAGATTTTTGCAGGCCATTGGTACGCAGTGGAATGTCAGCTTGTTTCACTATCGCAATCACGGCTCGGATCATGGACGGGTGCTGGCGGGCATTCAGGTGCCGGCCGCGTCGGTCACGGATTTTATGCTGCACATCAATGAGCTGCAGTATGCGTATATCGAAGAGACGGATAACCCGGCTTATAAGTTGTTTTTGGGCGGGTGAGGGCTTTCGCGCGCCGTCTGTACTGCTCCGGGGTGCGCCGCTTTTTGCCACAGCTGTGCGCGGCGAACCACTGGATCATCGGCGGAGCGCGCCTTGATCAACACCGGCAGGGCCGCGTCGAGTTCATCAGCGGCCTCGTGCATGCGGTTTAGATGCTCCAGCACATAGGCGTGAATGGCATGAGCCTGCGCGGTACGAGGGCTGGTGGTTCCGGAGGTGTCGGTCCAGATCTTGACGGATTGCTCGCTCATACCGAGCGCTTGTTCGGGCTTGCCGCGATCGACCAGCAAGCGTGCGAAATGCATGAGTAGTGCTGCGCGATATTGGTGGTCGGGGGGCAGCGATTTGTCGTACACCGCGAGCGCTTGACGAAACTCGCTTTCCGAGTTCACCAAGTCGCCTTTGTCATGCAGCAGCAGCGCCAAGCTCACTCGTGCGTAGCCAACGTCGTAGTGCAATGGACCATAAAGGGACAACGTCACCGCCAATGCGTTGCGCAGTTGGGGTTCTGCCTCATTTAATCTCCCCTCACGTTGAAGGAGCAATCCGTAGTTGCCCCGAGCTGCCGCCGGCTCCGGGTGGCGAGGTCCATAGGATTTTTCCAATCGTGCGATAGCATCCAGATAGAGCCGTTCTGCTTCTTTGAGGTCACCCATATTCTGTGCGACCACCGCCAGGTTGATGATGTGCGCGGCAACTCTGGGGTGATCTTCGCCTAACTGAACTTGGTCGATTTGCAGCGAGCGCTGAAAGGTTTCCTTGGCCAATTCCCACTGGTGTTCGTCCGCATAGACTTTAGCGAGATCATCAAGCAGCGCGGACACATCGGTGGCGGGCGCCTGGGATGTTTCCATGATCGCCAAACTGCGCTTGTAAAGTTCGTTGGCTTGGCCGAATTGTCCCTGCTTCTGCCGTAGGCGTCCGAGTGCCCAAAGTGCCCGGCCGACTTCCTGGCTATTCGCTCCGAAGTCACGCTGCGAGGAGCGCAGCGCGTCTTGCAGCGGCGCTTCGGCGCTGCTCAAGTCGCCGGCACCTTCGCGGGCGCGAGCCAGCTCCAGCAGCGTATCCACCCGCGATTTTTCATGTGACGCCGGCTGTAAGGCCAGCGATTCGTTCAGTATCGGCACGGCATCCTTGTATTGTCCGAGGCTATCGTAGACTTCGCCAACGGTTGCCATGAGAGCGGCTTTTGTGGCCGGCTGATTCTGCAAGCCGGCCTCGAGACGTTTGGCGCTTGAGTCGAGCAGTTCGCGTGCAGTGACCTGATTGCCGCGGCTTTCTTCAGGATCGGACAATTTGAACAGGTTCACCAAAAAAGTGGAGATCTCTTCGGCCCGGACACGCTCGCGCTCCGCCACTTCTCGCTGCTGAGCAACTCGGTCACGCTCGGCAGCGATGCGCAGCGATTGAAAATACGTCGTCAGGGCGAACGCCACCATCAGAAACAACGCGCTCGCTGCAGCGGTGACCGGCAACCAGTTTCGTCGGACGAATTTGGCGGTTCGGTAGGAAACGGTATCTCGCCGTGCCATCACCGGTAGGCCGTCCAGATGCCGCTGGATATCGCCCGCCAGTTGTTGCGCGGAACCGTAACGCCGTTCTGGCTCCTTGCGCATAGCCATGCACACGACATTGTCCAGATCGCCAGCCAACGCACGGCGCAGACGCTTTGGCGTGGTGGCGCGAGCTTCGGCAATCGACCGAGCCTCATCAGAGTCTTGGATTCTCACCGCTTGGCTGGCAAGCGGTGGGTCCTTTTCACAAATTGCCCGCTCTATCTCGGCGAGCCTCATCGAGGAAATAAAGAAAGGCCCCGCACCGGACAAAAGTTTGTACAGCAGTACCCCCAGCACGTAGACATCACTGGACGTGGTGATGACCTGTCCTCGGACCTGTTCCGGACTCGCATGATCAGGCGTCATGACACGAATATCCGCATGTGTCACGGCCAAGGTATGGCTTCCCGCCTGCCGCTCGTCAAGTAACTTGGCGATGCCGAAATCCAGCAACTTAGGAATTCCTGCCGCAGTTACCAATATGTTGGAAGGCTTCAAGTCGCGGTGAACGATCAGGTTTTGGTGTGCGTAGTGCACTGCGGAGCAGACCGTCTGAAACAGTTTCAAACGCGCTGTGACATCCAGATGATTGGAGTCGCAATACACATCGATGGCGATACCATCAACGTACTCCATGACGATGTAGGCGCTCCCATCGGGTAGGGCGCCGCCGTCAAGCAGGTGTGCGATGTTGGGATGATCGAGTTGGGCAAGAATCTGCCGCTCCATCTTGAGCCGCGAGTGCACGCCCCGGCCGAACATTCCGGCGTGCACGATCTTGATCGCCACTTTTTGCTCGAACTGAGCATCGGCGCGCTCGGCTAGGAAAACCTCCCCCATACCACCGGCGCCCAGGGTGCTGAGGACGCGGTAAGCCCCTATGATCGCTCCGTTCATGCCGGAAGCATGCACCTCGCTACAGGGGCGCTGCAAACCACAAGCCCTTGCGGGCAGGTGCTTTATGCGTGTATCTAGGCGGTGCCGCAATGGTGAAACCGCAGGAGTTGGGAAAACATGGCCAATG
>CAZZWE010000209.1:0-5006 GCA_964657675.1 uncultured Steroidobacteraceae bacterium
TGCAGTCATCCATCCATGCGCGGCCGCCGCTGCTGCTGCTGTGCGGATTGCTATGCGATGAAATCGTTTGGTCGGATATCCCGAAGCGTCTGGCGTCGATCGCCGACGTGTCGGTCATTTCCTTTCGCGGTTTCTCCAGCATCGAGGCCATGGCCCATCACGTGTTACAGGTGGCGCCGCCGAGCTTTGCGGTCGCCGGCCATTCCATGGGTGGACGTGTCGCGCTTGAAATCATACGCACTGCGCCTCAGCGAGTGAGCGCGCTGGCGTTGCTCAACACCAGCGTGCATCCGGTGCGCGATGGCGAACCCCAGGGCCGTGGACAATTGCTGCGTATCGCGGCCGCACACGGCATGCGGGCCTTGGCGCGTGAGTGGCTGCCGCCGATGATGGGCAGCGATTTTCACCGGGCGGCCGAATTGATGCCTCGCCTCGCGGCGATGATTGAGCGTTGCACCGTGTCCGATTATGCGGAGCAGACCCGCGCGCTGCTGCACCGGCCGGATGCGTTGGCCGTACTGCCGCGCATTACGGTGCCGACCTTACTATTGAGCGGCAGCGATGACAGCTCGGCGCCGATCTCCCAGCATCAAACCATCCAGCGCCGAATTCCTCACGCGACCTTGTTCGAGATCCACGCCGCCGGCCATATGGCCCCCGCTGAGCGGCCCGACGCCGTCTCCTTGGCATTGCGCGAGTGGTTGCTCACGAGCTGACGTCGGTCACCCACATCACTTCGCAGGCCCCTGCGCCCGTGTCATCGCGCACCAATGAGGTTTTGATCCATCGCCCATCGTCGCGTTTCGCATCCACCAGTTCGCCCGTCAGCGTCACGACTTCCCCGGGGCGAAGCCGCAATAGCTGCCGGGCAATACTTGGGGTCGAGGGAATCACATGAGTATTTGCCGCGTGAGTGATGATGGCCGGCATCGGGATCACAGTCTTGGCGGAGGTGCGCCAATTGAAGAATCGATTTTCTTGGGACATCTCCAGGCTGCGCAGTACCCGACTGTCGGACATGGGGCCCCAACCCAATGCGACGTCCTGCGGAATCAGATCGGACAGTGCATCGAAATTGTAGGTCTCTCGACCCAGTACCCGCGCCGTGATGCGGTAGGTGGCGCGAACCGTCAGGGTCCAATGGCCTTTCCGAATCTGCTCGCCATTCTCGACCAGCGTCTGCTGCGGCTCATCCGCAACCAATACGCCATCCGGCTCGTGCACCGAGCGATTGCTAAACCAATGCCAAGCGCCCCACCCCACATAGAGCGCCATAAAAAAACCGAGGATGGGGTGCCGCCACATCCTCCCATGTTGAGCCTATTGCACGGCCCTCGCCGTGAAGCGGGTCAAAGCCGAGGCTTTCCGCCTTCAGGCTACGCGTCCCGGGCTACGCGCCTCAGGTCTTTTGCGCCCACACCATGCACCAGCCGGCGGCGGGAACGCTCTTGCCTGCAAAAATGTTACATCCGCCCGACTCATCGCCGGCCTTGCCTTGGAACTGAGCGCACGTGCCACATTTCTGGCCGGGTTTCGCGGCCGTCGCCTTACTGGCATCGGTCACGAAGCCTAAGGACTTGGCAGTCGGGTCGGCCGGATCCAGCGCAGGTAATCCTGCCGCCAGTGCGATCCGTGACAGCAGACCCAAAAAAGGCAGCATTGCACCGGCGATCAAACCATTCTTAACGATGACTCGACGCGTAATTTTGCGATCCATGGCAGATCCTTGTTGTGTGAAATAGTGGGCGCATTTTTCACTAAATCGAGCGAAGCTGGCTACTGAAATATTAAATTGCCGAACGTGGATACGAATGTTATCACTGTGTGATGACGGAACTGGATTTGCAGCGCATCAGCCGTTCGGTAACTAAATTACGTGCCGTGGTGCCCGAAGATGCATTTACGGCAGGCATTTTGGGTTCACAGCGAACTGGTAACGGCGTAGTCATCGACAACGCCGGATTGGTATTGACCATCGGCTACCTCATTACCGAGGCCACGGATGTTTGGCTCACCGGCTCAAGCGGGCGCGAGATTCCGGCGCATCCACTGGCCTACGATCAAGTCACGGGATTTGGGTTGGTGCTGCCCTTGCAGCCCTTAAACTTGCCCGCGATCGCGCTCGGAGATTCGAGCCCGCTAACGCTCGGCAGCGAGGTGCATGTATTGAGTGCGGCGGAGTTTGCCGCTCCGCACGATGCACGCGTTTTGGCCCGCCGAGAATTCGCCGGTGCCTGGGAATATCTGGTCGAGGATGCGATATTTGCCTCGCCCGCTCACCCGCATTGGTCGGGCGCTGCTCTAGTGGACAACGCAGGAATGCTGGTCGGCTTGGGCTCCCTATTGGTTCGCGAAGTGATCGATGGCGATGAGATTAATGCCAACATGTTCGTGCCGATCGACTTGCTGAAACCCATTCTGGAAGGTTTGAGAACGACAGGAAAAGCAGATCGACGCGCACGGCCGTGGCTAGGTGTCTATGCGGTCGAGGTCGCCGGCAAGGTTTACGTGACCGGGGTGGTCGAGGGCGGACCGGCTCAATATGCGGACATCCGCGAAGGCGACGTGATTGCGCAGGTGGCGGATCAAGACGTCACGACCTTGCCAGATTTCTACCGCCGGTTGTGGGCCCTGGGACCGGCCGGCACCGGCATACCGCTCACGACCACGAGAGGTGCGACACAATTGCACCTGAACGTACGCTCGGTGGATCGCGTAGATTTGTTGAAGCGCCCTCAGGCGCATTGAGTTGCGAAGTTGGGCCGTGCTAGCCCGACGGAGTCTCGCCGATGGGTTGGGTTTGCCGCTGCGGACGATAGGCCGCCATCGCTAGAGGCCGCTGCGAGTCTGCCATACTGGCCAAGGCAAGGTAATCCAATGCGGAAGGCTGTTTTGCCGCGCAGTGATCCCGATCGACGTCGGGCACCTGCCCCGAGGCTGCGCTCAGTGCGCCGACGAAGATCATGGGAGCGGCAAGCAAAAACCGCCGCAACACTACAGCCGGCCGGAGACGACGAGCACCAATAGAACGATCAAAACCAAACCCAGTCCGCCGCTGGGATAGTAGCCCCAGCTGCCGCTGTACGGCCAAGCCGGCAATGCGCCCACCAGCAGCAAAACCAAAATAATAAGCAGAATAGTCCCGATTGACATTTAGATTCTCCCTGACGTAGGAGGCGCGAGTGTAAGGAGCAGGAAGTGGAGAAAAAGTCAGGATGCCGCGTCAACGATTGTAGGGTGGCTCCTACTGCTGTGAAATGCTTCGACGGCGGCTCGGGCCGCTGGACCCATCAAATCGGGTTGAGCCAGCACGATGTGCAGTGAAACATTGCGACGCGCGCCGGCAAGCAAGGGCAATTCGCGCAGCACGCCCTCGCGCAGCAACCCGCTCAGCATATGTTCCGGCAACCAGCCATACGCCAAGCCCGCCGTGATGGTGGCGAGAGAGGCTTCCAAACTCGATACCGTAAAGCGCCGCTCGGCGCCAAGCCAGCCATCGTCTCGCGGATTGTGTGTTCCCGAATCTCTCACCACCGCCTGCACGTGATGCACCAGATCCTCCACGGTCAGTTCGCGCTCGAGTTTGAATAGCGGATGATTGGCCTGCGCGACCGCGACAAATTTGACGTCCATCAGCCAATTGCCGAGATAGCCGGCCGGCACTCGACTGGTCACCACCAGGTCTGCCGTTCCCTGAACAATGGCATCTTCGGCACCGGATAGAACCACGTCGGCCAACTGAAGCTGCGTGCTCGGACAAGAAATCTGCAGCAATGCAACGATTTCCAACAGCCGGGGACGCGGAAATGCCGCATCCACCACCAGCTTAAGTTCACTTTCCCACCCCTGCTTCAAACCGCGCGCCAAGGCCTCTAAGGTATCCAGTTCCCTCAACAGACCGCGGGCGCGCGACAACAGCGTCTGGCCATGCGGAGTTAGCACCGACTTGCGCCCTTCGACCACCAACAGCGGTAAGTCCAAGGATTCTTGCAGACGGGCGATGGAATAGCTCACCGCGGATTGGCTGCGATTCAAGGCGACCGCCGCTTGGGCGAATCCGCCCTGATCGACCACGGCCGCGAGCACCGCCCACTGTTCCAACGAGGTCTTGGCTAGCAAGGATATATCCATAAATTCGATCAATAAGCACCGAATTTTGCGCTTTTTTATTCACTTCTTCGAGCTTAATCTGCTTTCCACGGAGGTCCACATGAACAATATTCGACGCAGTCAAGAACGCGGATTTGCCGACCACGGTTGGCTCAAATCCTTTCATACATTCTCTTTTGCAGACTATTTCGACCCTGAACACGTTGAATTCGGCCCGCTGCGGGTCATCAACGAGGACCGGGTACAGGCGGGTGCAGGATTTGGTACGCACGCCCATCGGGACATGGAAATCATCAGCTACGTGCTGTCGGGCGAACTTGCGCACAAGGATTCGATGGGCAATGGTTCGACCATCAAGTCCGGTGACGTGCAGCGCATGAGTGCCGGCACCGGGGTACGCCATAGTGAGTTCAATCCTTCGCCGACCGAAGGGGTGCATTTCCTGCAGATCTGGATTCAGCCGGCGCAACGCGGTATTGAACCCAGCTACGAGGAGAAGCGCTTCGCAGTCGAGGATAAGCGCGGCAAATTGCGGTTGGTAGTCTCACCGGACGCCGCGCAGGGGTCGGTGTTGATTCACCAAGATGCGCGCTTGTACGCAGGTCTGTTCACTGGCGACGAGCAAGCCGAGTTGACCGTCAAAGAAGGCCGCCGAATCTACGTGCACGTTGCACGCGGCGTGATCAGCGCGAATGGTCAGCGACTCGAGGGCGGCGATGCCCTTCGAATCACCGACACAGCAGCCGTGCACCTGAGCGACGGACAGGATGCCGAAGTGTTGGTGTTCGATTTACCGCCTGCCGCTTGAGGACTCATCCGCCCAGTGCGAATGTACTGGGCGGGTTTCTTAAGACGCGGTACGCCTCGACCAATACCAGTAGAGAGGCAGACCTGCG
>CAZZWE010000210.1:0-4922 GCA_964657675.1 uncultured Steroidobacteraceae bacterium
GATGGCCGCCAATCCGAAGGAAACGCCGGAGGTCCAACGGGAAGCGACGCTGCGGGCCGCCGATTTGTATGACAAGGCCGGCAATACCGCGAAGGCCCGCGCCATGCTGGAAGCCTTCGTCAAACATTTCCCGCAGCCGCTCAATCCTGCGATGGAAGCGCGCAACAAACTGAGCAACTACGCCACCAAGGCCGGCGACTTCAGCAATCGCGACTATTGGTTGCGCGACATCATCGCTGCCGATCGCGCAGCGGGCCCGACCCGCACCGACCGCAGCCGCGCATTGGCGGCCAAAGCCACCCTGACATTTGCTGCGCCGGCGCGCGAGCAATTCAAGAGCATCAAGCTGGTGGCGCCGCTGAAGAAATCCTTGGCTGACAAACGCAAGGCCATGGAGGCCGCGCTCAAGGCCTATGAAGCCGCAGCCGACTATCAGGTGGCCGAGGTCACCACGGCGGCGACTTACGAGAGCGCCGAGTTGTATCGCCAGTTAGGCAAGGACTTGATGAGCTCCGAGCGCCCCAAGGGCCTCAAGAAGGAAGAACTGGAACAATACGATGTGTTGCTCGAAGAGCAGGCATTCCCGTTCGAGGAGAAGTCGATCAAATTGCATGAAGTGAACGCAGCGCGCACCAAGGACGGTGTCTATGACGAATGGGTACAAAAGAGCTTTGCTGCGCTCGCGCAACTCAATCCAGGCCGTTACGGCAAGGCGGAAATCGGTGAGCAGCAGATCGATTCAATTCGCTAGCGTCGCAGTGTTGGCACTGCTGGCCGCCTGCCATGGCGCGCCGCCAAAAGCGGCCGACCCCAAACCTGTGCCCGTGGCGGACTCGAGGCCGGCGGGCCCGTCGGCTGTGCCCGCGGCATTATCGGCAAGCGGTGCAGCGCCCGGCCCTGAAGTGCCTGTACCGCCTCGTGCCGCGCAGCAGTACTCACAGGCGCTGTTGATGATGAAAGCCGGCCGGGGCACCGATGCAGAACTTGAACTGAAACAATTGGCGGTGGCGTATCCTCAATTCTCCGGTCCCCAGGTCAACCTGGGTATCCTGTACTTGAAGGACTCACGGTACGGCGACGCTGAAGCGGCCTTCAAAGCGGCATTGCAGATCAATGTGGCGAACGCGCAGGCCGCCAACGAGCTGGGCATCGTGGAGCGCCGTCTTGGAAAGTTTGGTGATGCGGAGGCGGCCTATCAAAAAGCCATCGCCGCTGAACCAAACTATGCCGATGCGCATATGAATTTGGGCGTGCTCTACGATTTATATTTGTCGGAGCCGCAAAAGGCGCTGGAACAATTCGAGCGCTACATCGAACTTAAGGGTGATACCAAGCCAGTCAGCGGGTGGGTGGTGGAGTTGCGCAAGCGTGTCGGCGCGGCGGCCCCTCAGCCTAAGAAGGAACCAGCATGAAGACCCTGATGAGGATTTTGAGCCTTACGGCCTTGCTCGCCGCGGCCGGGACGGCCCTGGGGCAGGAGTCGACGCCTCCCGCTCCCAAGCCTACGGCTCAGTCGGAAGCCGGCGAGCCGCGGGCGAGTACCTCGCCGCCCGCCGTCGATGCCCCGGCGCCCGCGACCAAACCGGCGCCGACCTCACGATCGGGCAAGCCGGCCGTCCCGACCGCAGCCGTCCCGGCCGCCAAAGCCAAAGCTGCGGGTGGGAATGATCGACTCGATCTCGGTACGGCCACGGTCACCGGGGACCGCGAGCAGCCCAAAGTCATGTACATCGTCCCGTGGAAACGCTCGGACATCGGCGATTTGGCCGGTAAGCCCATGAATAGCTTGGTGGATGAGATTTTATCCCCGGTGGATCGGGACGTGTTTAAGCGGGAAGTGGTCTATTACAAGGCTGTTCAAGCCGATGCGTCCCAAAACGGTGCGGCAGGCCGCCGCCCGTCGGATCAGGGTGAGAAGTAAGTCATAGCCGATTTTACGAAATCTGGTTGAATCGCATGTTCGGACGGAATGAGTTTATTTAGGAGCGCGCAGATGAATTTCATGAATTCGGTGGTCAATTTCTTCAAGGACGGCGGGATATTCCTGTACCCGTTGGCCTTGATATTTGTGGTCGGCGTTTCGATCGCAATCGAACGCTATGTGTACCTAACCCGCGAGACCATCCGCAATCGCAGCCTGTGGGATGCGTTGGTACCCGCGTTGAGCTCCGGCAACTTCAAGCAAGTGGTCGCACTCACTCAGAATTCGAAGGCTTCGATTGCCACGATTCTCAATTACGGCGTGGCGCGCGTGGCCAGTGCCCGCCGCCGCGACGACATTGAAAAGGCCATGGACGAGAGCCTGCTTGAGGTCATCCCGCGCATCGAGAAGCGCACTCATTACCTGTCCTCGCTCGCCAATGTAGGCCTGTTGATCGGTTTGCTCGGCACCATCACCGGTTTGATCGGCGCCTTCAGCGCGGTGGCGACCGCCAATCCGGCCGAGAAGGCCAGCCTGTTGGCCGCTGCCATCTCGGTGGCCATGAACAACACCGCCTCAGGCTTGGGCGTTGCCATCACGCTGCTGTTGGCGCACATGTTCCTCGAATCGATGACTACTTCGTTGATCGACAGCTTGGAGATCGCGTCGGTGAAGTTCTTGAACTCCATCACCGAACGCCAAGCGGGCCACGAAGCGCCGGCCGCGCCTGCAGCTCCGACGGTACGCGCTCCCGCCACCGCTCGCGGCAGTATCTAAGGTCAAGTCTTAAGCGGGTGTTGTTCTCATGAAGTCCAAGTCTGCGCGCCTCGTCCGACGCAATCACGCCCGCTACCACCAGGGGCGCGATGATCTGAACATCGTGCCGATGATCGACATGATGGTGATTTTGGTGTTTTTCTTGATCTTCACCGCCGTGTTCTCCAAAACGAATATTCTTCAGCTCAATCTTCCGGCGAGCAACACTGCTCCTGTTGAATTGCCCAAGGGATTGAAGCTCGAAGTCATCATTCGTCCCGATGATTTGGTGGTGAACGACCGTAATTCCGGGCCCTTAAAAACCATTCCGAACCTTGCGACGGGCTACGATTTGGACCACCTGTCGGAATTCATGCGTCAGGTGAAATCGCAGTTCCCGCAGATGACCGATGCGACGGTTCTGCCGGGACCGGCGGTGCCCTATGACACCTTGGTGCAAGTGATGGACGCGGTGCGCGTCTACCAGCTGCCGGTTGCGCCTTTCTCGAAAGCGGAATTGTTTCCTGATATCGCCATTGCGGATGCGCCTACATGAGCCGTCGAAACTCCCGACACCGTAAGCGTCACCACGGTGCCAGTCACTTTGCGCTGATCCCGTTCATCGACATGATGACGATTCTGGTGGTGTTTCTGCTCGCGCACACCGCGGATGTGGACATTCTGCCGAACACCAAAAGCATTGCCATTCCGCAGTCGCTCTCCGAGCGCAAGCCAGGGGCGACGGTCGTGGTCATGATCACCAAAGATTCGGTGTACGTCGACGGCCAGTTGGTCGGCGCGCTCAGCGATGTCATCGCCAATCAAGCTCCGTTCTTCGCGCCTTTGAAGGACGCGCTCGTGGCGCAGAACGCGCGCAGTATTAATGCCGGGCAGCCGACTGATATCGCCAAACGCGAAGTCACCATCATGGGCGATAAAAACACCCCGTACAGCGTGCTGAAGAAAATCATGATGACTTGTAGCGAGGCGGAATACGGCAAGGTGTCCTTCGCCGTGGTCGAACGCGAACGGGCGGCTTCTTAATATGGCCGCCGCAAATCCCGCTGCCAGCAGAACACCGACGGGCCTGGCGCCGTTCTACCGGCAATACCAACTTCCCTGGTCACCGGCCGAGGAGATGGAACGGCGCTTCCGCGTCATCCTGCGCAATCTCGGTATTGCCTTCTTGATTTGTGCCGTGATTTTGCCGTTCCTGCCTCGACATGAACGCGTGAACAACATGGACTCTTTACCGGAGCGCGTGGTGCAGTTGGTGATGGAGCCACCTCCGCCGCCGCCACCACCCCCGCCGCCGAAGCCCGAGAAGCCGTTGGAGAAGGCGCCTGTCAGCAAGGTACCCACGCCGCCGGTGCCGGTCGATCCGCGTGTCAAAGCCTCCAAGAGCGGATTGCTCGCCAACTTGGATGACCTGGCGGCCTTGCGCGATCACAATGATTTGGACAAGTTCGCGAAGAATCAGCCGAACACCGTCGATCCCGGTGACGTCAGCACAGTCACTCGCAGCGTCATCACCTCCAAGGCCGGTGGTACCAGCGGCGGCATCAGTTCGCCGACCAGCAGCGGCCTTGCCTCAGGCTCAGGTTCCTTGAAAGGCATCTACACCACGCAGGTCAAAGACCCCAACTTGGGAGCCAACGGCCAAGCCGCCACGCGTGCCGGCGGCAGCGGCAAGGCGTCGCGCAGCAGCGATGAAATCGCCTTGGTATTCACCCGCAACAAGGGCGCCATCGATGCCATGTATGCGCGCGCTTTGCGCGATAACCCGGCTTTGCAGGGTAAGGTGGTGATCGAAATGACCATTGCGCCCTCGGGTGAAATCACCGCCGCGCGGGTGGTGTCCTCGGAATTGAACGACAAGGAATTCGAAGCCAAGCTGATCGCGCGCATCAAATTGTTCCGCTTCGATGCCAAGGATGTTGCGGCCTTGACTGCAACCAAACCCATTGATTTCTTCCCCGCCGGATGAACATTCAATCAGAAGTCGAATTCTTCAGCGACCTGAGCCTGGTCGACAAGGCGCGTTTCGTCACGCGCCTGATTTGCGAAATCGCTGAAGAAGCCAAGGTGGGCTTGGGCGACGGTCATGATGCCGCTCGTTTCAAATTCGCCAACGAGATGACGCATCGTTTGGCGCGCTTTACCTATCAATTACTGGGCGAGGACCCGGCGCGTCCGCAAGATGACATCATCATTCGTATGCTGCTGGGTACCCGCGCCGACAAGA
>CAZZWE010000211.1:0-4921 GCA_964657675.1 uncultured Steroidobacteraceae bacterium
TGGCGCCACCGTACGGTTGAGCGACGTCGCGGAAGTGCTGGACATGGAAGACGGCGCCACCGAAAACATCCGCACCTACGGACTGTACAACGGCCGGCCGGCGGTGTTCGTGACCGTGTCGCAGCAACCCGGCGCCAACATCATCGAGACCATCGATGCCGTCAAGGCAGAACTGCCGCTGCTCAAACAGTCCATCGATCCAAAAATCGATCTGGTGGTGAACTTCGACCGCTCCATCACCATACGCGCCTCGCTGCGCCAGGTGGAACAGACGCTGATGCTGGCGGTGGCCTTCGTCATCTTGGTGGTCTACATTTTTCTGAACAGCTACCGAGCGGCGCTGATCCCTGCGCTGGTGGTGCCGGTGTCGTTGATCGGCACCTTTGGCGCGATGTACCTGCTCGGCTATACCTTGGATAATTTCTCGCTGATGGCGCTCACCGTCGCCACCGGTTTCGTGGTGGACGATGCCATCGTGGTGATGGAGAACACCACCCGGCACATCGAGGATGGCATCCCGCGCATGCGCGCGGCCTTTCTGGGCGCCGAGGAAGTCGGTTTCACCGTCGTGTCGATGAGCCTGTCGCTGGTCGCGGTATTTCTGCCCTTCATGTTGCTTGGCGGCATCGTCGGGCGTCTATTCCGGGAATTTACCGTCACCCTGTCGGTGTCCATCTTGATCTCGTTGGTGATCTCGCTCACGACTACACCGATGATGTGTTCGCTGCTGCTGCAGAGCGAGCGCGACCGTAAACCCTCGCGTTTCGGCGCTGCCTTTGAGCGGGCCTTTGAACGTTTCCGGCGCAATTACGAAACCACGCTCGAATGGGCCCTGAATCACCGCCGCATCATGGTGGCGTTGCTGCTGGCAACCATCGGCTTGAATATATTTTTGTACATTGTCATTCCGAAGGGATTTTTTCCGCAGCAGGACACGGGTCAACTGCAAGGCGGCATTCGCGGCGATGCGTCGGCGTCGTTCCAGTTGATGAAAACCAAGCTGCAGCAAGTGGCGGCCATCGTGCAGGCCGACCCCGCGGTGGAAACCGTCACCGGCTCCTACGGCGGCGGCGGCTTTGGGCCGAGCGGCGGCGCGAGCGCCAATCTCACCATCGCCCTGAAATCATTGAAGGAGCGAAAGATCACCGCCGATCAAGTGGTGGCCAGGCTGCGACCGCAGCTGAACCGCGTCGAAGGTGCGTCGACATTTTTGCAGGCGGTGCAGGATATCGGCGGCGGCGGCGGCCGTTCAGCCAACTCCCAGTATCAATACACCCTGCTCGGCGATGATTTAACTGAGCTGCGCACCTGGTCGCAGAAACTGCGCACTGCTCTTCAGGACATGCCGGAGATCACCGATGTCGATACCGATCTGCAGCCGGGCGGACTGGAAACCGATGTCATCGTCGACCGCGACTCCGCCTCGCGGTTGGGATTGTCCGAGATTCAAATCGACAATGCGCTGGGCGATGCCTTCGCTCAATCGCAGGTGTCCACCATCTATAACCCCTTCAGTCCGCAGCAGTATCACGTGGTGATGGAAGTCGCGCCGGAGTTTTGGCAAAACCCGGAGATTCTCAAGGATCTCTACGTGAGCACTTCGGGCAATGCCGCCTCGGGAACCCAATTGACCCAGGCCGTGGCGGGCACCACCACCCTCACCGCTGCCACCGCCGCGTCGAGTACCGCAGTGGCGTCCGATGTGGCACGCAACCTGGCCTTGAACTCCCTGGCGAATGCCGGGCGCGGCAATACTTCGACGGGATCGGCGGTCAGCGTGGCTGCTGAAACCGTGGTGCCGTTTTCCGCTTTCAGCCATTTCACCATCGGCACCACACCGGTGGCGGTCAACCACACCGGCACCTCGGTTTCCACTTCGATCGCCTACAATCTGCCCGTGGGCGAATCGATTGGCACGGCACAAGATGCGATCCAAAAGAAAATGGCGGCGATTCACATGCCGGTGACCATCCGCGGCGGTAACTACGGCACCGCCCGACTATTTCAGCAAAGCAATGACAGCACGCCGCTGATGCTGGCAGCCGCCCTGGCCGCCATCTACGTGGTATTGGGCATGCTGTACGAGAGCTACAGCCAGCCGCTGACCATTCTCTCCACGCTGCCCTCGGCCGGCGTGGGCGCACTGCTCGCGCTGCTGGCCACGGGTACCGAGTTCAGCGCCATTGCGCTGCTCGGCATCTTGCTGTTGATCGGCATCGTGAAGAAAAACGCCATCATGATGGTGGACTTCGCCCTCGAGGCCGAACGCAAACTCGGCATGGATCCGCGCCAAGCCATTGCTCACGCTTGCTCGCTGCGCTTCCGTCCCATCATGATGACCACCTGCGCCGCCATAGCCGGCGCCCTGCCGCTCGCCATCGCCAGCGGCGACGGCACCGAGATGCGCCGACCTTTAGGAATCGCCATTGTCGGCGGGTTGATCGTCAGCCAATTGCTCACCGTCTACACCACGCCGGTCATTTATCTGTACGTCAGCCGCTATTGGAAACATCTTAAAGACGGCCAGTATTCACCGCCCGCTCAAACGACGTCCAATGGATCAGGCGCTCCGGGATTCGGCGCAGCGGAGGCCGGCGCATGAGACAGCTTTTGCTACGCGCGACGGCAGCGGCAGTTGCGAGCGCGGTGCTGTGCTCCTGCAAGGTGGGGCCCGACTATCATCGACCGGCTTTCGAGACTGCTCCCGATTACAAAGAATCGACGGATTGGAAACCGAGTGAACCCAACGACATTTTGTCGCGCGGTCCGTGGTGGACCATTTACAACGACGATGTGTTGAACGGCCTGGAAGATCAAGTCAATATTTCCAACGAAAACATCAAGGCCGCGGCAGCGGCCTTCGACCAAGCGCGGGCTCTGGTCGCTCAGGCCCGGGCGGGACTATGGCCCACCATCTCGGCCATTTTTCAGGTGAACCGCGGCGCACAGCCGGGGTTCCCACAGTCCAGCAGCTACAGTGCGGGCCTGTCGGGAAGCTGGGACCTAGATGTCTGGGGCAGTATTCGTCGAACCATCGAGAGCGACCGCGCCTCGGCACAGGCGACCTCCGCCGCGCTTGCCGCTGCCCGACTCTCCGCGCAAGCCACACTGGCCATCGATTATTTTGAACTGCGGGCACAGGACCAAAACCAGGTGCTGCTCAACAACACCGTCGATGCGGAAACGCAATCGCTCAAAATCACCGAGAGCCGCTACAAATTCGGCGTCGCGGCGCGCGCCGACGTGGTCAGCGCGGAAGCACAACTGCTGTCGAGTCAGGCGCAACAGGTCAACAACAGGATTCAACGCGCCATACTCGAACATGCCATCGCGGTGTTGCTGGGACAGCAACCGGCGACGTTCTCGCTGGCCGTGGCGCCCATCCGCACCGACGTTCCGACAGTCCCCGCCGGAGTGCCCTCCACCCTGTTGGAGCGTCGGCCCGACGTCGCCGAGGCGGAGCGGCGCGTCGCGTCCGCCAACGCGCTGATCGGCGTGGCCAAGGCCGCCTACTTTCCCACCGTCGGACTGGGCGCCAGCGCCACCTATGAAGGCGGCACGTTCAGCCATTTGTTTTCAGCCTCCAATCGTATCTGGTCGTTCGGACCGGAATTGGCAGACACCCTATTTGATGCGGGACTACGCCGAGCGCAGGTGGCCCAGGCGCGCGCCGCATACGACGCCACGGTGGATAACTATCGCCAGACGGTATTGACCAGTTTCGAACAGGTCGAAGATGACATCGTCACGCTGAAGGTCCTGGAGGAACAGTCGGGCATCGAGGAGAAAGCCGTCAAGGCGGCGCGCGAAGCCGAAGCGCTGACGCTGAACCAATATAAGGCCGGCACCGTGCCTTACAGCAGCGTCATTACGGCGCAGACCACTCGCTTTGCCCAAGAGGAAACTGCCTTGGCGGTGTTGTCCAGCCGGCTGCAAGGCAGCGTCAATTTGATCGAGGCGTTGGGCGGCGGGTGGGATCAGTCGCAGGCCACGGATAAGTAGCGAGTCTCAGCGACCGGACGATTCAGAGTCCTTGTCCATCTCCTCTTGAAGCAGCGGCGCATAGCGCCGCAGCAGCGCCGTCTTGGCATCCCACTGATCCTTCGGCGACAGCTCTTCCAGATACTGCACCTCGTCCGCCGCCCAGGTGGCCACGGGCAAACCGTCCCGGTATAGCAATCGATTGCCGGCCAGTGAGGACAGCCTCGGGCCGGGCGTCAGCAGTCCGATCAAATTCAAAGGATCCGCGGCGGAAAGCGCGACGAATTGCCCCGTCATCGGACGGCGGCGTACTTCACGCAATAAAGCTACGGCTTCCGGGCTCGCATATTGTTCGCCGGAGAATCCACTCACGAAACGCCCGCCGCGAATTTCGCCGCGCGCTTCGAGCCGTCGGCAGCAACTCAAAATGTCGCGCCACGGCGGCAGCCAATCGGCTTCGCGCGCCAACAAACGCCAAAAAATTACGCCCCAGCGGCGCAGCAGCGTGCGCACCACCAATTCGACGGCTTCATCGTTGCGCTGCGTGCTCAAGGAGGGATGTCGCTTCACCAGCGCCCAACGTCCCGCATCGGCCATGCCGAATAAAGCCAGCCGACGCTTGTGCCGATGCCCATACGACGAAGTTTTACTGCGGCGGCCGCTTGGCATCAGCAATACGCGTAAGCCCGCGAAGCTATCAGAGGTGACGAGTCCAACCGCCACCAATTCGGCCAGGGCTTCCTCGACTTCCGCGGGCAGCATGCCGGCGCTGTCGGCGATTTCGTCGAAGAAAGAGGCGCCGTGTTCGCGAATAAAGTCTGCGACTCCCTGAGCTCGGGAACTCAAGCTGGGTTCTGATTTTTCGGTGAGCGAGGACCACAGCGCAACATTGCGGAGACTCAACAGCACGATGGGCGTAGTGCGCACCGGAGCGGCGGGG
>CAZZWE010000212.1:0-2201 GCA_964657675.1 uncultured Steroidobacteraceae bacterium
AGGGTTCGGGCCGCAGGATGAATTTCGCGCCAGCGATCCAGATGATTGGGTCGCACGATTTCGTCCTTATCGCCTAACAACACTAGGATTGGCAGTGTGATCTCGGACATGCGCCGCTCAAGCTCGCCCGCGTGCACGTGGGTCAGCATGCGCATCATCGGAATGCGCTTGCGCATCTGTGCGCGTATGTACGCATCGTCAGACCAAGGTTTGCGTGGGTGTGGCACGGCGCGAGGGTAGCCAGTCCCCTCTGGATCATTGCGGGCAACCATGTCTGCAAGCGCCTTCGCATTCTCCAGGCTGACAAGATTATCCTCACGAACGAAGTTCATGCCGCCTTCCAACGAAAGGCTGCGCACTCGCTGCGGGAACTGAGTTGCGAGCCAAAGGGCCGTCACGCCACCCATCGAGGCGCCGTGAAGATGATAACGGTTCACGCCCAGCGTCTCGACGGCTGCGGCCAGCACGACGGCAAGGTCACGTTGATCCATTTTATGCAGGAGCGGCTGCGTGCCGCCCCATCCGGGCGGATTAAGTTCGATCACCCGCATGCGCGCGGCCAGCATGTCCTTGGCCCAACTGACGTCGGTACCGGCGGAGCCCGGACAAATCACCAATACGTTCTGACCAAGTCCAGCGCTTGCGTAACCAACCTCATGGCCGAAGACTTCGACAGTGCCGTGCGCAAATCCTTTGCCCGGCCGATCCGTCATGCGTGCTCCGTTTCGCGGAACACCGGCTGCCCATCCTTGATATTGAGCCAATACCGAATTTCGCGCTCCGGCAGATAAGTGTCGCAGCGACGCTCACTGGCAAAGGCAACATGGCCGTCGGGTCTCACCAGGAGAGTGGCCAATCCGGCCAGCATCGGCCGTGCGCCGGAGTTCGCGCGGGCAACAACGACCCGCACTCCCGCTTCGGTTCGCGGCAAATCAGCTTCGCCCGTAAGATCAAGCAGCAGGAATTCTTGTGTGCGCAATAATTCGAACACCGATGTCACGTCGCCATTCGGCAGACGCGCAGCCAGGTTGGCAAGCCGCCGCCCCACGATCGCGGGACTGCCCTCTGCGGAGGGATAGGCTGCTGAAAGCCCCGCCAGATTTTCTGTGATCTTCAGGTTAACGTCCGGATTGGTCAGCACGTGGCGTTCGATAAACTGCTTCAACGCGACGTGTTCCGCATCGAAATTGAACTGGATAGCGCATTGGCGCAGTACGTCGGCAATCAGCGCTTTGATCTCCGGCAAACGTTCGGACACATAGGTATCGAGAAGTCCTTCAGGCGCGCGACCGGCAACCGTCGCGGCAAGCTTCCAACCCAAGTTGAAGCCATCTTGCATACAGAAATTCATGCCTACGCCGGATGCCGGGTAATGCACTCGCACTGACTCACCGACCAGAAAGATCCGCCCTTCGCGAATTCTCTCCGCCAAATACAACGCGTCATGAAACCGATTGATGGCGTCCACTTTGGTGATCCCGTAATCGGTCCCGTGAACACGCCGCAGCATCGCCTTGGCGTCCTCCAGTTCGAGCGGCCGATCCGGCGCCTCACCCATCGTGGCCGCATCGATAAAGGCGAATCGGGTCAACCCATCGCGCAACGGGTAGGTCATGGCCCAACCATGCTCATTGTTCGAGACGGTGAGCACCTCAGCATGAGGATTGGAGACGAATGCATCCACATTGACCGCAATGCGTTTGGCGGGCGTGCCGTGGCGAGCTATCCCGGCCGACTCACGCACGGCACTGCGATTCCCGTCGGCCCCCACCAAGTAAAGACCGCGAACTTGATGCTCGACTCCATCCGCTTTGTAGTTGACCGTCACCCCGTCAGCGTCTTGCGCGACCGAGGTGACTTCCGACCGCAGCCTGATTTCCCCGCCGAGCGATCGAAAGTGATCAGCCAGCAGTTTTTCTGTCTCGAGCTGCGGGAACATCAAGGCGTATTGATATTCGCTGTCCAGATGTTTGAAGCCTGTGCGGCGCAAGCCCGCCCAAATACCTTCCCGGGAATATGGATTCGAATGCAGCTCCAGCGCGCGCTTGAGCAACCGGTCGGCAATACCGCGCGAGGCGAGAATCTCCATGACCCGCGGCGCTATGGTGCCCGCACGTGACCAGGTCGGTCCGTCACGTTTTTCCAGGATCAACACCTTCGCGCCGCCCAACGCTGCCTCACAGCCGACGATGAGACCTGAG
>CAZZWE010000212.1:2211-4905 GCA_964657675.1 uncultured Steroidobacteraceae bacterium
TCGGCATCAAGCTCGCTCATTCGAACCTCTCTCGTGCAGCATTGCGTTGCGTTGCGTGCCATTTCACTGAGGTTGATTAAGTTGACTGGCACCTGTGGCGCCACTGCTCTCACCCAGCGCTTTCCGTTGTTCTAATAAATTCTTAGAATCTCTTTAAACGATATTCTAACGGTCAATACCGCGCATTGCACATTAAATTTTTATCAAATTATCGTTATGCAATAATTTTTGCAGCTAGCTCGGACAGTGCTCGCGCCCGAGGGTGGAAGCAGCCTCCGGGCGGAAATACCACAGTATTGGTGAGGTAGGCGAAAGACAGGCCGCTCCGCGGATCGGCCCAGGCGATCTGCCCCCCTTGCCCCTGATGCCCAAAGCTGCGGTCGGACACCCTGGGCCCGAAGAAGGTTCGTTCGCCATAGCGTTCGGCGGGCGGACCGGCGTGAACAAAGGAAAGACTCCGCCGCATCGGTCGCCCAGCTACATCAGGCGCCTCGACACGCACCCGGTCGCGCGCCTCGCATAAGACTGCTGGCTCCCATAACTCTCCCGGATTATGCAGAAACGCCTGATAAAGGCGTGCAACGCCCGAGGCCGTTCCCACCCCGCCGGCGCCGGGAATTCCCAGCGCCAGCCCAGCGATGGTGTCGAGGCCGGACGCCATCGGCACGCGCCGCGCATCATCGGGCGTATAACCGCTCATGTAGTTGCGATGGAGCAGCACTCGCTGTTGCTCGGATGCAGGCTCTCCCAAGCTGACCCCTTGAACTCCGGCCAACCCCAGAGGGACCAAAACCTCTTGCTTGAGAAATTGTCGATAATCACGCTGCGAAACACGTTGGATGACCTCAGCCAAAACCCAACCACCATTGACCGGATGATACTCATAGAACCCCGGAGTCCGTTCGAGCCGCCAATCGGCAAACGCCTTCAGGCGGGTATCGCGGTCTGCAGCCTGCGGATAATCCAGCTTATTCCAAGCAAAGCCGCCGAGATGCGTCTCGATCATGGCGACGGTGATTCCTGCTTGGGTGCCGCCCATGAATTCGGGAATGATTTCGATGATGGCCGTATCAGGATTAAGTCCCTCGGCAAACAGCCGCCAAAGCGCGGCTTCCACAACCGTCTTGGTAATCGATAGCAGCAAAATGGGCGTATCAGCCTTCGCCGCGCCGAAGCCCTCTTCCCAGAGCAATTCGCCCCGATACCCGATCGCGAAGGCGCAACCCTCCACGCCGCCGTGCTCGAGACCCACCTCGACATCGTGGCGCACACGATCACGTAGCTGACTCAGCACAACGCGGTTTAGGACTCCCATCGAACGTACCTCGCCACTTTAAGTGATTCACTCTTTCTCATATTGTGAGACGATAATAGTGGATTTAGCCGAAAATCGCTTATCGGTTACCACTTTCTTGCGGTGGCTCTTAAGATGACGCGAGCCTAGGGAAAACAACATCACTGCAGGGATCGAATGAATAGTCTCGCCAAAATGCTCGAGGTCTTGGCCTTGTTTACCCCACTCGAGCCGACCTTGAGCGTGGAAGAAATCGTCGCGCGACTTGGATACTCAAGGCCAACCGGCTACCGCTATGTCCGTGAACTGTGCGCCGCGGGCCTGTTGCGCCGCTATGCGAAGGGCTATTCGCTGGGTCAACGCATCATTGAACTCGACTACATCATTCGGCAATCGGATCCGTTACTGCAGGTGGCTGCCGGTACCATGCGTGGACTTGCGGACCGTTACGGCTGCGAGGTCGTGCTTCTGAGCATGTACGGTCATAAAGTGGTCACCGTTCACGAGGAAAAAGGCACTGAAGCACCCCCCGTCGGATTCGGGCGCGGCCGACCCATCCCGTTGTTTCGAGGAGCTGGCTCAAAGGTCTTCACGGCGTTCTTACCACCCGCCAAACAAAAAAAGTTATTTACCAGCTTCCCAGAAGAAGCCGCGGACTCGCAGTTGGGCAGTGATTGGCCGACCTTCCGCGCATCGCTGCGGAAAATTCGCTCCGCGGGCAGTGCCATCTCCGTCGGTGAACTCGAATCGGCCAACGTCGGCGTGGCAGCGCCCGTGATGGGAGAGGATGGCGACATCGCGAGCGCATTGGTTCTTATCCTGACCAAAGCTCGGTATCAAATTTCGGATAAGCCGTTGCTGCTCGACACCTTAAAACGAGCCGCGGCGCACATTTCACAGCGAATTGGCGGGCATGAACTGCTCGACGAAAACGGTTTGCCGATAGCGGCCGAACACGGGCGAAACTAACGCTGCTCGACGCTCATCTGCGCCGTGTTTCCTGGTAACGATACGGACCCAAAAATAAGATGAGGGCCGCACATACGATCAACACGCCACCAAACACAGCCAGCACCGCCGTGTAGGAATGCAACACGTCGAAAGCGGTTCCAAACGCAATCGCGCCCAAGCCAGTTCCCAGTCCAAATAGGCCGTATAGCGCACCGTAGATTGACGCGTAGTTTTTCAGCCCAAAGTATTTCACCACCAAATAGGCAACCAAATCAGTTTCAAGTCCGGACGCGAGGCCGATCAAAAACACCTCGACACCGGCGGCAGAGCTCGGGCCCGAAGAATTCCAAATGGCAAGGCATCCGACGCCTCCTAGGAACAAGCCGGCCGCGCCCACCGCCGGCGCCCAGATGCGATCCAACAAAGCGCCGCCGACAATGCGTCCCGCA
>CAZZWE010000213.1:0-4898 GCA_964657675.1 uncultured Steroidobacteraceae bacterium
CCGCTGGCATCGGGCACTCCGGTAGCACTGAGCCCGTTGTAAAGAGTCAGAGAGGACGTACCGACTGGGAGTGTGCCCAAGTTGACTTCATCAATATAGCCAGCGCTTGCTGTCGTCGAGGCGAACAACGCGCCCGCCGCAGCGGCTAGAAAAATCAATTTGCTGGTCCGCATCATTTTCTCCTTCCGTGAAAAAAACTCTGTTGGAGATTAATCGCCGGTTTACATAACCACAATCGTTTACCATAGGTCTAAGCCCACTGCAATCTTGCTACGGCGGGCTCAGTGATTCTGCCCTATCGTCTCGTTGCACCAAGAGTCGTGTCGTGCCCGATGCATGGCACGAATCTAATTTTTGACGATCACTTTTGGTAATCCCAACGCCAAATTATTTCGCCACGATCATTCGCGAACCTGCGTACTCGGCATAGCAACCCAAAGCTACCCTACGACCGGCGCTTGATCCGGCTGTGGCATGCTTGCGTCGATGTCTACGTCCCGAACCCGCAGGCGACGGTGGTGGCTCGGCGCTATTGCCGTGGCGCTCATCGTCAGCACGGCCGTGCAGTTGCTGAGGCCAATGATCGAAAACGAGGTGCGAGCGCGGATCGAGTCGGTGGCCATGCGACATGGTGCAGTTGCCCGAATCGATGGGGTACAGGTCGGCGTCTGGCCGCTGCTGCGATTGAGAGAATTCAACCTCGACTTCGGTCATGGGGTGCGACTGCATGCCGACACCATCGCGGCCACATGGCCCGGCCACCTGCGACTCGCAGTTCGTGCCGCAACTCTCGCGGGCCCGGCGGGACTCGGCGTCAGCTTGCCTGCCACTGCCTGGGAGATGGCGGACATTTTCGGCGAGAATTTCCAGCTCAAGCTGGTGGAGCCCCAGGCGGCGCTGTCAATTCGCAAGCTGGCGAAACCGGTGGGCAACGCGTGGAGCATCGATGCACGCGCGCTCGACGCCGAACGTCTGCTCGACGTGCAGCGCGACGGCCATCCGCTGCTCGATGCGGGTGTTGCGGACGTCCACGTCGAATATCAAGCGAGCCACGATGCGCTTCTTTTCCACGTGGACCTGGGCGCGCGCGGCGCGCGCTTAGCAGCGCTGTCGGATAACGCCGCTGAAGAGCCGCAGCTCGGCGATCCGACGGATGTGACGCTGCGATTCGATGGCGCTTGGCGTCGGGTTGCGGGCACTGTCGAGATCCCCGAGGTCCATGGGACTGTGGCTGGCGGCGCCCTATCAGGTTCGATCACACTGCGCGATCTCGATACCGATCCGGCTGTCGATCTGGCACTGGGCATGCAACATCTGGACTTCGCGCAACTGTTGGCGGCATCTGGACTCGCGGTCCCCGAGAGCTTGGGAATAGCGCCCGGTGCGGTGCATGACCTCGGCTCGGCCACGATTGACCTGCGTGTGCGCGGACGCCTGACTGACCCCGCCTCGCTCTCGGTGAGCCAGAAGATCGACTTCAGCCCGCCACGTCAGATGCCGCGCGCAATCACGCGCTTGCGCAGCGATTTCGTTTTCAAATCCGAAGACGGCGCCAGGCCGCACCGCCCCGTTGATGTCTCATCCGCGTCTCCCGACTTCATCGCCCTACGCGCCGTTCCCCCGCTGTTCGTGCGCACCCTGCTGCTTTCCGAAGACGCAGGCTTCTACGGGCATCGCGGCATCGACCTGCGTGAACTACCCGCTGCGCTGCTCACCAACTGGTCGCGCGGCGGCGCCGCGCGCGGAGCGTCGACAATCACCCAACAGCTGGCCAAGAACTTGTTTTTGTCGCGCGATAAGCAACTCGGACGCAAGTTGCAGGAACTGGCGATTACATTCCTGCTTGAGTCGGCGCTCGGCAAGAATCGTATCCTCGAGATCTACCTGAACATCATCGAATGGGGACCGGACCTGCGTGGCCTGCGACCTGCAGCACGCCGCTACTTCGGTCGCGAACCTTCAGAACTGACGCCGGCCGAAATGGCCTTCCTGGTCGTGATCATCCCGGGGCCGATCAAATACCAAAGTTCATTCGCTCACGGCTCGCCGGGGCCTGGGCTACGTGCACTGATCGACGAGCTGCTGGCGAAGCTACGGTCAGTGAATGCGATCGGCGAGGAGGACTATCGGCGCGCGCTCGATGAACCCATCGTCGTGGCCGGCGGCAGATCGCCCGGATGACCGACAGCGAGCGGCAACCCTTTTTTGAGCTAACAGGCGTTTCACCAGGCACTAGGACCATTCCAGCAGCTCCCAACGAAACGCGTCCTCAACCAGACGTTGATCGTCGACCGACTCATCGCGGTAATAAGTGCCTTCGCTCTCTCGTGCCACCCAGCGGCCGATTTCCGGCGCCAACCACAACGTCTCCCGACGTTGCGAGCTGCGGCGAAAAATGTCCACGCTGGCGAAGTCGATCAGATTGGTAAACCGCATTGTCCGGAAGCGGCCCGCCGGTACCGAGATCTGCTCCCAACGATGCGCTTCCATCGTCAATTCCCAGGGTTTGAAATCAGACTCGGCTGTGCGGTACTCGGTGTGGAAACGGCCACTCCAGCCCGGCCTTAATTCGGTTGGCCACAACGGGATGGGATCCTTGAACATTTGCACGTCTTTCCAATGCGGATCGATGACCACCAACCCCCAAGGCTGTTGCACTTCACTCGGCAGTGGGTGAGCCGTCGCGTTTTTGTTGCTGCGCTTGGTGAACGATAGAGGGTCCCAATGCGTGTTTGCCGAAGTTTTCTGTGGATCGGATTGCGAAGTCAGTTCGATGCTGTCGCCGATATGCGCGACCTGCAAGGTCTCAGCATCGAGCGGCGCACCGGTGATCAGGTCCCGCTTTGCATAGCGCCATCGCTGTCCGACTTGCGGCGCCCGCACCATAGGCGAGGTTGCCGCGGCTGGCGTGGTCCCCGCTTTACTGGCACAGGAAGCGGCAAAAGCGGCGGCGGCAATCAATAAATATCGTCGATTCATCGATTCCCGCCCCCGCTGTGCTTGCCTAGAACTTGTAGTTTAACCCCACTGATACGCCAAGCGGGTGGCAACCGCCCCATGTCGTGGGCCCGGCGCTGCTGTAGTCGTTGAACACCGTATTGGTGCCGTCATGGCAATCGGTGGTTACGCCGCGGCCACCAGCACCGAGATCGTAGTGAGCGTTACCGTCGTTGACGGTATCGGCCGCATCGATATAGGCGTAAAAATTCTTATCGAATCGATGCTTATAGGCGATCGTATACATATTGGCCTGGTTTTGCGTATTGCCAGGATTGTAGTTGTGCTGACCGCCCGGGTCGCCTGGGGTGGCGCCGGCGTGTGCCCAACCGATACTGACATTATCCCGAGGCGTGAAATCTTCGGACAGCGCCAACCAAGTCCCCATGCGCGTGCGCTCATTCTGAAATTCCAACGCTGGCGGCAAGGCACGCCGCATGTATTCATAGATGCCGCTGATCGACAATCCAAAGCCAAAGGTATACTGCGCGCCGCCTTTGATAGCCCATTCATCCGCGATATCGGTGGCATAAGGGGGCGTGAAGCCGTTTGCCGCGACAAAGTCCGCGCCATATTCGCCGGCATAGGCGTTATAGGTGTTCCAATCTAATAATGGCGACACGCCGTTGCCGAGGCCCACCAAGTATCCGTAATACGGACTGTTCGCGCCGATGCCGTCGCTATTGCGATTCACATTGTGATGCAGCTCCCACGCGGCCGTGACGTACAGACCCCCCGTCTCGAATTTCAAATCCGCCGCGTAGGCGGTGCCAAACCCGCCATCGTCGCAATTCATCGGCAGATTACCGCTGCCAGCCACGTTGCCGCCGCTGCAATCGGGCGAACCTGAGGATTGCACCACGTTGTCATAGGTGCGGTTCGCGCCCGGAGAGATCAGCGCATCGAAACTGAACATGCCTGCGATCAATTTGGGCGACTCATACCAAATCGAATGGTCGAGTCGCGTGCCGAACTCGACGCGATTGTCGCCGCCGGTATTGCCCATCATCACGGCATAGTCCCCAAGCATGCCGGAGAAAGGATTCATGCGGTCGGTGGATTTCTTGTAGGGGCTGTAAGTCGTGCCGATCTTCAAGGAGCCCCAATCTTTCTTCGATAGTCCTACGAAGCTGTCGCCGTAACCGATACCGGCCTTGGTGACATCCGACTGTTGGGTATACGAGGTATTGAGCCCGGGAGAGGAGGTGATCGAAGGTTGCGTTTCGATCTGATAGATAAAGTTATAGTCGCTGCCCGCGATAGCATGCGAACCGCGATAGCCAAGGACTGATTTGTTGGTCGAGATATCGCCGAGATAGCCGACGCTGCCTACGATTTGCGTACCTTTCGGCCCGTTGTTGACGTAGCCGGTACCCGGCCCGGCGCCGGCGTAAGAATAGGAATAGGCCGTCAATCCGCGGATGCCCTTGGTGACATCGTCAAACGAGACATCCAAGGTGCCGTAAAAACCGCTGATGATTTTGTGCAGAAGCGGCTCTTTCTCCGAGTATGGAGATTGGCCCAGCTGCGCGACATCAGGTCCCTGAGCTGCCTGTTGAGCCGGCGTGGGCGTAGCCACCATGGCAGGTGGAGCAGTTGCTGAGGGTTGTTTCGAGAGTTGATCAACCTGCTTCTGCAATGCGTCCATCCGCTGCATCATCTGCCGCATCTGCTCTTTCAGCGCTTGATTTTCCTGCGCATCGTCTGCGAACGCCGGCCCGTACACGCCTAGGCTGGTCACGCAGGCTACAAGCGCTGCCAGGCTGAACCGCGATAGTCTGAATTTACTCATGTTACCTCCTCGTTTGCTCAATTTCGTCCGAAAGCCCATGACGAGTGGTATCCGGCATGCCGGTGAGGTTCAGGAATAGAGGAGCGCGGACGCGAAAACACTCGCGACC
>CAZZWE010000214.1:0-4855 GCA_964657675.1 uncultured Steroidobacteraceae bacterium
GCGCGCCGCCATCGATGCCAAAGTCTCGCTGCCGGCAGGCGTGTTCTTGCGCTACGGCGGTGCCGCCGAGGCACAGCGCGCCGCGCGCAACGAATTGCTGCTGCACTCGGCCGCGGCCTTCGTGCTCATCGTTCTCTTGCTGGCATTGGCGTTTGGCCATAGCCGCCACGTCCTGTTGGTGCTGTTATCGCTGCCGAGCACCCTCATCGGCGGCGTGGTCGCGGTGGCCCTAACCGGCGGTACCTTGAGCATCGGTGCCATGGTGGGTTTCGTGGCCTTGTTCGGCATGGCCGCGCGCAACACGATTTTGCTGGTCTCGCATTTTGACCACCTGGTTCAAAATGAGTCCCAACCTTGGAGCATGGCTACGGCGGCCCGCGGCGCGGAAGAGCGCCTGACACCGGTATTGCTGACCGCGTTGCTAACCGGATTGGCGCTTTTGCCCGTGGCCTTGCAGCTGCATCAGCCCGGTCATGAGATCGAGGGACCGATGGCAGTGGTAATTCTTGGCGGCTTGGTGTCTTCTACGCTAGTCAGCCTGCTGCTGATTCCGCCCCTGGCGGCTCGCTGGCTGAAACCTGAATAATATGTATTGCAGCTGGTTAACTTCAATAAGGACTTTACGATCATGAAAATTAAGAGTGCATGGCTGGTTGGGATGTCGATTTTTGCGTCGGGGTACGCGTTGGCGGCGGCGCCGTGGCTGCACGCCACCGATACCGTGAGCATCGATGCGCCGGCCTCCAAGGTATGGAGCACGGCGAAAGACTTCAACGGATTGGCCAACTGGCATCCGGCGCTGGCCTCCGACGAAATCGTCTCAGGCACGAACAACAAAGTCGGTGCGGTTCGCGTACTGACGTTGAAGGGCGGCGGCACCATCAAGGAAAAGCTGCTGGCATTCGATGAGAAGGGACGCACGTTCAAGTACCGCATCGTTGAAAGTGTGTTGCCGTTCAGCAGCTATACCTCGACCTTCGTGGTCAAATCCGCGGGCAAGGGCAAGTCGACCGTAACCTGGAGTGGACACTTCAAGCGCAAGAACACCGGCGACAACCCGGCTGACGGTGAGAACGACAAGGCCGCGGTGGATACCGCCCACTCGGTCTACACGGGTGGGCTCGACAATCTGAAGAAAATCTCCGAAGGCCAATAGGAAGCGATTTTATCGGCGAACTGACCGGTGCAGGCCGGCGGTTCGCCTTAAGTTTGGACATACATGCTCAATCACGCCAAGCAACAGGTCAGCGTATTGCTGGTCGACGATCATGCGGTGGTTCGCGAAGGGTACCTGCGGCTGTTGGAACGCCATGGCGACATTGCGGTCCTCGGCGAGGCGGGGGATGCAGCCACCGCGCACTCGCTATTCTGCAGTCTGAATCCGCAAATCGTCGTCATGGATATTTCCATGCCCGGCACCAGCGGGATCGAGGCCATGCGTCGCATGCTGTTGTATAGACCGGATGCGCGGGTGTTGATATTCAGCATGCACGAGGATGTGATTTTCGTGCGACGGGCGCTGCAAGCCGGCGCGTTCGGCTATGTCACGAAGGCGAGTGCGCCGAACGTATTGGTGCATGCCATTCACACCATCGCACACGGCAAGAAATACATCAGCCCGGAAATCGCGCAGGCGCTGGCATTGAGCGATTTTGGCGGTGCACGCGATGCATCCGACGGCCTGTCGGCGCGTGAGTTCGAGGTATTACGTTTGTTGGCACAGGGCCAGTCCATCAAAGACATCGCTGAAGCCCTGGGCTTGAATCCAAAGACCGTGGCCAATCATCAGTCCACCATCAAGCAAAAGTTGGGGGCGGACTCTGCCATTCAATTGCTGAAGAAGGCCAGCCAGCTCGGCCTCGAGTCCTCGACTTAACAAACACTTCGCGTCCAGCGAGTCGGGACAAATTCCTGAAGGTTCCGGGAGAGACTCTGTTCTAAAGAGGTTTTCTCCTGTGCGACCCTTTAACCCTTACGCGTAGTGGGCTTTTAGATCCATCGCGTCGCGGTTGAACACAGGGGAATTCAATGGTTGAGTCGAAGCGTTCTGGGCTCGTCGTCGTACCCATCTTATTGGCCTTCGCCGTCGCCGCCGCAGGGGCCGAACCCTCGGATCCCGCGCTGCCTCAAATCGTCGTGATCGGCTCGACTCCGGTCCCCGGCATGAACGTCGATGCGGACAAAATGCCGGGCAACGCGCAGAGCCTGAGTGCGGCAGATCTTCGCCAGTTGGATGGCACCGCCAGCATCATCAACGGACTGGCTAGCCGCCTGGGCAGCGTGAACATCAATGACACGTTGGCCGACCCGTTTCAGCCCGATATTCTGTATCGCGGATTCGAAGCATCGCCGGTGCTCGGCACGCCGCAAGGCTTGGCGGTGTATCAAAACGGCGTGCGCATCAATGAAGCGTTCGGCGACACGGTGGACTGGGACTTGTTTCCGGACATCGCCATCAACCGCGTGGACATTGTCAGCTCCAATCCGTTGTATGGCTTGAATGCCTTGGGTGGCGCTTTATCGGTGACTATGAAGAACGGGTTTACTTTTGAGGGCGTAGATGCCGGTGTATCGGGCGGTTCGTTCAATCAACGCCAAGGCTCAGCGGAGTTTGGCGCCAACAATGGCGCCTTCGGCATCTACGGCGCGGCCCGGATCTTGAATCAAGATGGATGGCGCTTGTTCGCTCACGATTCCGTCCGCCAGTATTACCTGGATGTGAGCTACCACGATCACGGCGCGGCCCTTGATCTGAGTTATGCGCGTGCGGACAACCGCTTGTTCGGCCAAGGCGCAGCGCCGATTCAGTCGCTGCTGGTCAATCCCACCGACGTGTTCACCGGCCCGCAGAACAACGTCAACACCTTGAACTTCGTCACTTTGAACGCGGCGTACCAATTCACCGATACATTGTCGGTACAAAGCGTCTTGTATTCGCGCAACTTTCGCCAGACCGTGGCGAACGGCGACAACTCCGATTATGGCGCCTGTGCCGGGATCAATGCGCTGTGTCAGGACGATGGGGTTACGCCGCTCACGAATGCCGCCGGCTCGAACATTCCAGATCTGACCAATGGCGGCGCCAATATCATCGGCCAGAACGATTTCGAGCGCTTGCAGTCGGACGGCCTGGGCGGTTCGCTGCAATTAACCTCGAATAGTCCCATCGCCGGACACGGCAATGTGTTCGCGGTGGGTGTGACTTTCGACACCGCGCAGACGCATTTCTTCTCGGGCACCGAAGTGGGACTGCTCAATTCAGAGCTGACCGTGCTGCCGGGGATTTTAGTCGTCACGCCTGAGAACAGCGTCGATTCCAACGGCGACCTGGTGTCGTCGACACCCGTCAGCTTGATCACCAACAATAAATACTACGGCGCCTATTTGACCGATACCTTCGACGTCACCCAGGCATTGTCGGTCACCGCCAGCGCGCGCTACAACATCGCCAAGATCGATTTGGAAGATCAGCTGGGCACCAATCTGAACGGCAACAATCGCTTCACGCATTTTGATCCGTCGCTGGGTGCAACCTATAAGCTCACGCCCAATGTGACGGCGTTTGGAGGATTCGCGGTGAATAACCGCACGCCCACCGCCAGCGAAATCGAATGCTCGAATCCTGAGCAGCCCTGTTTGCTGCCGACCAATCTCGCCAGTGATCCGCCCAACCTCAAGCAGGTGGTCGCTAAGACTGTGGAGTTGGGTTTGCGCGGGCACTTGACGATGGGATCGAACGCCGGCGTGCTGGCCTGGAACGCGAGTGTGTTCCGCACCAATTCGGAAGATGACATCTATGGAATCTCCACCTCGATCAGCACCGGATTTTTCCAAAACATCGGCTCGACGCGCCGGCAGGGCGTCGAAACTGGGCTCACGTATCAGGAACACACTTGGTCGGCCTACGCGCAGTACAGCTATATCAACGCGACCTTCCGCTCACCGTTGGTGCTCAATTCCCCTTCGCATCCCGACCAGGACGATGACGGCAATATCTTCGTCGTGCCCGGCGACCACCTGCCGCTCATCCCGACTAATCGCTTCAAGATCGGTGCGGATTACTGGGTGGTGCCCATTTGGTCGGTCGGTGCATCTGCAACCTATGTGAGTTCCTCGTTCTACAAGGGCGATGAGTCGAACCAGTTGCCGCAACTTCCGGGCTACGCGGTATTTAGTCTTCGCACCACGCTGAAACTCGCCAAACAGGTGGAATTATTTGCGAACGTGCAAAATCTGTTCGACAAGCATTACTCGACGCTCGGAATCCTGGGCGATCCTACCGGTGTGAACGCGCCGGGTGTGCCGGCCGGCGCGGACTCGAATGATCCGGGCGTGGACAATCGCTTCCAAAGTCCCGGAATGCCACGCGCCTGGTTCGGTGGGATCCGCTTCACGTTTTAGATGAATAAAAAAGCCGCGCACCGAGTTTGATGCGCGGCTTTAAGCGTGCGGCTGTGACTACGCAATGGATTTGCTGAACAGGGCCAGCATCCGGCTCCAAGCCTTTTCAGCTTGATCGTGGTTATAGACTTGAGCATCCGGCGGACACCAGCCGTGCTGAGCGCCCGCGTACACTTCCACCTCCGCCGGTAAATGCGCCTTGGCGAACGCGTCCTTGAGGACGGTCTTGGCATCCGGCTGGCGCATATCGTCGTTCTCAGCAATGGCGATGAGAAAGTGCGCTTTCATGGTTGGAATCAACAAATGCGGACTGTCGGGTTTATCCGTGACCAAGCCGCCACCATGGAATGTACCGGCGGCGCCGACGCGGTCCGGCAACAAGGCCGCGGTGCGAAAAACGAAGGGCCCGCCCATGCAGTAGCCGGTGGTGCCAATTTTCTTTTTGGTGTCCACT
>CAZZWE010000215.1:0-3872 GCA_964657675.1 uncultured Steroidobacteraceae bacterium
CAAGTCCCCGCACCCGTTCGAGGTTGACAATGATGGAGCGGTGGATGCGAAAGAATGTGCGCGGGTCTAGGTCCTGCTCGAGTTCTTGGATGGTCCTGCGCACGATGTGGGTATCGTTGCCCAAGTGCAGGCACGCGTAGTATCGAGCGGCTTCGATCCAATCGATCTCTGTTGCCTTTAAGAATAGTGTCTGGCCGCGGCTCTTCACAGCAATCCGATTGACCGAGTGGGCACGGTACGGATTGCCGCGAGCGAGCCTGCCCTTGGCGCGATCAAGCGCGCGACTGAAGCGCGCGTGGGACCCCCGCACTTCGGAAGTCTTCGACAAGGCGATACGCGGACACACCGACCAATTCATCCTGAAGTTTCGCAAACCGGGCTTGCAGAACCCGTGAGCGACGTCCGAACGTCTTCACCACGCAAGTCTCTCTTTCATTTTTGTAATGCTGCAGAAAGGCAATAACCATCTGCGGGCGGTGTACTGCTCGTCACCCGATCACCTACCGCAAGGACCCGAACATGAACACCGAAACCTCCGTGGCCGCCGAGAAGCGTTTGAGCAACGCGCGCTTCCGCCCCGCTGCGCCCTCGACCCCGGACCTCGCTATTGCAAGGCCCGGCCGTGCAACTGAGGATTCAAATGACGGCTTTCGCGCGCTGCGTGATGCCGTGCAGGAGCAGTCCGTCTGGATCAAGTCGCTGCGGCAGGAAATGGGCAGAGTCATCATCGGTCAGACTCGGCTCGTGGATCGAATGATGATCGCATTGGTGACCAATGGCCACGTTTTGCTCGAGGGTGTTCCAGGTTTGGCGAAGACACTGTCGCTAAAAACTCTGGCCGGCTGCGTCGATCTTGAATTCAAGCGCTTGCAATTCACTCCTGACATGTTGCCGGCCGACATCGTCGGCACCATGATCTACAGCCCCCAGAACGGCGAGTTTCGGACCAAACACGGCCCCATCTTCAGCAATTTGATTCTCGCCGATGAAATTAATCGCGCCCCCGCCAAGGTGCAGAGTGCGTTGCTCGAGGCCATGCAGGAGCATCAGGTCACCATCGGCGATCAAACCTATGCACTGCCGGACCCCTTTATGGTGCTGGCCACCCAGAATCCGCTCGAGCAAGAGGGAACTTACCCGCTGCCTGAGGCGCAAATCGATCGCTTCATGATGAAGGTCGTCATCGGTTATCCAACCCGAGACGAGGAGCGGCAGATCTTGGACGCGATGGCGACGACGGAACCGGCACTGAAGGTGACGCGGGTCATCTCCAAGGAGCAGATCATCCAGGCACGGCACATCGTCAACGCCATCCACATGGACGAGAAGGTGCGCGATTATGTGGTGGATCTGGTGCTGGCGACCCGCCCGCCCATCGCCGCAGCGCTCGATTTGAACGGTTACATTCAAAACGGCGCATCGCCTCGCGCTACGATCAACCTGTGCCTCGCCGCCCGGGCCACAGCCTTCATGAATGGCCGGCATTTCGTGACTCCCCATGACATCAAGAGCGTCGCGCTCGACGTTCTGCGCCATCGGGTGATCGTCAGCTACGAAGCGGAAGCCGAGAATGTCAGCGCGGACGATGTGATTCTAAAAATCCTCGATACGCTGCCGGTGCCGTAGGAGACAAGCATGCACCACACAGACACCAAAACCATTCTGAAGAGAGTGCGGCAACTTGAAATTCACACCCGCCGACTGGTGAACGACAGCCTGGCTGGAGACTACCACTCGGTATTCAAGGGCCGCGGCATGGACTTTGACTCGGTGCGCGAGTACGTCCCAGGCGATGAAGTACGAACCATCGACTGGAACGTGACAGCCCGGGCGGGCCATCCGTTTGTGAAAAAATACACTGAAGAGCGGGAACTCAACATTCTCCTGTTGGTGGACATCAGTGCCTCCGGCAACTTTGGCTCCGGCACGCAGAGCAAGCGCGACTTGGCGGCCGAAGTCGCGAGCCTTCTCGCGCTTTCGGCGATTCGTAATAGCGACAAAGTCGGCTTGCTGCTCTACACCGACCGCATCGAGCAATACATCCCGCCGAAGAAAGGCCGCCGCCATGTGTTGCGCGTGGTCCGGGAGATCTTGTTTCACGAAGCGCTGGGCAAAGGCACCGACAGCGTCAAGGCGCTAGAAGCAACCGGCCACGTGCTGCATCGTCGCGCCGTTGTCTTCCTGATTTCCGACTTTCAATCAAATGGCGATCCTGAACGGGCCCGTGCCGCCCTGCGCCTGACAATGCGTCAGACGCACCGGCGCCATGACCTCGTCGCCGTGCATATCGAAGATCCGTGCGAGAGAACGCTGCCGGATGTCGGACTGTTGGCACTGGAGGATGCGGAAACCGGCGAACTGGTCGAACTCGACACCGGCAACCCGGCGGTGCGCGCGCAATTCAATGCGCGGGCGAGCGATCAGGTGCAACGTCTGATCAGCGAAATCCGCAGCGAAGGCGTCGACACGCTTGCACTGAAAACCGGCGAGGCCTACCTGCCGGCTCTACAGCGATTTTTCAAAGTTCGCGAGCGTCGACGCGTATGAACCTTTCACACCGACACCGCCCTCCTCGTAAGCTGCTGGCCGCCGCACTGGCCAGCGCTTTTGTGGCCGCAGGCGCCCTGGCTCAGGCACCGGCGGCCGCGCCTCCGGCCACATCCGCGGCACAGGACATTCGCGATATTCGCGGCCCCCGACCGCTCGAGTCCTCCTGGTTGCTGCCGTTGCTTGGCGCCGCACTCGCGGTAGCCGCCGCAGCGGGGGGTGCCGTATGGGCGCTACGGAAGCGGCGAACGCTTCGCGTGAAACTCCCGCACGAGATCGCGCTCGATCGCCTGGATGGCACTCGTTCACTCATCAGGGAAGGCGGCAGTCGAGAGTTCTCCATCGCCACATCCGTCATCGTGCGTGAATACATCGAAAATGGCTTCGACATCATCGCAACGCACTTGACCACCCACGAATTCCTGAACGAACTGCTGCGCTCATCCCATTCTCCCATCGCCAAGCACCGGCCGCTGCTCGGCGATTTCTTGCAATCCTGTGACCTGGCTAAATTCGGGGGTTGGAATCTGCCGCTCCCCGCCATGGATGCGATGTACCAGAGTGCCAGACGATTCGTGGCCGAATCCGCCACGGCACCGCCGCCGCCACGGGGCCACTCACAGTCGGCGCCACCCCCATCCATTCCGAACTCGACGGCCGAATCCTATGATTCACTTCCAACAACCTGAGTGGCTGTGGCTGCTCGCCGTGTTGCCCCTGGTGCTGATCTGGCGCGGGCGCAGGGGCCCGGTGGCGGCGGTTCAGTATTCCAATATCGGCGTCGCACGAACGGTCGCGCGGGACACCCGGTCCCAAGTCGGCCGATGGTTGTGGCTGTTACCCGTGCTCGGCGCCGCATTCATAATCGTCGGTCTTGCCCGTCCGCAACTGCTGCACGGGCGCACACAGATCAACGCCAACGGCATTGATATCCTGCTCAGCTTGGATGTGTCCGGCTCCATGCAGGCGCTCGACTTCAAACAGGACGGTCAACGCGTCAATCGCATCGAGGTGGTCAAATCGGTGGTATCAAAGTTCATCGATGAGCGTCGCGATGATCGCATCGGAATTCTTGCCTTCGCCGGCGCCCCCTACTTAGTCAGCCCATTGACGTTGGATCACGACTGGTTGCAGCAGAACTTGGAGCGCATCAGCGTCGGCGGCACTGAGGATGGCACCGCGATCGGCTCCGCCATCGCCGCCAGCGTCAATGATCTGCGCAGTTCCAATGCCAAGTCCAAAGTCGTCGTCTTGCTCACCGACGGCATGAACAACACCGGGAAGATCTCGCCGCTGGCGGCCGCTGAAGCCGCCAAAGCCCTGGG
>CAZZWE010000215.1:3882-4686 GCA_964657675.1 uncultured Steroidobacteraceae bacterium
GTCAAGATCTACACGGTTGCAGTCGGTGTGCGGGGCGAGGCGCCGATACCGGTCAAGGACGAAGCCGGCAACCAGCACATCGTCATGGCCAAGGTCGACGTCGATGAGAAAACTCTTCAGGCCGTATCGGCGCTCACCGGCGGAACTTTTTACCGCGCCACCGACACCGACTCCTTGCAAAGGATTTACGAGCAAATCAACCAGCTCGAGAAGACGGCGCAGACGGCGCAGCATTTCGAATACCACCAGGAGCTTTTTGCTTGGGCGCTGTTGCCTGCACTGGCCTTCCTCGGCCTGGGTTTTGGACTTGAACACACCCGCTTTCGGAGATTGCCATGAGCTTTGTTCATCCCTGGTGGTTGCTGGCGGCGATCCCAGCCTGCTGTATGCTCCTCGTCGGTTGGCGCCGCTACGACGCACGCCAGCGTGCCGCGCTCGAACTGCTCGTGGCCCCGCAGCTGCGCATGCAACTCACCGGATCGATCTCCAGCGCGAGGCGAACCGGCAAACGCTTGCTGTTCGCCGCTTCGATCGCGCTGATTTTCGTCGCGCTGGCCGCCCCCCAGGCCGGCTTTCGCTGGGAGCAAATAAAGCGCCGCGGCAATGACATCGTGTTCGCGATCGACACCTCGCGCAGTATGGACACGTCGGATGTAAAGCCCACACGTCTGGCACGGGCGAAGCTTGCGGTCGGCGACTTCGTCGATCATTTGAATGGCGACGCCGTGGGACTGGTCGCCTTCGCCGGCAGCGCGTTTCTGCAAACGCCCATCACCCTCGACTACGGCGCATTTCATGAATCTT
>CAZZWE010000216.1:0-4645 GCA_964657675.1 uncultured Steroidobacteraceae bacterium
CGGAGCTCTCGAGCCGCGAAAGCTCAATCATCGATATCCCGGAATTGAACTTGACCATTCAATTCACGCGGGCACAACTCGATGCCATATTGGTCCCCATGATGAGCCGCTTGAGCGAACTCATTCATCAAGTAGTCGCTCGTGCGAATCTGTCCATGAGCGATATTGATCTGGTGGTGCGTACGGGCGGTTCCTCGCAAATCGTTGCCGTGCGGCAATTATTGGAAAGGCTGTTTCCCGATAAAGTCACTGAGCACGATCCTTTCACCAGTGTTGCAGGTGGACTGGCGATCGCGGACTACCACGGGTATCGTTGGAAGTAAGGCGACGAAAGACGATTGGACGGGTGCCTGGAGAAACCCAGCGAATCGGGTCTCCGAGGCCTAGCCTAAGTTTTTTACTCGAGCGATGTTGCTTCAGGAAACAAAGGTCGCATGAAGGTCCTGTCATATCTGACGACGCAACCGCTCTCATCGCGGATGCGATCTGCGGCGATAAAATCCGCGTTGTGAGCAAATAACGCCCGGTACTGTTCGTAAGCGGCGAGGCTGGGAAAGCTAAATAGCGCCAGCGCGCGATCGCTCGACCCCTCAGACGGCAGAAAGTAGCCGTGGTGGCTGCCGCCATGCCGTTGCACCAAGGTCATCCAGCTCTTCGCAAACGCTTCAAACGCGTCGATCTTCATCGGATCGATGACATAGTCGATGACGCAGGTGATCATTTGAGATCCTCCGAGTTAGAGTCTGCCAATGCCGCTACAGGCTTGCCGCCGACACTCGCCATACGGTACTGCCCGTATCGTCAGCGATCAGTAATGCGCCCTTGCCGTCGATGGCCAGGGCGACTGGTCGGCCTTTGGCTTTGTCACCGTCGACCAAAAAGCCCGTGACGACATCTTCCGCATTGCCCGACGGCCGTCCGTTGGTGAATGGCACAAAGACGACCTTGTAGCCATTCAGAACGGAACGATTCCAGCTGCCGTGCTCGCCGATGAATGCGCCCCCTCGGTAATGCTCCGGCAGATTCGATCCGGTATAGAACACCAAACCCAAGGGCGCAACGTGCGAACTCAGCGCGTAGTCGGGAACGATCGCCTTCGCCACGAGGTCAGGACGTTGGGATTTGACCCGCGGATCGATATGTTGACCGTAGAAGCTATACGGCCATCCATAGAAAGCGCCGTCTTGCACGGAAGTGAGATAGTCGGGTACCAAGTCGGGGCCGAGCTCATCTCGTTCGTTGATGACAGCCCAGAGTATCTGGGTTTGCGGCTCGAACTGCAGTCCGTTCGGGTTGCGCAAGCCGGTGGCATATTCGCGATGCGCGCCCGTGGCACGATCGATCTGCCAAATCGACGCGCGACCAATTTCGGCTTGCATGCCGTTCTCGGTAATATTGCTGTTGGATCCGACGCCCGCATATAGCTGCGTTCCGTCCGGACTGGCGGTGAGACTCTTCGTCCAATGGTGATCGATGGGTCCGCCCGGCAATTCGCACACCGTCACTCCAGGTGCTGTGATCTGCGTCTGTCCCGTTGTGTAGGGAAAGCGAACGACTGCATCGGTATTGGCAACATACAGATCGTTGCCGACCAGCACGACACCGAATGGTGAGTGCAGGTGTTCCAGAAACACCGTCTTTGTGTCGGGGATGCCGCTGCCTGTGGTATCTCGGAACAACAGGATGCGCTGGCCCGGCTGCGTACGAGAGTGCGCCCGCTTCTCCACCAAGTTCATGACGATGTCTTTGGGGCGTTTGACGGGCGGGGGCGGCCCGCCGGTCTCAACCACCAACACATCACCGTTGGGCAGCACGTACAGCGAGCGCGGGTTTGCAAGGCCGGTCGCATACGCTTGGATCTTCAATCCGGCCGGCACGGTGGGCACCGCGCCGTTCCAGGGAGTCACTTTTGCAATGTGAACAGGCGGTATCAGATACTGGTGAATGGGCGGAAGGTAAGGGTCGGATCCGATTTGCCGATGGGGGTCGATAGGTGCCGGTCCGCAACCGGCCACCAAGAATGAAGCGACAGCCGTTCCGGTTAGCAGCCGCGAGTAACGCCGTGCAGGCGCTAATACGGCATGAGACTTGACACTTTGCATCACGCTTCCCATAAATTTTCGTAGCGCGATGCTAGAGCAAATAAGCCGCGGCTCCCACCGTTCCACCTCTCCGCGTCAAAACAAGTTGTCCACTGACGCGGTGTGTGCGCACGCTCTGACACGACTTGCCGAGTTGCGGAGCTGCACTTCGCTTTAAGACAGTCCGACATGGCGCCTGTAGCGTTTCCGTCGCGGCGTGGGCGAGTCTGCTGAGCCTGTGTCGAGCCCCAGTATGTCCAGTGACAACCTTTGTAGAGTTCAACGGCGCGGACGGCTTGGCCTGCGGCTCCTTCAACGGGGCGTCCGGCGCGCGATCTCCCGCGACCAGTAAACTGGGATCACGCGTCGAGTTCTTCAAAGCGATGCTTGAACCCGCGTAACCTAAATCGAGTTGCTGCCCCTCGCGCCCGCGGCGCAATTCGCCTCGTTCCTTCAACTAACGCGGTTGATGCGCCGTTTCGTTGACGATCTGATGGCGTGGACTGGCAGAGGATGACCGACTCGTTCAATTCTCTCTGATGCGCGTCGAATGGAGAAAGGCGATGAGCCATTGTCCATGGCTCTCACGCAACACCGCCGATTCCAGCCAACTGACGTTTTGGATATTCTCGCCGTCAGTGATCTGACCTTGATTGCGATACGTGATCCACGCCAAGTGGCATGTGGCGTGGACTTCGGGTTGAGTGACGGACCAGGTGTATTTCTTGCCGGCTTTAACCGCCGAGCGGATCACTTCGACCAGCGACGTGCGATCGAAGCGCCTGCCGCCTTCAAATGCATAGAAGTCCGGCGCCAGGACCGAATCAATCGCTTTGTCATCCATGACGGTCAACGCAGCGAACACGGCCCCGACGCGAGCCACCACGTCGCTCTGTGCTTGCGGCGCGCAGGATGAATCGGTCGGCGACCGCGGGGAAGCCAGTACGAATGATGGAAGCAGCAGGCACACGGCAACAAATTTGATCATCCAATGGGCGTGTCGCGCTGTCATGTCTTCTCATCTCCTATCCTGGAGCTAGTATGCTATCGATATTCGCCAATGCCAGGGAGTGATTGGCGATGATCACTCGGTTTCATATGGAGGGAAATTGCTCATGTCATTGATACGCAGACTTGCCGCGGAGTGCGTCGGAACATTTTGGTTGGTACTGGGTGGTTGTGGTAGTGCGGTGCTCGCCGCGACGTTTCCGCATGTCGGCATCGGACTGCTCGGCATCGCGACCGCCTTTGGCCTTACCGTGGTGACCATGGCCTTTGCCATCGGCCATGTATCGGGCTGCCATTTGAATCCCGCCATCACCTTTGGACTGTTTGTCGGCGGCCGCCATCCCGCCAAAGAAATCCTGCCTTATTGGGTTGCTCAAGTCATCGGCGCCATCATCGCCGCCGGCGTGCTCACCGTGATCGCGGGCGGCAATGGTACCGATCCACTGGCGGGCGGGCTGGCTGCCAACGGCTTTGGCGAGCATTCGCCCGGACACTACAGCATGGCGGCTGGATTTCTCACCGAAGCGGTCATGACCGGCATTTTCTTATTCGTCATCATGGGCGCGACCGACACTCGCGCGAACGGCGGATTCGCGCCGCTGGCGATTGGGTTGACGCTGACGTTGATCCATCTGATCTCTATTCCCATCACCAACACCTCGGTGAACCCGGCCCGTAGTACGGGACCTGCCGTGTTCGTTCAAGGATGGGCATTGGCGCAGCTATGGCTGTTCTGGGTGGCTCCGCTGATTGGGGCGGCTGCGGGGGCACTGTTGTATCAACTGATAGCCCACAAGCCGATCGATCACGAGGCCTCCGCCGAAGCGGGTGGCTAGCGCAAGGCGTCTCGGCGCTAGCGCTGGCCCTTAAAATGGCGGACTATCCGCTCCAATCAGTTTGGGATGCGCATGTCAGAGTCCCCCCGGTATTGGGCCTTCATCAGCTATAGCCATAGCGATAACGCGTGGGCCAATTGGCTGCACCGAGCCCTCGAGCATTACCACCCGCCGAAGGCGTTGATCGGCACCACCACTGCGCGCGGCACCATTCCAAGGCGCCTCTCGCCGGTGTTCCGCGATCGCGAAGAATTGCCCAGCGCCACGGATCTCGGCGCGTTGCTGATGGCGGCGCTGGGCAGTTCCCGCGCCCAAATCGTCATCTGTTCGCCGCAGGCCGCGAAGTCCAAATGGGTCAACGAAGAAATCATCGCCTTCAAACGTTTAGGGGGTGAAGACCGCATCTTCTGCCTCATCGTCGACGGTGAGCCGAATGCCAGCGATCTCCCGGGCCGTGAGGCGGAGGAATGCTTTCCGCCGGCGCTGCGTTACAAGCTGGGGGATGACGGGAGTCTGTCGGCGGTGCGCACCGAACCCATCGCCGCGGATGCCCGGCCGGGCAAGGATGGCAAACACAACGCCAAACTGAAGTTGATTTCCGGATTGCTGGGAGTGGGTTTCGATTCACTGCGCCGCCGTGAACAGCAGCGCCGCAACCGGCGGTTGTTCGTGTTTTCCTGTTCCGCCGCCGCCGGCATGGTGCTGACCACTGGGCTTGCC
>CAZZWE010000217.1:0-4624 GCA_964657675.1 uncultured Steroidobacteraceae bacterium
TTTCGAGGGTCTTACCAACCCTAAAGCTGCCATCGCCTTCACCGTGCTGTAACCGAAGTCGAATTCTTCGGCGGAATGCGACAGCCGCAGCAGATGCGGGTAGTGGTGGTGATTGTTCTGCAGGCAGGCGCTGAATGTCGCCAGCACCGGTAGCCACTCGCCGATGTTCATGGCGTTGTCGCCTGCGTCATCGTAGCGGCGGCTGCCGAAGCGCCGATCGTGGGTCCAATAGTTTTGGATCAAGTTCACCCATAGGGCGAACACGCGAATCGATGCCCACAACGCGAAGGCGTATTTCCAGTCGCGCACCAGCGACCATACGAACGCGAAGCTGATGACTTGGGCGAGCACCGCGAACACCGGGTTGTTCACCATCTTGAACGGCCATGTTTTCAGGATCTCATCCCGTGCCATGTCTTGTTCGCAGCGGTACGGAAACAGGCACAGATAGGTGGTTTTCCAAAATCCATCGGCCGACAGCTTGTTCGGATCGCCCGGGTGATCGGCAAAGCGGTGGTGATTGCGGTGGCGGTTCACCCAGGTCACCGGATTGATATAGATACCCACGGTGTTGTTGAGCAGCACCAATGTCTTGATGAACCAGGGCTTATAGTCGAGCGCGCTGTGGGTGATGCCCATGTGGATCACGTCCGACAAATAAACGCCGGCCAGAAACCAGACGAATAGAAAGTACAGGATGCCGAACCCCATGCCTTTCCAGAACCCAAGCCAGTCAGGTGCCAGCAATGCCGGCACGGCGGCCGAGAGGACCAAAAGCACGTAGCCGATAGCGTTGTAACTTTTCATCGAACTCCCTCTCGCTGAAAAAAATCGTACCGCTATGGCGCCTGGGTCCTTTACCGTTAGCTGTGCCCTGAACTGCCGAAGCCGCCGACCCCGCGCTGAGTCTGCGAGAAGTCGTCAACCACCTCGAAGTCCACCTGCACCACCGGCACCATCACCATTTGCGCGATGCGGTCTCCGGGGCTGATGGTAAACGCAGAGGCGCCCCGATTCCAAACCGACACCATCAACGGGCCTTGATAATCGGAATCAATGAGGCCGACGAGATTGCCCAGCACGATGCCGTTTTTATGACCGAGCCCAGAACGGGGCAGCAACATGGCGGCCAGGGTGGCATCTTCTATATAGATGGACAGGCCGGTGGGAACCAGCGACGTCGCGCCCGGGGCAAGTTCCAAGGGCGCATCGATGCAGGCCCGCAGATCCATTCCCGCCGAGCCGCTGGTGGCATGCGTGGGAAGCGGAAACTCCTTGCCGATGCGCGGATCCAAGATCCGCAACTTCACTTTACGTTTCATCCGAGGAGTTTAGCGCCGCGGACGGCGGCCGCGCACGCGATCGCGCGGCAGGGCAGCCACAGTGGTGCGGCGCTTACGCGCGCCCCGTCGCGGTGTGCCATCCGGCGGCGGCAGCCGTTGGGCGATCAACGCGATCAGTTCGCGCGCCACCTCGAACTTGGGTCCCCGTGCGACCTCGATCTTGCCGCCCGGCCACAGCACCGTCAGCGCATTGTCATCGCAGTCGAACGCGATGCCGTCACCCACGTGATTGGCGGCGATCATGTCGAGCTTTTTGCGCTTCAGCTTGCTGCGGGCGTTGTCCTCGACATCGTTGGTTTCGGCGGCGAAGCCCACGACGAAGGGCCGCTTCGCCATGTCGGCCACCGACTTGACGATGTCTGGCGCCGGCTCGAGCTCGAGCTTGACTGAGACCCCTTGCTTCTTGATCTTCTGTTTCGCGACCGTCACCGGCTGAAAGTCCGCGACGGCGGCCGCCGCGATGAACACATCGGCGTCGGCGACTTGCCGATGCACCGCCGCGTACATGTCGCGGGCACTTTCCACATTGATGCGGGTGACGCCGGGCGGCGTCTGCAATTGCACAGGGCCAGTCACCAGCGTCACGTGGGCGCCGGCTTCACGCGCCGCTGCGGCCACCGCGAATCCCATTTTCCCGGAGCTACGGTTGGTGAGATAGCGCACCGGATCCAGCCGTTCGCGCGTGGGACCCGCGGTAATCAACACATTCAAACCGGATAGCAGGCCGGCATTTAAGGGCGGCTTCAACAGGTTCTCTGCCAACAGCAACGGTTCCATCATGCGGCCCGCGCCAATCTCACCGCAGGCTTGATTGCCCGAGGCCGGGCCCAGCACTCGAATGCCGCGCGATCCCAGAATTTCGATGTTCGCCTGGGTGGCTTTGTTGGCCCACATCACCCGATTCATGGCGGGCGCGACCACGATGGGCGCCTCGGTGGCGAGGCACAGGGTCGCGAGCAGATCGTCGGCGCGCCCGTGAGCCAAACGCGCGAGAAAATCCGCGCTCGCGGGCGCGATTAAAATGATCTGCGCCCAGCGCGCCAATTCGATGTGGCCCATGGCCGCTTCGGCGGCGCTGTCCCACAGGTCGCTGCGCGTGGGGTGACCCGACACCGCCTGAAAACTCATGGGGGTGACGAAGCGCTGCGCGGCCGCAGTCATCACCACCTGCACATCCGCGCCGCGCTCGATGAGCCGGCGCACCAGATCAGGACTCTTGTAAGCAGCAATGCCGCCCGTCACCCCCAGCAGGATTCGCGTCTTTGCGGTCAATGGATGCCCCGCAGTTCCTTGAAGCGTTCGATGTCGCTGGCGAACTGCTTGCTCATGGCCACTTCCTCGCCGCGTTTTTGCCGCAGATTTTGTTCTTGTGTACGGATGTCATTGCCCAAGCGCACCAAATCATCCGCGGTTTGATCCGGCATCGGACGGGCGTTGGCATCGGTGTTGTAGGGCTTGTACTGCATGCTCTGGGAGCGCAGTTTTTTCATGCGGCCGTTCAGCGTGTCGAGAAAGGCCGTGGTGACCTTGATCTGATCCGAGACCAGGGTCAGGCGTTGATCGCGCAGGCGTTCGATTTCTGCAACTGACGCGTAGGTCGTCACCAGGTTTCGGTCGCGGTTCTGGCGGTCGGCCAGCTCCTGCTTCTTGAGATCGTCGGCGGCCTGTTGCTCGGGCGACTTTTGCGCCTCCATGCGGCTGATTTCAACGCCCTGCGAGTTGATGATGTGCTGTTCCTGTCCGGCATATTCCGGCGGAATGCGGTCGCCATAATGAGTCACCCCATCGGCGTCCACCCATTTATAGAGCGCGCGTCCTTTGTCGGCCAGAGCCACTGAACTGAGCAGCAATATCGTGCAGGTCATCCAAGCGACGTTCTTCAAGAGCGTATCCTCGAGACGAAACGGCCGACATTGTGAGGGGATGAACCGGGGTTTTCCAGGGGCTATTCCTCAGTCTGCAGCCCGTAGCGCTCGCGGTAAGCCCGCAAACCGGCGACATCCGCCGTTTGGCCCGAGGCGGACACATGGTCCATGAGATCGGCCAGGTTGACGACCGCCACCACGGGGATTTGATATTGGTTGCGCACCTCCTGCACGGCTGACAGGGTGCCGGTGCCGGCGCGTTCCTGGCGATCCAATGCCAACAACACCCCGGCCGGGCGGGCGCCCGCTGCCTGGATGATGTCAATGGACTCGCGAATGGCAGTGCCCGCGGTGATCACATCATCCACGATCAGCACTCGGCCTTTGAGCGGACTGCCGACGATGGTGCCGCCTTCGCCGTGGTCTTTCGCCTCCTTGCGGTTGAATGCAAAGGGCAGGCTTCGGCCATGCTGCTCCGCCATAGCCGCCGCGGTGATCGTGACCAAGGGAATGCCTTTGTACGCCGGGCCGAACAGCATGTCGTACTTAAGATCGGACTGCGCCAACGCCGCCGCGTAAGCACGGCCCACGGCAGCCACCGCGTTGCCGGTGTTAAATAGACCCGCGTTGAAGAAATAAGGGGATTCGCGTCCCGATTTCAATGTGAATTGACCGAATCGCAGAACGCCGAGCTGCACGCACAGATCGATGAATTCACGTTGATACGCCAGAGTCATGGACTGATATTATCCCGCGTAATGTTCAGCGTCACGATACATCCTTTTTATAAGCACATATCCCGAGCCATGAGTTGACCGCGCTCGGGAAGCCCACGCTGCTTCAGGCACTCAACGACAAACGCCTGCTCGCCGTCTTGCTGATGAGTTTCGCGTCAGGGCTGCCGTTCAACCTGACCAACTTTTCGCTGCAGGCGTGGCTGGCAAGCTCCGGCCTGGACATCAAGACCATCGGCATTTTTTCGCTGGTGGCATTGCCCTATAACATCAAGTTTCTTTGGGCGCCGCTTCTCGATCGCTACCTGCCACCATTCCTGGGCAGGCGCCGTGGTTGGATTCTGATTTATCAGGCGGCTTTGACGGTGTGTATCGGACTGATGGGTTTGAGTTCGCCCACCGAGCAATTGCCCCTGTTGGCAGCGGCCGCGTTGGCGGTGGCATTCCTTTCCGCCTCGCAGGATATTGTGATTGATGCCTACCGGGTGGATGCCATTCCACCCAGGGAAAGGGCGCTGGCCGCCGCTGCCTCCGCCTTTGGCTATCGCACCGCTGCCATGCTGGCCGGCACGGTGCTGGTGACCATTGCCGGATATCTCGGCTGGCGATTGGCCTTCATGTTCGTTGCCTGCCTCATGGCCGCCACCATGGTCGCGACTATTTGGGCGCCCGAGCCGGAGTC
>CAZZWE010000218.1:0-4620 GCA_964657675.1 uncultured Steroidobacteraceae bacterium
GCTTCTTCCAGTCAAACGTGCCACCATCGACAATGGCGCCGCCCAGCGTGGTGCCGTGGCCGCCGAGGAACTTGGTGAGCGAATGAACGACGACATCCGCGCCGTATTCAAACGGGCGCAGCAGGATTGGCGTGGCCACCGTGTTATCGACGATCAAGGGCATGTGATGACGATGCGCGACGTTGGCCAGCGCTTCCAGGTCGCAGACATTGCCGGCCGGATTACCCACCGTTTCGCAGAAGATGGCCCGCGTGTTCTCATCGATCAATGCTTCGATGTCGGCGGCGCGGTCGGACTTGGCAAACTTCACCTGCATGCCCATCTTCGGCAGCACGTGGGCAAACAGCGTGTACGTGGTGCCGTATAGCTGCGGGACCGAGACGATGTTGCGGCCCATTTCAAGGGCATTGACCGACGCGTAATACAACGCCGTTTGCCCGGAGGCCGTGCTGAGCGAGGCCACGCCTCCCTCGAGTTGCGTCACCCGCGCCTCGAGCACATCGCTGGTGGGATTACTGATGCGGGAGTACCGGTATCCGGGAACCTCCAGGTTGAACAACGCGGCGCCATGCTCAGCGCTGTCGAAAGAATAAGCGGCCGTCTGGTAGATCGGAACGGCTACCGCCTTGGTGGTCGGGTCCGAATCGAACCCGCCGTGAATCGCGATTGTTTCCCGCTTCATGCCCGTGAATATTCGTGGTTTAGATCGCACCAGTGTATATCGAACGCCCTAGACAGTCGTGCTAAGGTTCGCAATTCCCAAGCCCAGTGGTCAAATGAAAGCCGATTCAAAATTCGCCCGCGACGCATGGCTGCGTGCGCTCGCCAAGACCGCGGCGATCGGCGATCAAGGAATAACCCTGCCGGCGCTGCTCGATCAGCTGGCCGTTCAATACGATCTGGCGCCTGCCTTGGCGTCTGTCGAGTCCAGCATGACATATCGTCAGCTGCGCGCCCGCTGCAATCAATATGCACACTGGGGACTGGCGTGCGGTTGGCGCCGCGGTGATGTGGTGGCGCTGTTCATGACGAATTGCGCCGAGTACCTGGCGATCTGGCTGGGGTTGACGCGCATCGGCGTCGAGGTCGCGCTGATCAACTCGCAATTATCCGGCGATGTGCTGGCGCACTCGATCACGGTCGTGAATCCGCGCGGCGTGATCGTCGGTGCTGACCTTGCGGTTCGCCTGCAGGCGATCAGGATGCGTCTACCCCACACGGTGACGGTGGGCGTCATGGAGCCAGGGTCGCTCGACATGGCCTCGCTCGCCGGTGAAGTCGCCCTGCAATCGAGCGAGCCGCCGCAGTTGGTGGGTCAGGCGTTGCCGACCTTGGATTCCACCGCGCTCTACATCTATACCTCGGGCACCACGGGCTTGCCCAAAGCAGCCCGGGTGAGCCATTACCGCCTGATGCAGTGGAGTCACTGGTTCGCCGGAATGTTGGACACCCAACCTCAAGATCGCATGTACAACTGCCTGCCGCTGTATCACAGCGTGGGCGGCGTGGTCGCCGCCTTCGCCACGTTGGTCAACGGCGGTTCGGTGGTGATCCGGCCGCGATTTTCGGCGTCCGATTTCTGGCGCGACGTTCGCGACGAGGGCTGCACGCTGTTTCAATACATCGGTGAGCTGTGCCGCTATCTGGTGAACAGTCCGCCCCAGGCGATTGAAACGCAGCACTCGCTGCGCATCGCCTGCGGCAATGGCCTGCGCCCGGAAGTATGGGTGCCTTTTCAGTCGCGCTTCAAAATTCCGCGAGTACTCGAGTATTACGCGTCCACCGAGGGTAATTTTTCGCTCTATAACTGCGAAGGTGAAGTGGGGGCCATCGGGCGAATCCCACCGTTCTTGGCGAGCCGCTTACCGGTGGCGCTGCTGCGCTTCGACATCGACCGCGGCGAGCCGGTGCGAAACGCCCAAGGACTGTGCGAGCCGTGCGAGGTGGATGAAGTGGGCGAGGCGGTGGGGCTGATGCCCGAAAATGCCGCGCAGCGCGGCGGCCGATTCGAAGGCTATGCCGATGCCGACGCCACTGATCGCAAGGTGCTGCGCGGTGTGTTCAAGCCGGGTGATGCGTGGTACCGCACGGGCGACCTCATGCGCCGCGATGCGCGCGGGTTCTATTATTTCGTGGACCGCGTGGGTGAGACCTATCGCTGGAAGGGCGAGAACGTATCGACGGCGGAGGTGTTGAGCGCGCTGACGGTCAGCCCCGGTGTGCTGGATGGCGTCGTGTATGGTCTTCAAGTGCCCGGTGCTGACGGACGGGCAGGGACCGCGGCATTGATTGTCGGCGCCGAGTTTGATCTGGCGCAATTCCACGCCGATGTCGCGCAGCGCCTGCCCTCCTACGCACGACCGGTGTTTCTGCGAATCTTGACGTCGATCGAAGCCACCGGCACTTTCAAACCGCGCAAGCAGGAGTTGCTGTCGAGCGGCTTTGATCCGGCGATCGTCAAAGATCCCTTGTATTTCGACGACACGCGTCTGCAGCGCTACGTTGCGCTCGATGCCGCCTTGTTTGCCGCCATCACGGCCGGCCAGATACGTCTCTAGCCCACTTTCAAGACACCGCTTTGTCGGCGATGGCCGGAATCGCGCCGTAGCGTCCGCGCATGTAGCCCTTGGCAATTTGTTCGTGCTTGCGAGGACTGGAGCGCAATACGGTTGACAGATTGCTGGCGTAAAATTCGTCAAGTTCGGTCAGCCAGATTTCATCCCGTCGCAACATGTCCAGATCCATCAAGGTCGTATTGTGACTGACCAATAAGAGTTGGGCGCCCTGGTTCGACACGCTCGGATCATTGACGTGTCCAATCAAGAATCTCGCCACCAGCGGATGCAGATTGGCGTCGAATTCATCGATCACCAATAGCTTGCCCTGCTCGATGGCCGCCAGCAGCGGCCCGAACAACGCGAACAGACGATGCGTGCCGGCGGATTCGAATTCCGACTCCAGCCACACCGGTGGCCAGCCTTGCCGTGCGTACATGAATTCAACCTGGGTCCGTCCGGTGCCGTGCGCCAGATGCCCGGCCGCCGAGATGCGCGCGGGTCCCAGTTCCTGCGGCGTCAAATCCTGATCCGCGATTCGCACATCGTCCACTTTGATGTCAACGGAACGCAGCATGCGCAACACGCGGCTTTTGAAGGCCGGATCTTGGATGCGCGTTGCCATGCGGGTCATGTCGGCGGTATCGGAGGGGAAAACGATTTCCAGGCAATGCTCGAACCAATGAAACAGGGGCTTCAACTGCTCGGAGTTCAACTGCGCAGCGGTGGTGAGGAACAGCGCCCGCGAGCGCGTTGCCTTGCGCCACATCTCGCGAGGCCCGTTGAAGTTGGGTGAGAACGGTGTCCATTCCTCGGTGCGCGTGGTCGCATCGAAATTGCGCTCGAACCAGCGTTGCGATTTCCCCGTTTTGTATACCAGCAGCCGTTCCGACCAGATCTGGTGCGCATCGTAGGTGAGGCTGTAGCGGTAGCGCACGCCCTGCAGGATGACATCGATCTCGAACTTGGTCGGTAAATGCGCGGACGGTCCGAATTGGAACGGCGTATGGTGCTCGCCGTATTGCACGTCCGAGTAGGCGGTGGAATGCAGTACCAAATCGCGCAGCGTCTCGAGCGCAACGATGAAGTTGGTTTTACCGCTGCCGTTCGGGCCGAAAATGATGGCGGACTTCGACAACCGCGGCACCGCCTTCATGCCGGTGCTAACGCAGTGGGTGGACTCGTGGGTGCGGTCCGCTGAGGTGCTGTAGGTGAATGTCTGCTCATTGAGAAATGAGCGGAAATTTTGCAGCGAAAATCCGATTAACATGCAGTGCCTTCCTTTGACGCATTAATCAGTCGGTTTTCCGGATTCTAGCCGTATGAGTTGTTAGAAATCCTGTTCTTTTGATTCGGCTGATTATTGACCGTGTTTTTGCGCCGACCTGCAGCAGTTGCCGAAAATACGCGTTGCTTTACGTTGATTCCGCTTCGTTCAATGCGAGCACGGAATTTTCTGCGGGAATTTGCACCACCAAGACGGTACCTCCAGTGGCGGGACTGCGCAGATCCAATTGTCCGTGAAGCCCGCGCACGCGGTGCCGCATGGAAGCCAGTCCGTGAGAAGCGGCTGCGGTGAAGTGGCCTGCCGGGATTCCCTTACCGTCATCGGCAATGCGCATCATGACGTTGTCCGAATCCAAATCCAGGCTGACATCGACGCTAGTGGCTTGTGAGTGCTTGAGAATGTTGCTGAAAGCGTCCTGCGCGATGCGAAACAACGCAATCGCCGCCTCGGGCTTGAAGCGTGGTTCCTCGTCCGGGTAAGACTCGATGCACTTAAGCCCTGCCGCGCCGCAGGTTTCCTTCAACAGCCAACGCAACGCGGCTGACAGGCCGACGTTGTCAAGCAGGGTGGGACGCAACTCTTCAATGATGCGGCGCTTCAGATCCACGCCGGCAGAAAGATTTTGCTGCACGCGACCCAAGCGTTGCTTCATGTCGGGATCGTTTTTGGCCAGATGCTGTTCTGCCCACGATATATCCATGCGCGCCCCCACCAGCAGGCCGCCCAATTCGTCATGTAACTCGCGCGCGAGACTGGCCTTCTCGCGCTCGGCAACGG
>CAZZWE010000219.1:0-4559 GCA_964657675.1 uncultured Steroidobacteraceae bacterium
AACAACCTGGGTTCACAACGTGGGCGCGGCTGTGGTGACGTTTTGCCATACCTGGGGAGGGTCCGATGCCATTAGAAATCCGACCGCTTTGGGTCGCTGTACCCGAGATATCTACGTGGCAACCCAGCACGTGTTCGTCGATCAGGCGACTCTGGTGGATGCGGCGCCGGCGTTGCTAGAGCGATGGGCCGGCAGCGCATTAGTCAACTAAAAAAAGTCGTTTTGCTGGGGAGATGGAATGGCGAATGACGCAATCACCGAGCGTCCTCTGCAGTATCGCTGCGGCGATGCAGAGTTCTCGGGCATCCTGACCAAAGACAACAGCCAGATCGGCCGGCGGCCAGGCGTCGTCATTGTCCACGATGCATGGGGCTTGGGCGATTTGGTCAAACTGCGCGGTCGTATGTTGGCCGAGCTTGGCTATGTCGCGTTGGCGATCGACATCTATGGCAGCGGCATCAAACCAAAAACCATGGATGAGGCCAAGATCCAATTGGATCATTTCAAGGCGGATCCGATGTTGCTGCGCGCCCGGGCGATGGCGGGCCTCGATGCGCTGGCGCGCCAATCCGATGTCGACAACGCGAGACTGGCTGCCATTGGCTACTGTTTCGGCGGAATGACCGTGGTCGAGATGGCGCGCGCGGGCGCGAAGTGCGCGGCGATGGTCAGCTTCCACGGCATCCTCACCACGTCGATGCCGGCGCAAGTCGGTGCCTTGAATACCCGGTTGCTGGTATGTACCGGAGCGGAAGATCCGTTGGTTCCCGCAAGCGACGTCGAAGCATTCGTCCAGGAAATGCGCAGCGCAAAAGCCGATTGCCAAACCATCATATACAGCGGCGCCAAGCACAGCTTTGCGAATCCGTTCGCGAGTAATAACCCAGCAATGGGCCACCACCCGCTGGCCGACAAGCGCTCATGGAACGCGATGCAAGCGCACTTTGCCGAAGCGTTTGCGGCTGTGAACGCGTAGCTCTCAGTGTCTCCATCCAGGCCGGCCACGGCCGCCCACCAGACCTGCGCGAACGCGCTGTTTGAGCAAAGGCCGCGGCCTGAACCGCTCGCCGTAGGCTTCCTGCATGATCTCCTGCGCTTGAAGACTCAGAGAGGAAGTGACTGCATCCATCAGTTCAAACGGCCCCGTGGGGTGCCCCAAGGCGAGGCGGCAGGCGGTATCAATGTCCTCGGGGCTCATGACTTCCTCCTCGACCAGGCGAATTGCTTCGATGATGAAAGCATGCAGCATGCGATTGACGGCGAATCCGGCGACGTCCTTGACGCGCACCGGCGTCTTGCCCATGGCAGTACATATTTTCCAGGCACGATCAAAGCATGCATCGGCAGTGTCGAAGGAGCGAATCACTTCCACCAACTTCATGCGCGATACCGGCGAAAAATAATGCGTGCCGATGAACAGCGGGCGCCGTTCAGCGGGCAGGAACGATGCAAGGGTCGAAATGGGTATGGTCGAGGTATTGGTGGCAATCACGCAACCCGCAGCGCAGGTGCTGTTGAGCGATTCCAAGACACCGCGCTTCACATCGGCAGATTCGAAAACGGCCTCGGTCACGTATGACGCTTCGCCGATCGCCTCGTAGCCGGTTTGGGGCAAGATCCTCGCGAGCGTTGAAGCCACGCTGTCTGCCGGGAAAAAGCCGCGCACGACGCCTTTGTCCATGAGTGTGCGCAACCTTGCGAGCGCCACGTCGAGCTTGGCTTGGTCAACGTCGATCAGCAGCACGTCCATGCCGGCGTGCGCTTGCATCAGCGCAATTTCGCCGCCCATCAGACCGGCGCCGATCACCGCGGTGGTATTCTCTTTCATGAAGCATTCTCCGCTTGAAGCAATTGAAGAGTGTAATGGCGAACGAAGACAGCGCGAAGGAAATTGATTCCGCTGCGTTGCTGCGACTTGGCGCGTGGCTCAACCGGCAAGGCGTGGAGGGCGCGGGCGTACCGCAGTTGCAGAAATTTTCCGGCGGCCAATCCAATCCAACCTATCGCTTCGATTGGGGCGGTGCCGAACTGGTGCTGCGGCGTAAGCCATTCGGCCAGCTGCTACCGAAGGCACACATGATCGAGCGCGAGTACACCGTGCTGCGCGCGCTGCGCGACACTGAAGTCCCCGTGCCGCGTGTGCGCGCGTTATGCGAGGACATCGAGGTGATTGGCGTTGCGTTCTATGTCATGGATAGAGTCGAGGGCAGGATTTTCTGGGATCCACGGCTCCCCGAACTGAGTCGCGCCGAGAGGCGTGGCATTTTTGATGCGATGAACAGGACGGTGGCTGCGCTGCATGCGCTCGACCCAGTGGGCATTGGGCTGGAGAAATTCGGGCGCCCTGAAGGTTTCATGTCGCGGCAGATCGCTTTGTGGAAGTCGCAATATGAGGCGGCCATTACGCGCGATATTCCAGAAATGGGCGCTCTGGCTGATTGGTTGTCATGGCATATCCCGCCTCAACACGCGCGTCCAGGAATTTTTCATGGCGATCTGCGTCTCGACAATATGATCTTTCATCCCACGGAGCCCCGGGTCCTGGCATTACTCGATTGGGAGTTGGCGACACTGGGTGACCCACTCGCGGATTTCGCCTATCACGCGATGACCTGGCACGTGCCGCCCGAGCTATTCCGAGGGCTACAGGGCGAGGATCTTGATGCATTGGGAATTCCCTCAGAACAGGAATATGTGGCCGGCTATTGCCGCCGCACGGGACGGCAGCATCTGCCGGATTTTACTTTTTATTTGGCGTTCAGTTTCTTTCGACTCGCGTCAATCTTGCAGGGAATCGCCAAGCGGGCGCAGAGCGGCAATGCCAGTTCTACCAACGCCGCGACTCTCGGTGAACGCGCAGCGCCGTTGGCACGACTGGGCTGGGACATGGTGAAAATTTATGCCTGAAATAAAACGGCCACTAATTGTCGGCTTCGGCGGCACGACGCGTGAGGGATCGAGTTCCGAAAAGGCGCTTCGTCTCACGCTGGAGCAGGCTAGGCTCGCCGGTGCGGAGATCGAGTTGCTGACCGGCAGCGACATCGATCTGCCCATGTATTCGCCGGGCGAGTCGTTGAGATGCGATAAGGCAGCGGCTCTGATCGATGCCTTGCGGCGGGCGGATGGCATCGTCATTGCTTCACCCGGCTATCACGGGTCCGTGTCCGGCCTTATCAAGAACGCGCTCGATTATGTTGAGGACATGCGCGGTGACCGATTGCCTTATTTCGAAGGCAGAGCCATCGGTATGATTGCCTGCGCCGCCGGTTGGCAGGCAGCCAGTTCGACCTTGCAGGCAATCCGCACCATTGTGCATGCGCTACGGGGCTGGCCCACTCCGCTTGGCGCCGCGATCAATACAATCGGCGCTCCATTTCGGCCCGATGGTTCGGCGGCCGACGAGTCAGTATCGAAGCAGTTGGCGATTCTAGCGCAGCAGGTGGTGGAGTTTGCGCGGATGCGTGCGTTGCATGCTGCCTTCTTGAGCGCTGATGCTATTTCCGTATGTAGCGCACCTGCTCTCGTTCGGATATGACGCGATGCCATTCGTCGGTTCGCTGGTAATACTCGAAACGACCCGCGCGGACTCGCTCGAATAACTCGGTCATATTGAATCGCGCGAAAGGTTCCCAGGCCTCGGCCAGCGGAAAATCTTGTTCGGGGAACCACCGGGCGTCGAGGGCCTCGGGCATCATGGGTGACAAGGGCAGCATTTTTTGGAGTTTCGCAATGTACATGATGTATACCTGGTTGATACTGGATACGCTGGCGGTAGCCAACGGCAGCAGCCCCTCAATATCCAGTTCCAATCCTACCTCTTCTCGAGTCTCGCGCAGCGCCGCGGCCTCGGCCGATTCATACGGTTCGACGAAACCTCCAGGCGGGGCCCACTTGCCGTGGTAGGGTGGCACGCCCCTTTGCATGAGTAGCAAATGGTTCTCTGCAAAAATGAAGGTCTGCACCAACAAAGTCGGTCCATGGGTTTCTCGCTCGCCGCTCATGTGTCGTGTAACGAATCGCGACGGAGCATGAAGCGCTGATGGAAGGCAGCACTCGCAGCGTGTCGATCTTCGCCGTTCAGGGGATTGCGGAAATCGAGCCTGGAATCGATCTGGCGCAAGTGTTGGCGCCCACGTTGCGCGCTATGACTCCCGTGCTCACAGACAGCGATATCGTTGTCGTTGCCCAAAAAATCGTATCGAAAGCCGAGTCTAGGTATGTCGACCTTTGCTCGGTGAGTCCATCGCCCCGGGCTGTTGAGCTTGCCGCGGTGACTCGCAAGGATCCGCGCCTCGTGCAAATCATTCTCGGCGAAACCAGCGAGGTATTGCGCGCAGTACGGGATGTGCTGATCGTTCGCCATCGGCTCGGCTTCGTCATGGCACAAGCGGGGGTGGATCAATCTAATGTCTCACACGGGCCAAATGGCGAGCGCGCGCTGCTTTTGCCCGTCGATCCGCATGCCTCGGCAATGCGTCTTCGAGAGGCTTTGGGTTTGGCATTGGGAGTCAAACCTGGGCTCATTATTAGCGATAGCTTTGGTCGCCCATGGCGCCTGG
>CAZZWE010000220.1:0-4468 GCA_964657675.1 uncultured Steroidobacteraceae bacterium
CCACTGAACTCCGCACTGCCCATGGGCGGCGCGTCGGCTCCAAGGTATCGGTCCAGGTGCTGGACCCGTTGAAATCGCGTTGCCAACCGCCGACCCCGGCCAGATCCGCGGTCGCGGCCAGCATGGCGCGCTGCTGCGCGATCACCTGTTCACTGTGCTTACGTTCGGTGATGTCGGACTCAATGGCAAAAAACGACGATAAGCGGCCATCAACCACAATGGGCCGGCAGTCCACGGCCCCCCAGCGCTCTTCGCCGTCGGCGTTGCGGTACTTAACATCGAATTGAAACGCCTCGCCGGAGATGATGCTCAACGGCAAAAGCGCGCGGGTTTCGGCATCGATATTGAGCTCCGGCAGCAAATCCAGCAGCGCCGCGCCCTCGGCCTGGCTCAAGCTGCGATTGACCGTGCGCAAAAATGCCTCGTTGGCCCACTCGATACGCCCGTAGGGATCCAACAAAAACACCAAGTGATGGGTGCGCTCCGCCACGTTTGCGAGCTTCTCTCGCTCACTGGTCCAGCGATCAATAATGGAGCGCTCCGTCTGCAGCTGGCGGATCCTCGGTTCCAACACCAAGATGATGACCACACCCGCGCACAGGGACATCAGCAGCGACCAGACATAGAGCGTGCGCTGCTGATCGATGGAGACGCGAGACAGCCGCGCGGCAAGTTGCTCGGTCCATGCATCAATCGCTTCGCTGTACTCATCCATGGCGGCATCGCGCTTCCGGCCGTTGATATCGCGCTCAGCGGCGGTGCGCCACCCGACGGAACTGTGAAGCCAGCGCTCCATCCTGAAATGCATGACTTTCAATTGCTCAAAACGCTCGCACAAAGGATCGCCGACTCCGCATACCGAATCGAGAAAGAGTGTCAGCGTCTTTTCGTCGTCGAACCATTGTTTGATGGTTTTTTCGTAAGCGTCGAGGGTTCGGTCCAGCGGTTTTAAATATAGGCTATTCGAATAATCCGCGGCCCGCAGGCTCAAGGCGCTTTGACGGCTGGCGATGCCAAGGATGCGTTGGTGCTGGCTGTTCATGGCCAACACGCGGGTGATCTGCCAGCCGGCAGCGGCAAAACCGCCCGCGACGATGACCAGCACCGTCAAGTACCCGACGCGGAGGCGTCGTCCCAATGCGCGTGACGCAGGCGTCATCGAGCAAATACCATGGCTCACGCCCGTTTTGATTGTCCTGTAGGACTATCGGCACCCTAGGGCGATCGCATCAGGACGCAAGTCGCAGCCCAGGGCTGACGCAGCGCGCTATTTGCGTTTCGTGAGTTCGCGCCCCACGGCCAAGGCGCAATTTGATACCCGAAGACGCAGCGAAACGAGTTTTAGAACATCCCGCTCGACGGTTTCCAGCGCGCTGCGCAGGTCCTGTACCCCGCAATTCGCCTCATCGAACCAATCGCGCGACTGTCGCGAGGGGCTCGCCCACTGACGTCCGCTGGCGGTGGTCAATGCCGACATGATGGCGCCGTGGGTTGCGGAAATTTCATGGCGCGCCAGCAGCTTGTGGAGCTCGAGATCCGTAACGATGAAGTGGGCGCGAGTTTCCGCCGGCATATCGGCCATCAAGCGAATGATTTCCGCGCCTCGGCTGCGCAACGTCAGTCGCTCGTCGTGGGCAAGCGCGCTCCTTTTCTCGAGCATGCTTTGTAGGGATAGCGCATACATATCGTAGCGCCCCAACTGCAACTGCAACTCGCCAAGGCGGCTCAGCAATGATTCGTGCAGGTCTTCCCGCTCGGGACCATAAAATGGCGCAGGTCGCGACACCACCAAACTCTTCAGACCTCGTTTGCGTTGTTCAGTCTGATAACTCGATCGGCCAAGGAATTCACTGATGGCGGCCACAGCATGGGTGGGCGCGCTCAATTGCGGGAAGTGGCCCTGCGCATTCATCATGACGAATTCGCTGTCGGTCATGTTCCGATGCATGTAATGGCCCACCGAGGTCGGCGCCATCCAGTCGACGTCGCCCTGCATGATCAGTGTCCGCGTTTTCACCAATGGTAACGCTTCGCGAATGTCGGAACGAAATTTTGCACGCGCGAAATCCCGAGCAATGCTCGCATCGGCACGGCGAAAACTCTCCAGCAGTTCATCGCTGAGTTCGGGTCGGACAGAATTCCCCAGGAACAGCGGGGCCATGCGCGCCATCCATTGGTAGTAATCGCTGCCGAGAGATGCCAGCATATCCTCGACTTGCAATTCGCTGAATCCGCCGGTGTAGGCGTCATCGTTGATGTAGCGCGGCGAGGGCGCGATCATCACCAATTCTTTGAACATGTCCTCCGCCTGGATGGCCGCCAACGCACCGATTGTGGCCCCAGCCGAATGGCCGACGAACACCGCATTCTTCAGATCCAACTCCTGACCGAGCTCTACGACATCGTCCGCATAGGCCTGCAACGTGGAATATTTCTCAGAGGAGTAAGCCGAGAGCTGCGAGCCTCCCGCACCGACGTGATCGAATAGCACTGTGACGTAATCGCGTTCGAATGAGGGCGCGACGAAGCGCCAGATATCCTGATCGCAACCCAACCCGTGGGCAAATACCATGGCGCGGTCACCCCGACCGCGTATACGAACGTTGTTTCGACTGATGACTGACGCCATGCCCCGATCCTAGACAGCCAGCGAAGATGTAGTCTGCGCCTCGAAGCACGGCCGCGCCATATGAAACTGCTATCGGATATTGCAGATTTTGGTTGACGGCGGGCCCGATTTTAAACGGTGAGCGGGCGCCGCTACCCAAACTGATGGTTCGCCGCTGTGCTCACGGCACCAGTTTTCACTTGCTGCGACGCGGTCGGAAACCACCGACGTCATGCAGCGTCCTTCCACCGGCAGCGCTCACCCGCGGTTGCGGCAAGCTTGGACTTTTAGCGGAGGTTTTATGAGCACCCTGGCAACGCCCGCGCGCATCGTGGTTTTGTCGGTATTCCTTCTGCTGGCGGACTTGACCGGCAAGTCGGTCATCGCCGCCTCCGCCCCCGTGCATCTGTCGTCAGACGATGAAGCCATCCGCCAGAAGGTTGTGCTCTCGCTGCAGGATGCGCCCTATTTTTATGACGGTCACGTCAACGTTCGCATGGAGAAAGGCAGCGTTGTGTTGCAGGGATTCGTATTTAGCGATTGGGACCTTCGCGATGCCGTGCGAATTGCCACGCATGCCGCCGAAGGGAAGCGCGTGGTGAACGATCTGAGCATCGTCGAAGGCGGCCGCCGCTAGGCACTTTGCTCACGGTTGCCCCTGTCCGCCGCCGGCACCGTAAATATTCCCCGTCGTGAAGCTTCCATCTTTCGCCGCGAGCTGGACATAGATAGAAGCCAATTCCGCCGGCTGACCCGGTCGGCCCAACACGGTGGTGTTGCCGAATTGTTGATACTTTTGAACGGAGGCCCCGCCGCTGATTTGCAAGGGCGTCCAAATTGGGCCCGGTGCGACGCCGTTGACGCGGATGCCTCGACCTCCCAATTGTTTTGCCAATGACTTCACGTAGTTCATCGTGGCCGCTTTGGTTTGAGCATAGTCATACAGCTCCGGAGAGGGATCGTAGGCCTGCTCTGAAGTCGTACCGATGATGCAAGCGCCCTCACTCAAATGCGGCAAGGCTGCTTTGATAATGTAGAACGGCGCATAGATATTGGTTTTCATGGTGGCATCGAAATCCTCGTCACTGACATCGAGGATCGACACTCTGGCTTGCTGTCGCCCCGCGTTGGACACGACGATGTCCAAACCGCCGAGTTTTTGCACCGCTTCAGTGACCAGTTGTTGGCAGAATGCCCGATCGCGCAAATCGCCAGGAATGGCAAAACCCCGTCTGCCCGCGTCCTTGATGAACTGCATGACTTCTCTAGCGTCAGATTCCTCGGCGGGCAGGTAATTGATCGCCACGTCGGCCCCCTCGCGCGCATAGGCAATTGCGGCCGCGCGGCCCATGCCTGAATCACCGCCGGTAATCAACGCCTTGCGGCCGGCGAGTCGTCCCGAACCCCGATAACTGGACTCGCCGTGGTCGGGCTTGGGATCCATCTTGCCGGCGATGCCTGGCCAAGACTGCGTCTGTTCGCGAAATGGCGGCTTGGGATATTTCGTTCGCGGATCATCCTTGGCGACGCCTGCGACAGATTGGCCTGCCGCAGGTCCACCCGTCTGTGCCAATGCCACACCCGAAGCGGCTGACGCGATCCCAAGCCCTACGAATCCAACCGCCTCGCGCCGCGAAAAAATACTTTTAAAGTCGTTCATTGACCGTTCCGTTGTGTTCGCTACTTTGCAGATCAAAGTATGATGAGCGGGCGGTACGGGTCGCGCCATGCTCAAATCTCAAAACAACGTGTCGGCCAAAGCATGACGCGGCCCAATCGTCCGCGCTCAGGTATCCAGCCAATAACGGGCGCCAGACTCCTGGAGAAACTCCTCCGCCTCGCGGCCTCTTAATGAGGCCA
>CAZZWE010000221.1:0-4393 GCA_964657675.1 uncultured Steroidobacteraceae bacterium
CGCCGGCGAATCTCCAGTGCGTCTTCGACATTCTTCAAACCTGGCGCATGGCCTGCCCATTCGTCTTTGCCGAAATAACTGTGAGTGGCCCCGGTGGCCAGCACCAAGTAGTCATACGGAATCTCACTGCGTTCAGTGAGGACCAGGTTCTGCTGCGTGTCGATTCCCGTGACCGTGCTCAGTAAAAGATTCGTTGCCGCGGCGCTGCGGAAGATTTGCCGGGTCGGCACGGCGATGTCGCCGGGTGACAACGCCGCCGTGGCCACCTGATAGAGCAGCGGCTGAAAAAGATGAAAGTTGTTGCGGTCAATCAGGGTGACGGTCACCGCTGCGTCTTTGAGCGCTTGCGCGCAACGCAGACCCCCGAAACCCGCGCCGACGATGACGACTCGGGGCCAGTGTTGCGAAGCTCCGAGATTCCGTGTCGCAAACACACGGCTGAGCCAACGCCTCAACACAGGGTCGATCGCGAGCTTACCGCCGCCGTGAGTGGCGAGTATGGCAAGGAGCATCAACAAATAAATTGAATCACTCAGCCGAGGATCCACCATCGAGAATCCGACCAGCCCTAGCAGCAACAGCAAGGCCACTGGCCGGGTGCCGGCGCCCAACATAAACGCCGCGCCGCCCAATAAAGCGCCGATCGTGGGCACCCGCATAGCCACGTCCAACGGCAGCCAACGTTCCGCATGGGTGATTGCCACCCAGTTCGCATCCTTGAAGGTGGCGACCAGCAGTGCCGCCCCCAGCCAAACTCGCAGGACCATGAGGTACCACGGCGTGACGGACGATCTTAGCCAACGGGACATTCGGATCACGGAGGGAATGAGCGGGATCGCACTGTCCTCAAGGCCTCGACGCAGCAACTGATCGAGTGAAATGGGACCCGCACCTTGTACGAAGTAACCGATGAACAACGCGATCCAAAAGAGCTGTGTATCGAAGGCGTCGGAGCGCAGTTGCGAGAAGGTCGCAATCACCAACAGCGGCAGTGCCGCGTAACGCGCCATCAACCCCAGCGCCAACAACGTGGCGCACATGAAATACAGTGCGGCGCTCCAATCGGCTGCTGCAATCAGTTGTTGCATGCCGAAGGATAGAAATAGCTTTGCGATCCATAGGCGGATCGCCAATTCCAAGTAGGGCCACGCGAGCCGCCCTACGCCCTCGATTATCTTGTGCATGACGAGGGGACCGCTAAACACCGTTGTTTATTGCGGGTTAGGGCACAGGGGTTGGTCGCTAGAGGTTGTCCAACATCCAGGTCACCAGCGCGGCATGCAACGGCTCGGCTGCGCCGAAATCGGCCCGTGCATTGTTGACCAATGATGCGAGCACAAAGGTCTTGCCGCTGGCCGTGGTGACGTAGCCTGCCACGCCACTGACACCATCGAGGTGCCCGGTCTTCAGGCGTACCGAACCTGCAGGACTATTTTTCATACGCGAGCGCAGCGTGCCATCGAGGCCTGCCAAGGGCAGGGAGGCCATGAACTCCGGCGCGAAATGGCTGCGATAAGCAGCGCTCAGGGCCTTTGCCATTTGCAACACTGTCACATGGGTGGCGCGCGACAGCCCTGAACCGTTGTCGATGTCGATGCCCTGAAAATCCAAGCCGCGTTCCCGACCCCATTCGGCAATGGTGGCGGCGCCCTTTTGCAGCGTAGCGGGGTCACCGAATCGTTCTTTGCCGACGGTCAACAACAGATGCCGTGCCATGAGGTTGCTGCTGAACTTATTGGTGAGCCGGATGATCTCGCCCAACGACAACGAGTCATAGGTCAGCAGCAGCTTGGCATCGGCAGGCGCGGCCTCGGTGCGCAGCTTGCCGGTGAATTCACCGCCGGATTGACGCCACAGTTGCACGAACGTACCAAAGGCATAGGTCGTGGGGCGCAGCAGTACGCGGGCGAAACTCTGCTCGGTACAGCGCGCCGACAATGCACCGTTGAACACGACGCGATCCCAGGTGTCGGAGGCCACTTGAAAGTCGACCCGGCCCGCGCCGCCGCCGCAGCGGCCTTCGACGAAGCGAATGTGATTTTCAATGATGAGATTGGCGGGCGCCGGCGTCGCCAAAACATCCACGCGATGCGTGTCGGGATTGGCGGCGACGCGGAATTCAACCGATTGGAAATTCACCATCAATGCATCGGGCAACACGTTGTACGAACGATTTGGTCTGCCATCGAATGCCCCGGGATCTTCGGCGGGCAGCGAAAACGCCGTGTTGTCGATCACGATATCCCCGCGGATCGATTTCAATCCTTTGGCGCGCAGCGCTTGCACGAAACTCCACCAGCGCTCCAGCGTGATGTAGGGATCGCCGCCGCCCTGCAGGATCAGATCGCCCTCGAGCACGCCATCGGTGATGGTGCCGCGGGTCAATGCACGGGTATGCCAGGTGTAGGTCGGCCCCAACATGTCCAGGGCGGCGAAGGTGGTGAGGGTCTTGACGGTAGATGCCGGGCTGCGCGGGACGTCAGGGAGTTGGCTCAACAAGACGCGGCCCGTGTTGGGATCCATTATCACGAAGCTGACGGAGCTCGGCGGCAGATGTTCGGCCGTCATGACTTGTGTGACCGCCGGCGGCACCGCTGCGACGGTGGCGGGTATCGCGGCGCCTGCGCCCAGCGGTCCGACTGACAACAGGAATGTCGCGCATGAAAGGAAAGCGGCGCGCTTCATGGCTTGTTCATGACGACGATGCGCTGCCAGGCGCGCGAATACCAGCGTAGATAAAGCATGACACCCAAAAAGAAAATATAGACCAAGGCGGCTATCCAGCCGCCGACCGCACCGCGCCCGTATTGTGGCAGCCAATGCACCCACCCCTGACCTGGTGCAAACGACAGGCTGTGCGCCAAAGGCACGAACAGGAGCCAGGACAGCGCCAAGACCATCAGCGCCGGCAGCCGCACATCGGCCGCTCCGCGCAGCGCAGCACCGCTGCTGATATTGAGACCATCGAACAATTGATACCCTGCGGCGATCCACAATAATGTCGCGCCCCGCGTGACGACCAGCGGTGTTTCCGGATCTGCCGGATTGGCGAACAGTGGCAACACCCACGGACCCGCGATTGCCAACAACACACCGATGGCGCCCATGTACACCACGGCGATCAATATTATCCCGTTACCCACTTTGAATGCCCAGTCCCGGCGATGCGCGCCAATCGCCTGGCCCACCAGCGTAGTGCCCGCCATGGCGATGCCGACCGCAGGCATGTAGCAAAACGACGTCAACATCATCACGATTTGACTCGACGCGCCGTCCACCGTTCCGAGCCTCACCTGCATCAGTTGAAACAACGCGAAGCCCAGGATATCTGCGGCCGTCAGCACGCCCATGGGAAACCCCAATTTGATTTGCCGCCAGAGCGCTTGGCCGTGCGGCCGATAGGTCAGATGCGATCGATAACGTGCACGAGTACTGGGCCCCAAAAACCACGCCAGCGCGAGAATGACGCCGGCCAATTGCGCGGCATCCGTGGCCCACGCGGAACCTGCCACACCGAGTCCGAAATTGAACATGAACAGCTGGTTGAACACAGCATTGCTCACGGCCACCAGGCACACCACCCGCAGCGTGATCACCGGACGTCCGATGCCGTTGAAGAATCCGAGCGTGGCCCACATGGCCACGGCCAACGGACCACCGAGCATGCGCGGGAACCAATATTCCAGCGCCAAGTGCAAAGTGTCCGGCGCAATGCCGAAGGGCGCGAACACCCAAGCCCCGCACAAAGCCAGCAGCGTAAACAGCGGCACCGTGCACAGCGAGGCCCACAACGCAGTCCAGGTGGCTTGCGAGGCGCGCGCATAACGGTGCCCGCCGAAGGCTTGCGCCACCAGCGTTTGTACCGCCAGGCCAACGCCGCCCAACAAAAATACGAACACCAGAATGGGCCAATACACGGCGCCGATGGCCGCCGTGGCACCCGGCGATACACGGCCGATGAACCAGGTATCGGTGGCGTTGAGCACGGCCTGTACCGCACTATTGACCATAAATGGGAATGCCAGCCGACCGACGGCTAGATAGTCGAGCCTCGGGCGGCCGCCTGAGCTCCAGGTTTGACCCGGCAATAATTCCATCGTAGTAGGATGAGGCAATGATTCCAAAGATGCGATCCCATTTTGAAGGTGAGTTTTCAGCTCACGATCTCGGCAAGCACGTATGGCGCTTGACGCGCAACACGCCGCAACGAATTGAATTGATCGTGCAAGGGGCGCGGGGCGCTGCGCAGCAAAATCCGGCGCGTGCATTTGGAACCGAAGCCCTGAGCAATCTCGCCATCGAGTGGCACAGCGACATGGCGTTGTTGAGTTTTTTGTCCGGCGATCGTGTTGAAACCGTCGAAGCCGCCAACGTCATGGTGCATGAGCCGCTG
>CAZZWE010000222.1:0-4373 GCA_964657675.1 uncultured Steroidobacteraceae bacterium
CTGGCGGGTGTTGGCCGCCGACTCGGCATTCTCATCGGGTGAATTGAGCAGAGAACCGGCTTGATCGACCAGCGTCACATCACTTGCCGATAATTCCGGCACGCTGGAGGCGACCAGATGCACGATGGCGGCGACTTGGCCGGGCTCTAAGCGCCGGCCGGGATAGAGCTGCAACATGACCGACGCCGTTGCCTTGCGCGCATCGCGCAAGAACACCGAAGGCTTGGGCAGTGCCAAATGCACCCGCGCGCTTTGCACGCCTTGCACCTTGATGATGGTGCGCGCCAGTTCGGTCTCCAGGACCGATTGATAACGCGCGCTTTCCATCAGCGTGCTGTTGCCCAAGGCCGATTCCTTTTGAATCATCTCGATGCCCATGGAGTCGCTCTGCGGCAACCCTTGGCTCGCCAGACGAATGCGCGCTTCTTGAACTTTGGACTCTGGCACCGACACCGCACCGGAAGGACTCAATTTGTATTCAACGCCCGCCGCAGTCAGCGCATCCATCACCTGCCCGCTCTCGCGTTCCGACAGCTGCCCATACAGCACGGTGTAATTCTGGCCTTGGGACCAGAGCACCAGCCAGATCGCCACGGCGACGGCAGCAGCCACCCCTGCCAACAGGGCGACTTGTTTGAGGCCGGGAATGTCGGCCAGGCCGCGCGGCGGCGGTGCGGTTACGGTAGCGGGAACGTTGTCAGCCATGCATCAATCCTCGTCGGTCGCTTAGACCGACATGTTCATTACTTGCGTGTAGGCATCCACCAGCTTGTTGCGCACCTCGGTCATGGCGCGAAACGCGAGCCCAGCCTTCTGCACTTCCAACATCACCTTGGTGAGATCGACGCTCTTATCGCCGGACTCGTAGGCATCGGCGAGCGAGGAGGCCTGGTTCTGCATGGTGGCGATGTGGTCCACCGCACCGCGCATCAAATTGGCGAAATCAGAAGGTTGCGCTGCGGCCGCGGGGTTTTCGGCGATTCCGCCCGGCGCGATTCCGCCGGAGGCGCGCGCCTGCAGTGCGCGCATTTCGGCCAACACTTGCGTGATCTGCATATTGCTCATATCAGGCGCTCGCCAGTTGGGATTCGTAGGTACGCGGCACACTGACGCCCGAGGCCTTCAGCTGCTGCAATTTGTGCCGCAGCGTGCGCGGGCTGATGCCTAAGCGTTCCGCGGTCAGCTTGCGGCTGCCGCCGGTGACCCGCAGCGTCGCTAAAATCAATTCGCGCTCGCGATCCTTCAGGTCGCGCCCGAGTCCGGCCTCTGGTGCGGGCGCGGTGGATGCGCCCGCCGCAGATACAGCCGCCGCTTCTGCCGGCGCAACATTCGCTGCAGGCGCCGCGGTGGTCACACCGGTGTCTAAATCCGCGGCATCGATGATGCCGCCGCTGGCCAGCCACGCAGCCCGCTGCACGATGTTGGTCAATTCGCGCGCATTGCCGGGCCAGTCATGCTGCAGCAGTTTTTGCTCCGCATCGCTCGACAGGCTCAACGCCGCTTGTCCGGCGCGCGCGCAGGCATGCATGGCACGTTTCGCCAGGGGCAGAATGTCGCCGCGCCGCTCGCGCAAGGCCGGCAGGCGCAGCGACATCACATTGAGACGGTAGAACAAATCGGCGCGAAACCGGCCGGCACGCGCTTCTTCCGGCAGATCCCGGTTAGAGGTCGCGATCACGCGTACATCCAGGCTGATGGTGCGGTGACTGCCGAGCCGCTCGACCTCACGCTCCTGCAAGACGCGCAGTATTTTTGCCTGCAGCCCGAGATCCATTTCGGAGATCTCGTCCAGCAACAAGGTGCCGCCCTGCGCCTGCTCGAATTTTCCGGCATGCGCGGTTTGCGCGCCGGTGAAGGCGCCCTTCTCGTAGCCGAATAAGCTGGCTTCGAGCATGTTTTCGGGGATGGCGGCGCAGTTGATGGCCACGTACGGCGCATTGGCGCGCGAGGAGTTATCGCGAATGAAGCGCGCATAGACTTCCTTGCCCGTGCCGCTCTCGCCGGTGATGAGGACGGTGGCGTCGTTTTCCGCGATCTTGCGCGCCAGCGCCACCACGCGCTTCGATTCAGGATCCGCGGCCACCAATTCGTTCGGCATGACGCGCGCCGCCAGCTGGCGCCGCGCCATGTCGATCAAGGCCTGCGCATCGAAGGGCTTGACGATGTAGTCAGTGGCGCCTTCACGCATGGCCGCCACCGCCTGTGCCACGGTGCCGTAGGCCGTCATCAAAACCACCGGCAAATAGGGCCGCAGCCGCTTGATCGACGCCAGCAGTTCGTAGCCATTGGATCCCGGCATCTGTACATCGGAAATCACCAGCGCGATCTCTTCACTGGCCAGCATCTGTAACGCCGACTGCGCATCCTCGGCCGCGCGAGCCATCAAGCCCGCCGCGCGCAGCGTGTCGACCAAGGCCTCGCGCAGCGCTGCGTCGTCTTCCACGATAAGAACGGAATCATTCAAGTTGCTCATGCGCTCTCCTCAGCCGGCAGATCGATCACGAAGGTGGCTCCGCGATTCGAGTCCGCCAAAGAAATGGTGCCGCCGTGCGCTTCGATGACGGATTTGACAATGGCAAGGCCGATGCCATTGCCGCGCGCGCGGGTGGTGAAAAACGGTTCAAAGATTCGGTCGCGGATGGCGGCTGGGACACCGGGTCCACTGTCGCTTACTACGATTTGCGCCCGGCCCGGCGCAGTGCGCCGCGCCAGCAATTCAAGGTTCAAATCACCGCTCGAGGCCTGCAGCGCGTTGGTGGCGAGATTCAGCACGGCGGACACCAACGAGGGGGCGTTGGCGCGCAACGTGAGGTTGGGCGCCTGCGTGGTAATGGTCAGCCGCACGCCCTGACGCAGCGCCGGGCGCAGCCACTGGGCCACTTGTTCAAGTAAGGCACTGACGCTGACCGCCTCGCGTGCCGCCCCGCCATGCGTAAAGGCCAGCATGTCGTTCACCAGCTTGTCGAGTTGCTTCAGGCTGTTCACGGTTCGCTCAGCGCAGCGCGCCTGATCCGCGGCATTACGGTCAGGCAATGCCATCTGCGAGGCGTACAACAGGGCCGCGGCCAACGGCGTGCGGATCTGATGCGCCAATCCGGCGGCCAGCTCGCCCAGCGTGACCAGCCGTTGTTGGCGGGTGAGAAACACCTGCATGAGGTGTGATTCTGTGACGTCGGTCAACAACACCACTTCGCCGCCGTTCTGCAATTGACGCTGCGAAATATTGACGAACTTGCCGCTGCGTAATTCCGTGTGTTCACCGATGCCGCCAAACTCAACCGCGGCACGCGCCCGCACCACGCCGAACTGCAATCCAACCAGCGGTTCGCCGAGCAATTCACTGGCCGCCGGATTGCTCTCTTGGATTTCGCCGCGGCTGTCGAGCACGAGAACGCCCCCGGGCAGGCCTTTGACCAAGGCGGACAGCCGTGCGGCGAGATGATCGCGGCCCGCATGGGCTTCACCCAATTCAGTACGCAGCTGCGCGACTTGGCCGCGCAACGATTCGAATGCGCCGGACAATTGTTCCGACACCGATCCAAAGGCCAGGAATGCTGCCTGAAGTTCGGAGCGACGGTTATCGATCAACTCTGGGTTGGTGGCTGCCATATCTAGTAACAAAGCAACATCCGTGCCTCGGCAGCATTTTCCCTGCTCATCAACTAGTTACGTGGAAAATGACACGACCGAAAAGGCCAGCGTCAATAATTTGTCAGGCACTCAAACGATATTTGCGCAGCTTCTCGACGAGCGTCGTTCTTCGCATGCGCAATAAACGCGCGGCTTCAGCGATCGTGCCGTCCGCTTCTTGGAGGGCTTGGCGGATCAAACCGATTTCGATGGCCGACAAGTGGTCTTTCAAATCGAGCCCGCCTTCGGGCAACGAGTCCGAGGCCGCGACGGTCAACATTTCATAGACCACGGGCGGCGCTAATTCTGCCGACGCCATTGCCGCGGTCATCGCGTCCTCCTCGACCTCGGGGACGGCCTGGAGAGGCGCGGCGTGAACCGGCGCCGGTTGCGGCCGCGCGTCGATGCGAATTTCACTGCCCAGCCAACCCACGCTCGGCGTGCCGCGATAACGGTCGGGCAAATCGCTGGCGCTGATGGCCTGTCCGGGAAACAGAATGGCGAGCCGTTCCAACAGATTGGACAATTCGCGCACATTACCGGGCCAGCGATTTCTAGCCAGGCATCCCATGGCCGAAGCATCCAAGCGGATGCTCTTGTTGCCGCCAGTGGATTGACGCTGCACCAAATGTTCAATCAACACGGGAAGATCATCGAGTCGCTCGCGCAACGGTGGCATCTGCACGGGGAACACGTTCAAGCGGTAATACAGATCTTCGCGGAAACGCCCGGCAATGATGGCG
>CAZZWE010000223.1:0-4227 GCA_964657675.1 uncultured Steroidobacteraceae bacterium
CTCGTTCGCCATCGACCACACCCAGCGTCACCGGACGCACCGATACGGTTTGCTCGGCCGAATTGACCAGATAGACGAAGGTTGTCGCCACGCCATTGGGAGCGCCGCGGCGCACGGCCGAATTCGGCATGATCACCTGGTTGGTCAATACGTCCTGCAGCAGTTGAATGTTCACGAACTGATTGGGAAACAACGCGCCGTCTTTGTTATCGAACTGGGCGCGCAGCTTCACGGTGCCGGTGGTGACGTCAATCGAGTTGTCGACGGTGAGCAGCTTGCCGTCGGCAATTTTCAAACTGTTGGTTCGATCGAAGGCTTCGACCGTCAGAGTGGCGCCGGCGTAAACGCGCTTCATCAGTACCGATACATTGTCTTCGGGTACCGAGAAAATAACGGTAATGGGTTGCAATTGATTGATCAGCACGATGCCGTTGGTGTCGCCGGGAGTGACGTAATTGCCCGGATCGACCTGCCGCAATCCAACCCGGCCAGAAACCGGCGCAGTGATGTGCGTGTACACCAAGTTGACTTTGGCGGTATTGACCTGACCCTCGTCGGCTTCGATGGTTCCCACCAATTGATCCACCAAGGCTTTTTGAGTGTCGAGTTGTTGTTGCGCGATGGAGTCTTCCTTCACCAACCCTGTGTAACGCGTGAGATCAAGCCTGGCATCGGCGAGCGATGCCTTGTCGCGCTTCAAGTTGCCTTCAGCCTGCTGCAGAGCGGCTTCATAGGGACGCGGATCGATCTGCGCCAGCGGATCGCCTTGACGCACCATCTGGCCTTCGGTGAAGAACACCTTCTGCATCACGCCGGTAATTTGCGTGCGCACGGTGACCGTCGCCAAAGGCGTGACCGTTCCGAGGGCAGGAATCTTCAAATCGATGCTGCCGTTCACTGCCGTTGCGACCGCGACGGCAACCGGGCCATTTTGACCTGCACGTCCACCGCCGCGCCCGCTCGGCGTCGCAGCCGGCTGTTTGCCATGCACGTAGACGATGAAAATCGCCAAGAAGGTGATGACCCCGAGGATGCACAGCAAAGCGATCCAGTGCCTGGCGATGAAGGAGCGGCGTCGGACCACCGGATCGGGCGCTAAAAAGGGCTCTTGTTCGTTAGTCACTCATTCACCAGTACGCGAGTCCGTGCAGCAGCGAACACGAGACTATAACCACAAATCCGCTCAACACCACCTGAGCGTTACGCCAGGGTGGGATAATCGGTGTAACCCTTGGGACCCGGAAGATAGAAGGTCGCCATGTCCGGCGCGTTCAGTACCGCATCCTTGCGCATTCGCTCCGGCAAATCCGGATTGGCTAGAAAGGGTCTGCCAAAGGCAATGAGATCGGCGCGATTGTCCCGCAGCGCCTGTTCCGCGCTTTGTTTGTTAAATCCTCCGGCCAGTATAAAGGCTCCCTTGAAGCGCTCGCGCAGTGCGACTTTGAAGTCCTCGGGAACCGGCGGGGCGCCCATGGCGGCATGATCGAGCACATGCATGTAGAGCAGGCCTAAGTTCGAAAGTTCATCGGTCAATGTAAAGTATTGTGAGCGCACATCCGGGAACGCACCGGTGGCATTGAACACACCATAGGGCGAAAGCCGAATACCCACGCGTTCGGCACCGATTTCGGTCACGACCGCCCGCGTCACTTCCAATGCAAAGCGATTGCGGCTTTCGTTGCTGCCGCCGTAGCGGTCGCCCCGCTGATTGACGTTGGGATTGAGAAATTGCTCGATCAAGTAGCCGTTGGCGGCGTGCAATTCCACCCCATCGAAACCCGCATCCAATGCGCGGCGTGAGGCGCGCGCGTATTCGCGCACGGCATGCGCAATGTCGACCTCGTTCATGGCCCGTGGCGCACTGTAGGGCTGCATGCCTTGCGAGTCGGTATAGATTTCACCCGGACAGGTCTTATCGGTCGGACCGACCACTTCCGCGCCGGGCGGAAGGTTGATGGTGTTGGTGACGCGGCCGGTGTGCATGAGCTGCACGAAGATGGTGCCGCCCGCTGCATGCACTGCATCGGTGACGATTTTCCAGCCCTGGGTTTGCGCCGCATCGAATAGACCCGGAATGCGCGGATAGCCCAAGCCATTGGCGGAGGGCGAGGTGCCTTCAGTGATGATCAAGCCGGCGGAGGCGCGCTGCGCGTAGTACTCGGCCATCAAGCCATTCGGTACATTACCGATGGCGCGATTGCGGGTCATGGGAGACATCACGGTACGATTTTTCAGGTGCAACGATTGGCGATCGAAAGGGTCGAACAGCATTAGAATCCTCGGAGGTACAGGGGTTTGAAGCTGCGCAGTATCGCACGCGCGGCCGCCATCCGCCGACGGGGTGCTAGTATTACGAATCTGTTAAGTCCGAGGAGCTTTGATGAAACTATTCTTCCCGGCGCTGGCGGCCGCCTTGCTCGTCCTCTGCGCATCGATGCCGGCCTCAAGTGCCACGAATTGGGTTGAGGGCGTCAACTATTTCGAGATTAAATCGGCGCAGAGACCCACCGTTCCTCCCGGCAAGGTGGAAGTCACGGAAGTGTTTTCTTACGCCTGCCCCGCATGCAACATATTTGTGCCGACCATGCACAAATTGAAGGCGAGCCTGCCGCCGAACGTGGTGGTGGATTACGTGCCGGCGGCGTTCAACACGGCAGAAGATTGGCCCATGTTTCAGTTGGCTTACTGCACCGCACAGGCGCTGGGTGTGGAAGAAAAAGCGCACGATGCAATGTATGACGCGGTGTGGAAAGGCGGGGACTTGAGCGTCACCGACGGTTCTCAAAACCTCAAGAGCCACATGCCGACGATTGAGGATGCCGCCAAGTTCTATAATCAAAAGACCGGCGTGCCGGTGGATAAATTCTTGAGTACCTCCAAGTCGATGACGGTCGACATGTGTGTTCGCAAGGACCAAGAGCTGATTCGTACCTATCGCATCGACCGCACGCCGACCATCGTGGTCAACGGCAAGTACACCATGCATGTGCAGTCCGCCGGTGGCATCGACCAGTTGATCGAATTGGTGAATTACCTGGTCGCCAAAGAAACGCAGGCTAAATGATGCGGGTGGCGTATCGGGCAAGGCATGACCTCCAATAGCCGTCATCTCGTCGACAAAGATTTGCTGCCCATCATCGACGCAGTGCCGACGTTGGCGTTCTCGATGGAACTGCTGCCCGCCATTCGCGCCGGAGGCCTGCCGCTGCAGGTGCCTACGGAGGGAGCGGGACTGACCGAAGTTTCTCGGCGCACGATTGATGGCCCACCGGGCTCGCCCGCGGTGGAGGTGGCCTTGTACCGACCCCGGGCGGAATCGGCCGCGTTGCCCTGCATTTTACATATCCATGGCGGCGGTTTTGTCACCGGTAGCACGGCTTCTATGGAGCCCATCCATCGAGCGCTGGCACATGAAGCGCCGTGTTGCATTGCCTCGGTCGAATATCGACGCGCGCCCGAGACGCGTTTCCCCGGAGCGATCGAGGACTGTTATGCAACGCTCGCCTGGCTGCATAAGAGTGCGGACGAATTGAAGATCGACAGCGCTCGGATTGGGGTGATGGGGGAGAGTGCCGGCGGCGGTTTGGCGGCTGCCTTGAGTCTGCTGGCGCGTGACCGCGGCGAGTACCGGTTGGCATTTCAGCATTTGATTTACCCGATGCTCGATGATCGCACTTGCGTGGCGGCGCAGCCGCAGCCTTTCGCCGGCGAGTACATTTGGACGCCGCACAACAATCAGTTTGGCTGGGCAGCGCTGCTGGGGGTCGCGCCGGGATCGCCAAACGTGTCGCCGTATGCAGCGCCGGCTCGAGCGGCCGACTTGAGCCAGTTGCCGCCGACCTACATTTCAACCGGTGCGCTCGATCTGTTCGTCGAAGAGGATATCGAATACGCCAGGCGCTTGATGCGCGCCGGAGTGCCGGTGGAGCTGCACGTCTATCCCGGTGCATTTCATGGTTTCGATTTTCTATCGACGTGTGCTGTCTCGGCCGCAGCGCGCCGCGACAGCCTCGCGGCGCTACGGCGGTTCCTAACAGCGTGAAGAGTCTGTTCAGCAATCACCCGCGGTTGTGGATATCAATCGTGGTCGGTGCCGCGCTGTTCGGGTTTTTACCGCATGAATGGTCGATATTGAGCCGCGTTTTGGTGTGCTGGAATTGCGGTGTGGCGCTGTTTCTGGGACTGATACTGTTTTGGATGACGCGCCTGTCGGCCGACCAAATTTGC
>CAZZWE010000224.1:0-4216 GCA_964657675.1 uncultured Steroidobacteraceae bacterium
TCTCGGCATGCGCACTGCGCAGTTGCTCCGATAAGGCCCGCGTGCGTGGGTTGCGATCCGTGGGCAGTTGCGTATCGCGAAAGCGCGCCTCGCGGCTCAAAGGCGCCATGGTGCGCACATGGGTATAGGACGTCGCGGTCACATCGATGGGACGAGACACCGGAAAAGCTTCGACCAGCGTGAAATCGCCGGTGAGTGCCGCACCTTGCAAGTTCCATTCGGCGGGCCAATCCAAGGTGTACACCCAGGTGTGCTGGTGCGGCTCCAAGTTTACGGTGTACTGGTACGCCGGGCCTTCCGGCTGTAGCGCCGGCGGCCGATTACGCGGCGCAACGCCCAAGGAATGGCGCCACACGCGGCCATCGAAGTCATGGAGCACCGGTCCACGCCAGTACTGCTCCATGGGCGGCGGTGGGGCCGTGGCGAAGCGCACCCGAAAGGCCACATCATCGGTCATGGCCAATTCCGTGATGTCGCCGGGATTCAAGCTGTCGCTTAAACCGGATTCCGCGTCGTGCGAGCCGCTGCCGAAATTCCATAACGGCGAGGAGAAGCGCGGGAACAACAGCCACAGGATCAGCATCAACGGCAGGGATTGCAGCAGCAGTCGCCCGGCGAAGCGCAGGCTGGACACCCAAGGCGGCCCGGGATGCGCGCTGGTCACCCGCAGCAGCGTTGCTGTCGTGATCCAGCAAGTGCCGATCAGATAACCCAGCAGCCAGAACGATTCACTGTTCAGCAGGGCCGCGATACACAAAAAATAAATGATCAGCGTGATGATGTAGAAATCGCGCTTGCGCTGCGTTTCCAGCAGTTTCAGGCCCGCCATCAGCGCCAACAGCGCGGTGCCTGCAGCCAGGCCACTGAAGGTGCGAAACCGAAGCCACAGCAAGCCGATGGCCAAAGTTGCCACCGTCATCAGCAGCCAGCGCGGCGGCAGACTGCCGTTACGAAACCCCAAGGTCAGACGAATCAGGGCGCACATGGCAATGGTGGCCAGCACCCAAATGGGCAGGCTGCTGACATGGGCAGCCAAGGCCAAGCATAAGCACACCGTGATACCGATCAACTGATCGAAGGGCATCTTGTCCGCGTTCATGCGCTGGAAGTCCCGGAGCCGTAGGCAGCGAGCGCACGCAAACACACGAAGCGATGCGCGGCGCCGCCCGAGGGCTCGATTTGCTGTCCCGGAATCCGCAGGCCATAAGGCCGCGACGCGGCCTCGCTTTCCAGCACCCATTGGCACAGCTGCGACAACCGCGCCTCGTCATCCAAGCCTTCGAGTCCCGACCATTCGAGCCATTCCGGTTGCGCCGCGAGACTGGAATAACTTCGCACCGCCGCCTCGCCGCCGCGCGCCAACACCTTCCACGCCATGTGTTTGAGCGGTACACCGGCCTCGTAGGCGCGCAGTCCCGAGAAGTCTTCATCGCCGCGTGCTTCGGAGTAGGCGCTCGAGCCTTTACCGCCCGCGGAGGGCAGCGCGCGGCCGCCGGCCGGCGCCGGTGCGGTGTAAACGATCAGCGGGGCGTTCACGTAGGTCCACGCAAAGAACCATCCGAAGGGAAAGCGGGTGCGCAGCTCAAATCGTTTGATGCGCGTGACGCCGCGCCGCGCCATCGGCACGTGGACGCTGATGGATTGACTCTCGCCGGCGGGAATGACGCCGACGCTGCTGGCTTTGTCGCAGCGGATCTCGATATCGCGGCGCTCGATTTTCGATTCATTGCGCAGCACGAACTCGAATTTCGCATCGCGTCCGGCAAAGGCGTCGGCCTCAGGGGTGGCGTCGACCTTGATACGCAGCAGGTTGCGATTGCAGTGGTGCATCGTGACGATGGTCAGACTGCCCATGAGGAAGGCAAAACTTAAGGCCAGGTTGCTGTTGTAGTTCAAACCCGCGATGAGCATGGCGGTCAGCACCACGGCGAGCATCAGTCCATAGCGCGACGGCAGGATGTAAACGCGGCGCCGGTTGATGGTGGCCGGCAAGGTGTCGGGTCCACGGCGTGCCGCCCACACCTGCAATCGGTCGCTGGCCACCTGTCGCAGTGTTCTCAAGCGGGATCCTTCGGGCCTTTAGGGGATGGGAACGGCCTCGAGCAGCCGAGTGACCGCGACGGCGTCATTGCCGCGCTGGCGAACGCGATGTTCCACCACGGAGGCGAACACCGCCTGGACGTGTTCCGGGATCACCGCATGGCGTCCGGCGATCAGCGCCCAGGCGCGTGCGGCGCGCAGCATTCCAATGGCGGCACGCGGTGATAAGCCGGCATTCACTCCCGGCGCGCGGCGGGTGTGGGCGACCAGCGCCTGGACATAGTCGAGCAATGCGGGCGCGACATGCACTTCCTGCACGGCCTGCTGCAGCTCATGCAGATCATCGGCGCTCGCCACCGTCTCCAAGGTGTGCACCAGATCGCGGCGATCCAAGCCGCTCAACAGCTCGCGCTCGGCGGCGGCGGACGGGTAGCCCAAATGCACGCGCATCAGAAAGCGGTCCAACTGTGATTCCGGCAAGGGGAAGGTGCCGATTTGATCCTGCGGGTTCTGTGTGGCGATCACGAAAAATGGCTCGGGCAACGCCATGGATTGGCCATCCAAGGTGACCTGGTGTTCTTCCATGGCCTCGAGCAAAGCGCTTTGCGCTTTGGGCGAGGCGCGGTTGATTTCATCGGCGAGCACCAGCTGCGAGAAAATCGGACCGCGCTGGAAGCGAAATTTGCCGGTTTCGCGATCGAAGATCGATACCCCCAAGACGTCCGCGGGCAACAGATCGCTGGTGAATTGCACCCGCTGAAATGACAAGCCCAAGGTCTTGGCGAGTGCGTGAGCCAGGGTGGTTTTGCCCACCCCCGGGATGTCTTCGATCAACAAGTGGCCGCGTGCCAACAGGCAGGTGAGGCACAGGCGGATTTGCGCATCCTTGCCCAAGATGACGCGGTTTAATTGGGCGAGGATGGCCTCAATTTTCGGACGCACCAAGTGACTGGGGGCTTTGACGGCGTTCATTGGTCTTTGAGCTTTTTCACCCGTTCAGTTTGAGCCGTCAATTGAGCGATTTCCGTGCGCAATTCCGCAACCCGCTGCTGATCCTTGGCGACCACCTCGGGCGGCGCATTCTGCGCAAACTGGCTATTTCCCAGTTTGGCCGACAACTTCGCCAAATCCGCTTCCGCCTTGACGAGACGTTTCGCCAACCGCTCAAGCTCTGCATTGGGGTCGATCAACCCCGCCATGGGAACCAATATTTCCAACTGACCGAGCAGCGCGACCGCCGAAATCGGCGCGGCCTCACCTACTTTAAGCAACCGCGGCGCCTCCACGCCGGCCATGCGGGCGAGATAGTGGAAGTTGCGATCCAGGTACTCTTGGTCTTGGGCGGAAGCGCCTTGCAGCAAGAGCGGGATCTTTTTCCCCAAGGCGATGTCCATCTCGCCTTTGATCTGGCGCACCCCTAAGATGAATGCCATCACCCAGCGCATCTCAGGCTCGGCCCCGGCATCGGCGGGAAAGTCGGTGGCCAGAGGGAAGCGGGTGTGCATGATGGTGTCACCCTCGATGCCGGCGCACGGCCGCACACGTTGCCAGATTTCCTCGCTGATGAACGGCGCGATCGGGTGCAAGGCACGCAGCAATTTTTCCAAGGTGTCGATCAAGGTAAAGCGAGTGCCGCGCTTGGCGGCCTCGGTGGCGGTGTCGGATTGCAGCACCGCCTTGGACAGTTCCACATACCAATCGCAGAACTCATGCCAGGTGAAGTCGTACAGCGCATTGGCCACATTATCGAAGCGGTACTCGCTGAACCCCGCTTCCGTCCGCACCAGCATGTCGGCAAGCCTGGCGCGGATCCAACGGTCGGCCAAACTGAATTCCGCACCGGCCTCGCGGCAATCCTGGCCCTCGACATTCATCAACACGAAGCGCGAGGCATTCCACAGCTTGTTGCAGAAGTTCCGATACTCGGCCACCTTCGGCATGTCGAAGCGCAGATCGCGGCTCTGGGTTGCGAGTTTGGCAAAACACAGCCGCAGCGCATCCGTACCGTAGGCGGCGATGCCTTCGGGAAATTGTTTGCGCGTGGCTTTTTCAATGGCGGGTTTCATTTGCGGCTGCATTAAGCCGGTGGTGCGCTTGGCGAGCAGCGCATCGAGCGAAATGCCATCGACGATATCCAAGGGGTCGATGACGTTGCCCTTGGACTTGGACATTTTCT
>CAZZWE010000225.1:0-4141 GCA_964657675.1 uncultured Steroidobacteraceae bacterium
GCACAGAGGCCCCCGCCGCCGAGGCGCAGTCCATTGCCTTCCTCCGTACTTTGGAGAAAGTGATCACCCAACGCATTGCGGATCGGCCGGCCGGCAGTTACACCACGAAACTGCTCGACGCCGGCATCATCCGGATCGCCCAAAAGGTCGGCGAAGAAGGCCTGGAATTGGCGCTCGCCAGCGTGGCGCAGTCCGACCGCGAAGTGATCAGCGAGGCAGCCGACCTGCTGTATCACACCCTGCTGCTGCTCAACGCCAAGGGCCTGTCGTTAGGCGCGGTGGTGAACGAACTCAAATCGCGCCATCGCTAGCTCGCCGGCATCGTTAAATATCTCGCCAGCCACTGGTGCACTTCCTCATAGAAATGACGGCTGTCTTCTGGCTTGGTGATCCAGTGCCAGGCATCGGGCCATACCAATAGGCGGCTTTGCACCTGCATGCGCTGCAAGGCGCTCCAATTTTCCAAAGTGTTATTGAGCGGCACGCGAAAATCGCGCTCGCCAATACTGAGCAGCATGGGCGTCTTCCAATTCGCGGCATAGGTAATGGGACTTTGGTCCTTCCAAATCGGGCTGCCGCCCCACGGCGGACCGCCGTTGGTCACCTCGCGTCCATAGTTGCCATCGCTGGTGCCCCATTGACTGGCCAGATCCACCTCGCCGGCGTGGCTGATGATGCACTTATAGCGGGTGGTGGTGGCTTCAATCCAATTCGCCAAATGCCCGCCATAGCTCGCGCCCGCCGCGCACATTCGAGTGGCATCGATGAACGGGTAGCGAGCAATGGCCTCGTCGACTGCCTGATTGATTTCCTCGCCCGGCGTTTTCAACGGATCCAGCTTGATAGCCTGCGCAAATTTTTCGCCAAAGCTAGTCGAGCCGGTGTAGTCGGTCATTAAAATGACATAGCCCGGCGCAGCCAACAGATGATAATTCCAGCGCAAGCCGATCTGGTCCGGGTTATTGCTGGCAGCGCCGCCGTGAATCAACACCAATAGCGGATATTTTTTGGATGCATCAAAGGCCGGCGGCAGCACCACCATGTTGTGAATGCTGCGGCCCTTGGCGCTGGTGAAGTAGAAGTGCTGCGGCGGCTGCCAATCGATCGCTGCGGCCGCTTTGACGTTGACCTTCGTCAAATTCGCATGGGAATGTTTGACCGTATCAATCCTCACGATCTCGAGCGGATTGACCGAACTGCCATAGGCCGCAATTAATATCGGCTGCTTGGCCTTGGCCGGAATGCTCAGCGCCGTGTAGCCGCCGACCGCAGGCTCGATGACCAGAGAAGGCCTGCCACCCCCCGCCGCGACCCGATAAAGATTCTCTTTGCCGGCATCGGGGACTACGAGGTACACAGTTTTATTGTCCGGCGTGACGGCGTAGTGGGCCGCTTCGCGATCAAAATCCTGGGTGACCAAGGTCGCCTGCCCGCCATTCGGCCAAGCCATTTTTTGCAGCTTCGCCAAATGGTAGATCTCGCCATCCTGCGGTGCGTACTTAAAGTACAGCGCTTTGCCATCAGGACTAAAGCTGGCATCGTCGTAGTCACCCGCCACCGGACTGATCACGCTCGGCTCGGATTTTCCGTCGGCCGCGATTCGATACAGGTGATAGCCCACATTGGAAAACACCGCGTTCCAACGCTCGGTGGTGGCCGTGAACACGACTTCGCGTCCATCCGGACTCCACAGCGGCGCGAGCGTGACGCTGGTTTCGGTTTCAGTGCCGGAGAAACCAGCGGTGTGCGCCAAGGCGCCTGCGGACAGCAGATCCTTGGGAATCGAGTCCGGCTCAATGCCCTGGATCATGAGGGTCGGTTGCCGGTCGTCCAACCATTGATTCCAATAACGCACCGGGTAGTGCTCGTAGACGCGCACGTTGTACTTACGTTCCTTGCGCTCCGCCGCCACTTTTTTATTGGCCTCATCATCGAGCGCATTCGGATAGACGCTGGACTCGAACAGAATGGCTTTTCCGTCGGGACGCCACTGCGGCCGCTCCGCGCCGGTCGAAATATTGGTGAGGCGGCGCGCCTCGCCGCCTTGGGCGATATCCAGCACATAGATCTGCGCGACCTCATCGCCCTCGCGCTTGGTCGCGAATGCAATGCTGCCGCTGTCCGGTGACCATGCAACGCCCTCCTCCGTGGCCTTGGTATTGGTCATGCGGCGCGGTGGCTTGCTGCCATCGGCAGGCACCAACCACAGGTCGTTCACCGCCTTGTCGGCCACATAGGAGGGCTCCGCCACCGAGTAAATGACCCACTTGCCGTCGGGGCTTGCGATGGGCGCGCCGACCCGCTTCATCATCCACAAGCTTTCGTGCGTGATGGGTTGGACGGCGGGTGTGTCCGCGGCGGCGGCCCTAAGCAGCATGACGCTGAAAATAGTCCCAATGCAAAGTGAAACAATTGGCTTCATGCGTGAACCTAAGCGATAACCCCATGCACATCCTACAATGACTCGCATGGATTATTCGATCGAGATCGCGAAGCGGGCACGGGTATTGGAATTGCGCTCGCCTTCTGGTGTAGAGAGTCGTTATTCCGTGGCGCTAGGAAAGAACGCGGAGTGCGACAAGGCGGTCGAAGGCGATGGCGCAACGCCATTGGGAGAGTTTTATATCTGCGCGAAAAATCCACGCAGCCGGTTCTATTTGTCGCTCTGCCTGAGTTACCCCAATGTGCAGCACGCACAGCGGGGACTGAGCGACGGGCTTATCAACGCACTGGAGCATGAGCAAATCCTCGAGGCGATACGCCGCAAGGCTATGCCGCCTCAGCACACTCGTTTAGGCGGTGAGATCTACATCCATGGACATCGCCACGAAGGCGCGACTCGCGGCTGCATCGCAATGGACAACGAGGCCATGCGGGATTTGTACGATCGGGTCGGCTTGGGAACGCCGGTGATCATTCGACCCTAGCGGTTGATTGTGCCCAGGCCTCAACGCTGCGCCAATCACCGGTGTCAATGAAACCTTGCAAAGCATCCCATGTGCCCGCCACACACGGCACGTTGGGCCGGCCTAGGTAGCCGGCTGCGAGTTCGGCCGTCAATGCGCCCGATGGCACGAAGGCGATATCAGGGAATGTGGTCTGCAGCATGTCCAGCAGGCCGACCACACTGCTTGAATGAAACGCATACAGCTTCTGCACCGTGAAGCCCGCGTTGCGCGCCGCGAGGACCTCGGTGGGTGTCATCACCCCGGGCATTAATGGGAAACGTGCGCCGCGGGAGGCGGCGGCCAAATCGGGCGTCAAACCTGGGCTTGAGCCAAATAGCGCGCCCGCCCTATCGGCGGCCGCAAAATCCACCGCACGAGTCAACGAGCCCGCACCCACGATGGCATCGGGCACACCCTTGCGCACTGCTTCGATGCACGCTGCGGCTTCGTGACTGCGCAAGCTGACTTCCATCACCCGCACTCCACCTGCACACAAAGCGCGCGCGGCGGCTACCGCCTGCGCCACATCGGACAACAAAAGTTCCGGCAGGACCGCGCCAAATGTGAGGACGTCGCGAATGTTCATAGGCATACATTATTGTGACACAGGGACAAGACTTACTTGACGTGGGTGCAGATGCTAACCTTTGGATCATGGTGACTAAATTTTCAGATCTCGATGCCCTGTCGCTGGAACTTGCCCGACAGGTGGCCGCTTCTCTTGCGGGGGCGATTTCCGCACGCGGCAGCGCCAGCGTGGTGGTATCGGGCGGTAAATCCCCGGTCAAGCTCTTTGAGCATTTACGCGCTCAAGCGCTGGACTGGAGCCGCGTGCACATTTCCCTGGCCGATGAGCGCTGGGTGGAGCCGACCGATCCTTCCAGCAACGAGAAACTGGTGCGCGATGTACTGCTCAAGGAACACGCGGCGGCCGCCCATTTTCATGGACTGAAAAATGCAGCGCCGACGCCTGACAAGGGTGCCGTGTCGGCCTGGGAGCTGTTTGCCCGCATCCCTCGGCCGTTAGACTTCGTATTGCTCGGCATGGGCGATGACGGCCATACCGCTTCGTTGTTCCCCCATTCGCCCAATCTGCCGAGCGCCTTGAATGCAGAAGCGGCGCCGGGCTGCGTCGCTATGTGGTCGCCCACGGAACCGCATGCACGCTTAAGTTTGAATTTAAGCGCGCTGCT
>CAZZWE010000226.1:0-4000 GCA_964657675.1 uncultured Steroidobacteraceae bacterium
TTGTCGTTGGTGTAAATCTGATAATGCAGGGCGTCCGACTCGATCGCGCCCTTCGGCGCATTCGCATTGGAATTGGAGATGGCAGCGCGGACGTCTTGCAAACCAATGCCGTATTTGGACAGCGACAGGGGATTGATCTCCACGCGCACCGCGGGCAAGGCACTGCCGTTGACGCTGACCCCGCCGACCCCGGGGAGCTGCGACAAGCGCTGCGAAATGACCGCGTCAGCGGCATCGTAGATCTGCCCCTGGGTGAGCACATCCGAGGTCATGGCAATGGACAGCACCGGAAATGCCGCGGTGTTGATCTTGCGATAGGTCGGATTACTGGTCAGCGAGGTGGGCAGGTCGGCGTGGGCTGCGGCAATGGCGGCCTCCACGTCGCGCGCGGCCCCATCGATGTCGCGATCCAGTCCGAAGGTCAGCTGAATGTTGGTGGCGCCGACACTGCTGTTGGAGGTCATGTCATCGACGTCCGAGATGGCGCCGAGATGACGTTCCAAGGGAGTCGCCACGGTGCTGGCCATCACTTCGGGGCTGGCGCCCGGCAGTCGCGCCGAGACGAATATCGCCGGGACGTCAATGCGCGGCAGCGGCGCTACCGGCAGCAGACCGAAGGCCACCGCGCCGCATAACGCGACGCCGATGGTCAGTAGCGTGGTGGCGACCGGCCGCTTGATGAAGGGTGAGGAAATGCTCATGCCGGATCCTGCGCCAACGGGGGTTCCGCGTCCGTTTCAGCCGGCTTACCGCGAAAGCGCGCCGCTATACGATCGAAGGCCAAATAAATCACCGGTGTGGTAAACAGCGTCAACACCTGGCTCACCATCAGGCCGCCGACGATGCTCACGCCCAGCGGATGGCGTAGCTCCGAACCGGTGCCGGTGCCGAACATCAACGGCAGGGCGCCAAAGATGGCGGCCACCGTGGTCATCAAGATGGGGCGGAAGCGCAGCAGGCAGGCTTTGTGAATGGCTTCACGGGGCGAGAGGCCTTCATCATGCTGTGCAACGATGGCGAAATCGATCATTAGAATGGCGTTTTTCTTGACGATACCGATCAATAGGATGATGCCGATCAGCGCGATGATGGTGAGGTCATCGCCAAACAGCATCAACGCCAACAAGGCGCCGATGCCGGCGGATGGCAGGGTGGAGAGAATCGTGATCGGATGAATGAAGCTTTCGTACAGCACCCCGAGCACGATATACATCACCAGCACCGCGGCGACCAGTAACAGCAGTTCGTTGGACAAATTGCTGCGAAACGCCAGCGCCGCTCCCTGGAAGGTGGTGTGGATGCTCTCCGGTATTCCGATGGTTTTTTCAACTTTTTCGATGGCATCGACGGCGCTGCCCAGCGAAGCGCCCGGCGCCAGGTTGAATGACACGGTGGTGGCGGGAAACTGCGCCAGATGATTGATGAGGATGGGCCGGGTCTCGACATCCACCTTGGCGATGGCGGATAGCGGCACCTGGCCTCCGGATGCGGAGGGCACGTAGATCGACGCCAGCGAATCGACCGATGTATAGCTTTTCGGATCCGCTTCCATGATGACGCGGTACTGATTGGACTGCGTGAAAATGGTGGAGACGATGCGCTGTCCGAAGGCATCGTATAAGGCGTTGTCGACGGTGCCCACGCTGATGCCAAGCCGCGCCGCACTGTCGCGATCGATGGTGATGAAGGCGGCCAGTCCGTTCTCTTCCTGGTTGCTGACCACATCGGCGAGATTTGCCTGCTTGCCGAGCTCCGCCACCAACTTGGGGGTAAAGCTCGAAAGCGCCACGGAGTCGGCGCTCTCCAAAGTGAACTGGTACTGCGTACGGCTGATGGTGTTGTCCAGCGTCAGATCCTGGACCGGCTGCATGTATAGCGTGATCCCAGAGACGCCGGCGGTTTCATCGCGCAGACGCCGAATCGTGTCCGCGACATGGCCGGAGCGGGAGCCGCGCGGCTTCAAATTGATCAAGAAACGTCCGCTGTTCAAGGTGACGTTGTTGCCATCCACGCCGATGAAAGAGGACAAGGACAGTACGTCCGGATCGGTAAGTATGGCGACCGCCAGGGCTTGCTGACGATCCGCCATGGCGGCATAGGACACCGACTCGGTGGCTTCGGAGACGCCTTGAATCAGTCCAGTGTCCTGGTCTGGGAAAAACCCCTTAGGGATCAGGATATACAACAGCGCCGTTAAAACCAGCGTCGCGAGCGCAACCCACAGCGTCAAGCTTTGATGATCGAGCACCCAGGTGAGGCGCTTGCCATACCAATCGACGACGGCGGTGAACCACTTGCCGGACTCGTGAGTACTGTGGCTCCCGGGGGCTCGCTGCTTGAGCAGCTTGGCGCACATCATCGGCACGAGCGTCAAAGACACCACGGCTGAGATGAGAATGGTCACCGCCAAGGTCACCGCGAATTCACGGAACAAACGGCCCACCACATCCTGCATGAACAGCAGCGGAATCAGTACGGCGATCAATGACACAGTCAGAGAGATGATGGTGAATCCGATTTGACCGGCGCCTTTCAAGGCGGCTTCCAGCGGCGGATCGCCGGCCTCGATGTAGCGCGAGATATTTTCGATCATGACGATGGCGTCATCGACCACGAAGCCGGTAGCAATGGTGAGCGCCATCAGCGACAGATTGTTCAAGCTGAACTTCGCCAGATACATGATGGCAAAAGTGCCGATCAACGACAGCGGCACCGAGAGGCTGGGAATGATGGTGGCGGGGATGTTGCGCAAGAACAGCCATATCACCAGCACCACCAAGGCCACCGCCAATACCAACTCGAACTCGACGTCATCGACCGAGGCGCGGATGGTGGTGGTGCGGTCAGTCAACAGCGTGACATCCACGCCCGGTGGCATTTCCGTCTGCAGCTGTGGCAGCAGCACATGAATGCGATCGACGACGTCGACCACATTCGCGCCCGGCTGCCGCTGCACGTTGACGATCAAGGCCGGGGTCGAGTTCATCCAGCCGCCGAGTTTGGAGTTCTCGGCGCCCGACACCAGCGTGGCAACGTCCTTCAGGCGCACCGGCGCGCCGTTTTTGTAGGCAATGACCACCATGCCGTAATCGTCGGCGTTTCTAATCTGATCGTTGGTGTTAACGGTGTAGGCGCTGGCCGGCCCGTCCAGCGTTCCCTTGGGGCCGTTTTGATTGGCGTTGCTGATGGTGGTGCGCAGGTCATCGAGATTCAGCCCATACGCCGCCAAGGCGCGCGGATTGGCCACGACGCGCACCGCCGGTCGCTGACCGCCGCTGATGCTGACCACGCCCACGCCCTTGATCTGGGAAATTTTCTGCGCGATGCGCGTATCAACCAGGTCCTCCACCTCGGTGAGCGGCATGGTTTTGGAGGTGACGCCCAAAATCAGCACCGGTGCGTCGGCTGGATTGACCTTGGCGTAGATTGGCGGGGCCGGCAAATCCTGCGGCAGCAAATTTTGACCGGCACTGATGGCGGCCTGCACCTCTTGCTCGGCGACATCGATGGCGAGCGCCAGATTGAACGTCAGCGTAATCACCGAAGCGCCGGCTGAGCTGGTCGATGACATCTGGCTCAGGCCCGGCATTTGGCCGAACTGCTTCTCGAGCGGTGCCGTGATGGCCGAGGTGATCACCTCGGGACTGGCGCCGGGATAAAAAGTTTGCACCTGAATGGTGGGGTAGGCGACCTCCGGCAATGCCGACAGTGGCAACTGCAGATAGGCCATCGCGCCCACGATCAAGATCGCCACCATCAGCAAGGTGGTAGCGACGGGGCGCAGGATGAAGATGCGTGACGGGTTCACGTCATTGCGGCGGTTTGCCGCGTGGATGCTTATGCTGGCCTGGAGTGGGCGGTGTGGCCGGTTTACCCGCAGGCGTGACACCCGCGGCCTGTGCCTTGGGCAACTGAATGGCTGCGCCGTCGCGCAAGCGGTCGCCGCCTTCGGTCACGACCACATCGCCCGCCGCCAACCCTGCGCTCACCGCGACTCGTT
>CAZZWE010000227.1:0-3904 GCA_964657675.1 uncultured Steroidobacteraceae bacterium
CGGCGCTGACACTGAGCACGACAGCACTGAGCTTTGCGAGTCAGTCGGTCGGAACGGCCTCCGCAACGCGGGCGGTCAATTTGACCAACACCGGCACCGCGGCCGTCGCGATCTCATCCATCGCCGTCGTTGGTTCGCAGGCCGATGATTTCACGCTCCGAAGTGCGTGCGGTTCCTCGCTGCCGGTGGGCCGAAGTTGTACGCTCTTTATCATCTTCAATCCCGTGGCGGCCGGTGCAAAAGCGGCTGCAATTCTCATTGCTGATAACGCGCAAGGTTCGCAGCGATCGGTGGCGTTAACGGGGACGGGGGTCCCGGGCAGCGACACGTCTAGTTCGGCAAAGAAACATTAGAGCGTGCTTGGGGAATAGTGTCGAGTGGGGTGGGGTAGAGTCTCGAGGATGGTGGTTGCGTTCCGTAACTCAGCCGATCTCCGCAGCGAAAGTTTCCGCGATGGCCAACACTGCTGCATGCACGGGTCCTGAGGTAATCGCTGGAATCACCGACGCGTCGACGACGTAAATTTGTTCGTAGCCGCGAAGTTGTAGCCCAGGCGTCACCACGCTGGCCTCGTCTGCGCCCATTCGGCAGGTGCCCACGGGATGATGGTGTGTCATCACCGCTCGTTGGATGAATTCATCGAGATCCGCGTCGCTGCGGCAGTCGATGCCGGGAAGCAGTTCCACGTCGCGCCAGTCCGAAAGTTCCGGCCGTTGCCCGAGCATACGCGCGAGTTCGAGCGCGCGTCGTACCAAGCGACGGTCATGGTCGGTGGTGAGGTACTGAGGATCGATGCGGGGAGCGTCGCGAAGCGTCGGTCCGCTCAAGGTGATGCGACCGCGACTCGTCGGATGGGTGACTCCCGATAGGATGGTATAGGCCGTGCCGCTTTCCGGCCGCTCGAAGCATTCGGTGACGGCCGGTGCCGCGACGCATGCCAGCACCACATCAGGGGCTGCGTTTTTGTGCGTAATATCGTCTGAATTGAGATACATCAGTGATTCAGAATGCTGCAGGCGCGATGGCGGGATCGGCTGCTTCGCGCGATAAACGTTTCCCGCGGTGAGCAAGTGATCGTGCAGGTTTTCGCCGACCGACGGGTGATCGGCAATGCATGCGACGCCCGCCGCGCCAAGGCTTGCGGCCGGACCGATTCCGGACCGCATCAGCAGCAACGGGCTGGCCACTGCGCCCATGCTTAAAATGGTGATCCCCGCCGATACAGTGGTGGCTTGTCCGTCGACCAACGCGGTGACGCCCGTCACTCGCGTGCCGGACACCACCAATTTCTGCACCAGCGTTCGTGGCAGGACGGTGAGGTTGGACTGTTCCCGAATGGGATCGAGATAGGCATCGGCGGCGGTGACGCGTCGGCCGGCGCGTATGGTGAGCGAATTGGGGGCCACGCCGATGAGCGAGCCGGTGTTGTGGTCGCCCAACCATGGCACGCCTGCCGCGACGCCTGCCGCCATGTACGCCTGGACGACCGGACTCAATTCACTCGAGGGCAGCGTGACGGTCAAAGGCCCCGCATCGCCATGTTGCGCGCTTGCGCCGCCGGAGAAACTCTCCATGCGGCGAAAGGCCGGTAGCAAGCCCTCATATGACCAACGCTTGGATCCGGTCACGTGTTCCCACGCGTCGAAGTCCTCGCGCGCGCCGCGCACGTGCGCCATGGCATGCAGGCAGCTCGAGCCCCCAATGATTTTGCCGCGCGGCCACTCATGGACGCGTCCCGCGGTTCTCGCCTGCGAAGTCGTGCGATAGGCCCAGTCAAAATCTCGGCCCTGCAGCAGCGGCCACATTTGTGGAATCGCGATGTCGGGATCGCTCGCGGGTTCTCCCGCTTCCAGCAGCACGACACGAAGTTTAGGATTTTCAGACAGACGAGCGGCCAGCACGCAACCAGCGGATCCGGCACCCACGATGAGCACGTCGAAATTCACCGCTAGGCTCTGATGAGATCCGCTGCCTTTTCCGCGATCATCACCACGGCTGCATTGATGTTGCCGCTGACCAGATCCGGCATGACCGAGGCGTCGACGATGCGCAACGCGTCGATTCCGCGCATTCGCAGGTGTGGATCGACGACGGCCAATGCGTCGTTGTCACTGCCCATTTTGCAGGTGCCGGCTGGATGATGCACGGTGATGGCGGTGTTGCGAATGTGCGCGTCCACCTCTGCGGCCGAGCGCTTCTCGTCGCCCGGCGCGAATTCCTTCGCAATGAAGGGTTGCATCGATGGTTGAGCAGCCAACTCCCGCGCCAAGGCGATGCCTTTGCGTACCACTTGCCAGTCCGCCTCCGTGCCGAGAAAATTCTGCAAAATTTTCGGATGTGCGGTGGGATCGGCCGATTGCAGCGTCACGCGGCCGCGGCTTTCAGGATGCAACATCACGATGCGGCAGGCAAAGCCATCTTTGAAGGGCTGCTTGAACGGGCGAAAGTAGGGCGCAGCGCCCAGCGGGGCCGCGGTCAGCAACAGCTGAATATCGGGGAGTTTCATATCCTCGCGGCTCTTCAAGAATGCCACCCCTCCGCCCGGAACATCGGCCGCGAAGCCTTTGCCGAAGAAATAGGCCTTGAGCAGCTCGCGTCCAATGCGGTCGTAACGCATCATGCGGTGAAAGGGGCCTGGCTCCTTGCGGTGATAAAGCAGAATTGCGGACACGTGATCCTGCAAATTGCGGCCGACGCCCGGCGATGCGAGCTTCACGGCAATGGCATGTCGCTGCAATTCTTCGGGGTCGCCGATGCCGGAAAGCATCAGCAGCTGCGGCGTGTTGATGACACCGCCGGCGAGGATCACTTCGCGCGTTGCACGCACCGTGTGCAAAGACCCGCTTTGACCGTACTCTATTCCGCAAGCTCTGCTGCCTTCGATGAGTACCCGCGTCGCCAAGGCTTTCACGACGACGGTGAGGTTCGGACGGCGCATTGCAGGACGCAGGTACGCCGTGGCGGCGCTCGAGCGACGGCCCTTGCCAATGGTCATCTGCAGGCGTGAGAAACCCAGTTGATTGCCCGCATTGTAGTCATCCGTCCAGGGATGTCCGGCTGATCGCCCGGCCTCGGCAAACGCGCCGACAAGAGGATCTTGATAGCGGCAGGTCTGAACGGCCAGAGGTCCCTCGCCGCCGCGATACGCACCGGCGCCGCCTTCCCAGTGTTCCGATTTCTTGAAATAAGGCAATGTGTCCTGGGACGACCAACCGCTCGCGCCGTTGGCGGCCCAGCGATCGAAGTCGCCGGAGTTGCCGCGTACATACGCCATGGCATTGGTCGAGGAGCACCCGCCGATCACCTTGCCGCGCGCACACTCGACCTTGCGGCCACCCACGTTCTCTTCGGGCTCGCAAAAATAATTCCAGTCGTGCAGGCGCTTCTGCAAGATCTTGCCCCAGCCCAGAGGAATGTGGATCCACGGATCCCGGTCCCAGTCGCCTGCTTCCAGCAGCAACACGGACACTTGGGGATCCGCACTCAGGCGATTGGCAAGCACGCAGCCAGCCGACCCGGCGCCTACGACGATGTAGTCAAACGTGGTTTTCGCCATACCAATGGTTCACATGGAGCGGGAGGTTCAGTATAGACCGAACCATAGGGCGAAAAGCTATTGCTGTGCGTCGGAGCGGGGAAAGGCCTGTTCGTGGATGTACTGCTGAACGTCGCTCAAATGACGCTGCATCTGCGCGTAGGCCTCCTGGCCGTTGCGCTCGGCAATGGCTGCCGCGATGCTTTCATGGAAAGTCGCGTAGACGGTTTGGCGCTTGTAGCAATGCGCATTTTCGCCGAGCCTTCGCCAGCCCGAGTCGCGCGAACTGGCGCGCATGGTGTCGAAGAAGGTCAGGAATAGGGTGTTGCGCGCGGCTTCGGCGATGGTCCGGTGGAACAACGAGTCGGC
>CAZZWE010000228.1:0-3881 GCA_964657675.1 uncultured Steroidobacteraceae bacterium
CTTATCCCAGGTCCTCAACTACAACGTCATGTTCTCGCCGCGCGGCGTCATGATGCTGGCGCATACCGTGCACGACATTCAGGTCATCAAACGCCACGTGCACGCCAATCGCTGCAACGGCGTCGACAATGAGTGGCTCGAGCCGGCGCAAGCCAAGGCATTTTGCCCACCGCTGAACATTTCGGACAACATCCGCTATCCGGTACTGGGCGCTGCCTTGCAGCGCCGCGGCGGCACCGCACGCCATGATGCCGTGGCCTGGGGCTACGCCCGAGCCGCGGATGCACTGGGCGTGGACATTATCGAGAATTGCGAAGTGCTCGGCATTCGCCGCGATGCCTCCGGGGCGGTGAGCGGTGTCGATACCACGCGCGGCGTCATCGAGACCCGGAAAATCGGCGTTTCCGCCGCCGGTCATTCGAGCCACGTGCTGCGGATGGCTGGGGTACATCTGCCGCTGGAGAGCTTCCCGTTGCAGGCGTTGGTGTCCGAGCCCATCAAGCCCATTTTTCCTTGCGTGGTGATGTCGAACACCATTCACGCCTACATCAGCCAGTCGGACAAAGGCGAACTGGTCATTGGCGCGGGAACCGATGCCTATACCTCGTACACCCAGCGCGGCGCGCTGCACATCAACATGCATACGCTGGATGCGATTTGCGAATTGTTTCCTGAGTTTCGCCGCCTGCGGATGTTGCGCAACTGGGGCGGAATCGTCGATGTGACACCGGATCGCTCACCCATCATCGCCAAAACGCCGGTACCCGGGCTTTACGTCAATTGCGGCTGGGGCACCGGCGGCTTCAAGGCCACGCCGGGTTCCGCGCATGTGTTCGCATGGACCATCGCGCACGATGAACCGCATCCGATCAATGCGCCGTTTACCATTGAACGATTCCGCGACGGCGCGCTCATCGACGAGGCCGCTGCGGCGGCGGTGGCCCACTAGTCATGCTGCTCATTCCCTGCCCCTACTGCGGCGAGCGCCCTGAGATCGAGTTCACCCATGGTGGCGAGGCACACCTGACGCGCCCCGCTCCCCACGTCGATACGGAGACCTGGACGCAATTTTTATACATGCGCAAAAACACCAAGGGCGTGCATGCGGAGCGCTGGCGTCACGCACGCGGCTGCGGCAAATTCTTCAACGCGCTGCGCGATACCACCACGGACCACTTCGTTGCGGTCTATAAGAGCGGCGAGGCTCGTCCGCAATGAAGTTTCGAACGCAGAGTGGCGGTCGCATCGATCGCCAGCAAACCCTCACCTTTAGCTTCGACGGCATTACCTATCAAGGCTTGCGCGGCGACACGCTGGCCTCGGCATTGCTCGCCAATGGCGTGCACCTGGTCGGACGGTCGTTCAAGTATCACCGTCCCCGCGGCATCGTGTCCGCGGGCGCGGAGGAGCCGAACGCGCTGGTCACGGTGGCTCGTGATGAGGCCCGCAGCGCACCGAATCTGCGCGCCACCCAAGTCGAGCTCTATCGAAACTTGAACGCGATCAGCCAGAATCGCTGGCCCAGTCTCAAATTCGACATGGGCCGCGTCAACGACGCGCTATCGCGATTTTTTCCGGCGGGCTTTTACTACAAAACGTTCATGTGGCCGCGCGGCGCGTGGAAGGCGTTATATGAACCGGTCATACGCCGTGCCGCAGGGCTGGGGAAGGCGCCAACGCGGCCGGATCCCGACCGCTACGCGCAGCGCTATGCGCATTGCGACTTGGCCATCATCGGCGCGGGACCGGCCGGCATTGCGGCTGCACTCACCGCGGCAGATGCAGGGGTCCGGGTCATCCTCTGCGATGAGCAGGCGGAGTTGGGTGGAAGCTTGCTATCGGATCCTAATAGCTCCATCGATGGGACAAACGCGCTTGTTTGGCTCGACGCTGCGCTCGCCAAACTCAAGAGCCACGCGAATGTCACCCTGCTCGCCCGCACCACGGCGTTCGGCTATTTTCCGCATAACCTCCTAGGACTCAATCAACGCCTTACCGACCATCTCGATACGTTGCCGCTGCATTTACCCCGCGAGCGACTCTGGCAGGTACGCGCGAAGCAGGTGCTGCTCGCCACCGGTGCCATTGAACGTCCGCTGGTTTTTCCAGGCAACGACAAGCCGGGCGTGATGTTGGCCGGCGCCGCGCACGTTTACCTGCATCGCTATGGCGTGAAGGTGGGGTCCAAAGCCGTCATCGTGACCAGCAACGATGACGCCTACCAAACGGCACTCGATTTGCAGTCGAGCGGTGTGGAGATTGCGGCGATCGCGGATACCCGAGTGTCCGTGGAAGGTCCACTGCCGGCGGCTGCCCGCAGCGCGGGAATCAATGTCTATGCGAATTTTACCGTGTTGGACACGCGCGGCGGCCAACGGGTGAGCGGCGTCACCTTGGCCAGAATCGTCGATGGCGTGGCGCAAGAACGCAAAAGCCTCGACTGCGATGTGTTGTTGATGTCGGGCGGTTACACGCCGAGCGTGCACTTGTTTTCGCAATCGCGCGGCAAGCTCGAATGGCGCGAGACTTTGCAGGCATTCGTGCCGGGCCGCTCGGCCGAGGCCGAACGATCGGCAGGGGCATGCCGCGGAATTTACGCACTCGAGGCGGTCTTGACGGATGGCGCCGACGCGGCCGCGCAGCTATTAGGATTGCCCAATGCCGCCCAGCAGTTCGCGGTCGACACCCTCGAGCGACGCTACGGTACTTACTTAGGGGCGCTGCCTCGCGACGGTTCTTCGCACGCGAAAAGTTTTATCGACTGGCAGCACGATGTCACCACCAAAGATATTGCGCTCGCCACCCGTGAAGGCTTTCACTCGATTGAACACGTCAAGCGCTACACCACCACGGGCATGGCGACGGATCAAGGCAAGAGCTCGAATTTAAATGCCATGGCGCTGGTCGCAGGCGAACTTGGCAAGCCGATTCCCGAAGTCGGACTGACAACCTTCCGCATGCCCTACACACCCGTCACCTTCGGCAGCTTTTCCGGTGTGTCCCGCGGTGATCTATTCGATCCGGTACGGACCACGCCCACGCACGAATGGGCCGCGGCCCAGGGCGCGGTGTTCGAAAATGTCGGCCTGTGGAAGCGGGCGCACTACTTTCCGCGTGCCGGCGAGACGCTGCATGCCACCGTGGCGCGCGAGTGCCGCGCCGTGCGCGAGCACGTGGGCATATTCGATGCATCGACCTTGGGAAAGATCGAAGTCGTGGGACCGGATGCCGCGGAATTCATGAACCGCCTGTACGTCAATAGCTGGACGGGTCTGGCGGTCGGCCGCACCCGCTATGGAATTCTGCTGCGCGAAGATGGCTTCGTGTATGACGACGGGGTCGTGGCGCGCCTGGCCGCGGATCGCTTTCACGTTACCACCACGACGGGCGGGGCCCCGCGCGTGTTGGCAATGATGGAAGACTACCGTCAGACCGAGTGGCCGCAGCTCAAGGTATGGCTGACCTCCACGACCGAGCAGTGGGCGGTGATTGCGGTGCAAGGACCTCAGGCCAGAGCGGTGCTCGAGCCGCTGATCGAGGGAATCGATCTTGCGCCTAAGGCCTTTCCGCACATGAGCGTGGCGCGCGGCAAGATCGGCGGCGTCCCGCTGCTGCTGTTTCGCGTGAGTTTCACCGGTGAGCTTGGCTATGAAATCAACGTTCCGGCCGACTTTGGCTTGCAGGTGTGGGAGGCTGTCTACGCCGCCGGCGCGGCGCATGGCATCACGCCGTATGGCACTGAAGCCATGCACGTACTGCGCGCAGAGAAAGGCTACATCATCGTCGGCCAAGAAACCGATGGCACCGCGACGCCCGATGATGCCGGTCTCTCCTGGGCGATCGGCAAGAACAAGACTGACTTCGTCGGCTTGCGCTCATTG
>CAZZWE010000229.1:0-3770 GCA_964657675.1 uncultured Steroidobacteraceae bacterium
CGGGCGCCAGACTCCTGGAGAAACTCCTCCGCCTCGCGGCCTCTTAATGAGGCCATCGTCGCCAGTAGGCCCGCCTCGGTGCAGCTGCTCGCGGCCACGGTCACCGCGCGCGGTGCACCGAAGACGGGCCAACCTGTTTTTGGGTTCAGGATATGCCCATACCGCACGCCATTTCGCATCAGGTAGCGATGCGAATCGCCGCTGGTGGCCAAAGCACCGTGCTCAAGCTCCAGCAAGGTTGATGCTTCGCGGTGCGAATCGGGCCGCTCGATCCCCACCCGCCACAATCCTTTGGGTGGCGCCCGGTTGGCCCGAAGGTCGCCGCCGAAGTTGATTAGGAAAGCATTCTTGTAACGCTCAGTGAGCAGATCGAAGGCTCGGTCGACGGCATATTCCTTGCCGATGCCGCCGAAATCCAGCTCCATTCCGTCCGGCACGCTGAGCACTGGCCGGCGCCAACGCACCTTATCAAAACCGACCCGCTGTACAAGTCGCTCGACAACCTCCGGCAGCGGCAGCCGATCTGAGCGGTCGAAGTGCCAGGCGGAACGCAGCACGCCCGAGGTGATATCAAACATGCCTTGGCTCAATTCGAAGCAATGTTGGGCGAAGTCCATCAACAGCGCAGTTTCGTCGTCGAGAACCAAATCGCCGCCTCGACTGTTATTGATTAACGCAATGACGCTGTCGTTCTTGTATCTGCTGTATTTGCGTTCCACGCGCCAGGCTTCATTGGCCACGCATGCGCCGATCGCTTCGGCATTGCTGCGCTCGGTATCAGGCACCAGGACCTCGCAAGGGCTGGCCATGGCCTCGAAACACACCGCAATCAGGCCATCGCTGCGCTGCTCGATGCTAAGCAATCGGTGCGGGTCGATCGGACCTAGAATCGCCATCCCAACTGCACCAACACGGCTTTTAAATCCGGCAATAGATCCAGACCCTGAAGCTGCGTCAACCCGGTGTTCGGAGTGTCATACTTTTGTTGATAGTATTCGAAACGGACATTGAATTCAGAACCGGCCAACGGACCGATTGGGCCAATTTTGTGAGCGTATTTCAGTCCGTAGGTCAGCGCATGAAATGCATCCAAACGAGAGTCGGATGATTGATAGGCGCTGGTCGGGCTCGCAGCGTCGGATATCCATGGCGAGTAGAAGGCCGCCGCCGTTTGTCGATACCACCGAACCGTAGGTTCGATATAGCTCACGCCTCCCGGAAGCTGCCAACGCACGTGGAACTGCGCCGTCTGCGAGCGTACTCCCCAATTATCGCTCATGTAGCGCAAAGCCAAGCTTGAGGAAACACTGTCCCATGCGGCGCGATTTTCCAGGTAGACGCTTTTTCGCAGCCGTTGATCGGGGCGACTCTCGTATTGATAACCCGTGACGTTACCAGAGGCGTCCAGCACTGACGCGAATTTGTACGGATCGTTAAGATAACCATGGAATCTATCAACGGACACATTCAGCTCGGATAGCCAGTTTCGACTCATCACTTGAGTCACCCCGAGCAACACGCCAGTGCCGTCCTTCGTCCTGTTGCCGGTCTTGTCGGCCAGCGCGTAATCGCTTCCCGGCAGCGGCGCGCCGCCGATCGGACGCAGCGAATCGAACTCGTTGTAGATCCCGCCTGATACAGTCGTGTTCTTTTCGTTGAAATCATGATCGAGCGACGCGCTGACAGTCAGAGAGAAGAAGTCATCTTCCGCAGAAACCTTAGCCCCGACCGTCGCCGACGTAAGCCGCGTCAGCGGCATGGTCCAGCCGCCTCCCACCGCAACGCGATTGTCTTGGTAATTGGGATCCACGGGGAGTTGACCCGGAGCGGTGACGTATTGATGCTGGGCTTTGCCCGAAGGCGACGCGAAGGTTTGAGGCGCGTGACTGGGGAGCGCGCCATTCGGACTGCTCCCGGATAAGCTATCGAAGGTAAAATTCAGGTTGAGCACATCACCGTTGGCGAAGGTCTTCGCCAAATCCACGACCGGCTCAATCGCCTGGATGCGTCCGTCCTCGTGGTAGTAGGCCAGAGCAGAATCAAAGGTTAGGTTCTGCACTACATTCTGGACGATTTGATCGACGTCGGCGGCTCGCGACGCAGTCGATCCGAGCAAAGCACAACTGGCTGCCATCAATCGCTGCCGAAAAAGCGATTGCGGGCGAGCGCGAGGATCCGTCTTCAATTGCACCCGCAACCCCCTCCGGCAAAGGAGCGCCCTCCCGAGGAGGCCTCCTTACTGAAATAAAGATGGTCATCGATGGCGGCATCGAGCGGGTCCGCATCCAAACGCATCTCGGGACGCGCCAACACGTCACGCTCCCACGGTTTGACACCGAGCGGCGCGCAGCCCGTTGTCATCAATGCGCAGGTCAATATCACTAACGGGCTCAGTCTCAGGCCATTGCCATACCGACTCATAATTATTTCTCCGCCAGAATCTGCTTGAGTTGAGCTTCATAAACCGGGCCATCGATCGGGCGAAAGCCCACATGCGTGAAGCGCACCACGCCATGCCGGTCGATGATGAGGCTGGTCGGCATGCCTTTTATTCCGAATTGCTCCGCGATCGAGCCGCCTGGATCGAAACGAACCTCGATGTCGGTCTGCTTGAGCGCGAGAAACCGATCCGCGTCGCCACGCCGCCTGTCCAAGTTGACCGCCACTACCGCCAACCCGTCCGGGCCATATGTGCCCTGCAGCGATTGCATCCATGGAAAAGACAACTGGCACGGCGCACACCACGATGCCCAGAAGTCCAAGTAGAGAACGCGGCCTTTGAACTCGCTGACGTCGAGCGCGGTGCCCGCAACGCAGATATTTCCTGCCAGTAGCAAGGCAACCAACACAAGTTTGCGGGAGCCGATGGTGCAGTTCACCGCTTTACTTTGCAATGCAAAGTTTGCAGTGTCAAGCCCGCGGCATGGCTACACTCTGTGACTCAGCGCATATGCATCGAGAATCCGACCCGCCAGCCATTCTTGATGGGCTCGAATTGCAGGGCCGCCAAGCTGGATCCGGCATTTTGCCGGTTCAACACAAATCTAGCGGTCGCGATTCCAAGCGCTGCTCCGCCCACGGTGTCCGACAGCCAATGCTCGTTATCCTTGATCCGTATGTAGCCGGTCGCCGCCGCCGCGCCATATCCGAGGATGCGGCGCAGCCACCGATACTCATCGTTGCCGGATTCTGCAAACACAGTTCCAACGGCAAACGCGGTACTGACATGCAGCGAGGGAAAGGAATCTCCGCCCTTACCCCATTGATTCGGCGAGGTGGTGGCATCAGGTCGCTCTCGTCCGACCGCCAAGCCGAGTACTTCTGCGGTGGCTCCACTCAGAATACCCGCCTCGACCAAAGCCCAGGTTTCTCGATAGCCGTCGGAATCCCGGATGAAAGCTGCGTACAGGCCCGTCCCCGCGATGATGGCAAGGGTCGGTGCGGCATCCCGCAAGCTATTCGAATCCTTGCCGCCGTTGAGTGCGGCCTTGGAGCCCACCGCGAAGTGCTGACGCACTTTCTCGTCAAATTCGTGAGCCGCGCCAATCGCGGCGATTGCGCCGCCGAACGCAATCCAGTCCTCTTGATCCCACCGCAGCGGAGCAGTGAAGTACAACTTGGCATCCTCAAGCGCGCTTTTAACGCCTATAGAATCGTCCGCCTGAACTTCAGCGGGTGCGATGCTGTAGGCCAATATCAGCGCAGCCGCGATTCCCTTAACTCTCAATGCAAGCATCCGACGCCATTTGTCACCCCGATCATACTTTGTA
>CAZZWE010000230.1:0-3646 GCA_964657675.1 uncultured Steroidobacteraceae bacterium
AACACGCAGCAATCGCCCGGCTTCGGCTTGAGCAACGAGCTGCACTGGGTGCATTCATAGAAATATTGGCAGGCGTCGGTAGGCATGATCTCCAGTCGCCTGTGCCCGCAATGCGGGCAAGTCAACATAGATTCTAGGACAGCTGGCGGGCTGGATGGCTGCATGCGCACGAATAGGCTAGCCGACTTTGCCCAACCGGTTTTGCATTGAGGCACATACCGTCGAAGACCCTGACTGCGGCGGCCACACTCTATGGCTCGCCGCAGCCGGGTACGCGCTACATTTAAAGTGCGCGCTTATAAATCGTGCCTTCCTTCATCACCAGCACCGGCCGTTCGGTCGCACTCATATCGGTCAGCGGATTTCCGGGCAGTGCCACGATGTCGGCAAACTTTCCCGCGCTCAACGTGCCGGTCTGCGCGGTCAAACCGAGCAGCTCTGCGCCCCCAGCAGTGCCAGCCATCAAAACCAGCGCGGGCGCCAGGCCATTCTGCGCCATCAGCGAAAACTCCTTGGCATTCATGCCGTGCGGCTCGACGCCGGCATCCGTGCCCATGGCGATGGGTACACCGATCTTCGCGGCGTGCTGAAACATGTGCTGCATCTGCGCCGCCGCGGCCTTGGCTTTCTCGGCGATGGCCGGCGGGAAGATCTCGAGGTGGCTGCCCACCCAGTAACCGGCGAACAACGTCGGCACCAGGAACACATGCTTCTTCTTCATTTCCAGCATGGTGTCGTCCTGCAGGAAGCTGCCATGTTCGATGGAGTCCACTCCCGCGGCGATGGCCATTTTCGCGGCGCGGTCACCGTGGCAGTGGGCGGCGACCTTGCGGTTCCAGGCATGGGCTTCGCCGACGATGGCATTCATCTCTTCTTGGGTGAGCTGCACATTGTCCACGGGGTCGGATAGCGACAACACGCCGCCCGAGGGCATGAACTTGATCACGTTGGCGCCATACTTGACCTGATATCGCACCGCCGCGCGGCATTCATCGGCTCCGTTGCAGACCCCTAAGATGGGTCCGGCGACGGCGATGCGCTGCGGGGGAACTGGGTCTTGATCGGCATGGCCGCCGGTGGAACCGATGGCATAGTTCGACACCAACATGCGCGGTCCCGGAATCTCGCCGGCGTCGATGGCGTTGCGCAGACCGAGGGCGATATAGTCGGTCGATCCCAAATCTCGCACCGTCGTGACACCGGCTTCCAAGGTGTCCTTGGCGTAGCGCGCGCCGTATAGAGCCTGTTCCGCGGGGAAGCGCATCATGCCGGCGTACCAGTCGCCGTACCAATTGCCGCTGGACACGCTGCTCAAATGCACGTGCGCATCGATGAACCCTGGCATCAAGGTGGCATCGCCCAAGTCGATCACCTGCGCGCCATCGGGAATCGGCGCATCGCTGCCCACCGACTGAATCTTCTTGCCCACGACCACCACGACGCCGTGGTCGACCAACTTGCCGGACACCGAATCGAATAGATGCGCAGCCTTCAGGACGATGGGTTTGTCGGCCGCCGAGGGTGCATCCGCGAGGCTCAAGGAGCCCATTAGTAACGCTGCGACAGCGCCGGCCAGAGTAATCGCACGATTGTTTTTATTCATCGGGAGCCTCGAATTAATGGGGCTTGCATGTTCGCATATGCTCATACCCGAACGGTAGTTCAGAACAGTTCGCTCCTTCGGTAGCGTGCCCTTTGTTTGCCAAACTCGGCAGGCGCACTAGGTTGGATCATGAAGACGAATAACACGCTCAAAATGTTGGCACTCGCTGCGGTGGTGTATGCCGGGGTTTCGACCTCCGCCTTCGCCCAGCAAAAAACCGGACCAGGCATCACCGGCGATGACAGTCTTACGTGGATGGGCATCACCGTGTACGGGGTCATCGACATCGGTGTGCAGTACGACACGCACGGCGCACCCTTCACGCCCTATCGTCCGTCGGCCAGCGGCAACATCATTCGCTCGAACGGCCACGAATCCGTCGTCGGCGTGACTCCCAGCAACATGGGCCAGTCCCGTGTGGGTCTACAGGGCTTCGAGCCCATCAATGATGAATTCGCGGGGGTGTTTCAGATCGAAACCTTCTTCAATCCACAGTCCGGCCAGATCGCCGATTCATTGAAATCGCTGACTGCCAACAACGGCAAGCCGGTGACCAGCCAAAGCGTCGGTGTCGACGGCAGTTCGGCGGGCCAGGCCTTTCAAACCGCCTGGGCGGGCATTCATTCCGAGCACTATGGCACCCTCACCTTCGGGCGTCAGTTGACGCTGCTGTCGGAAGGCACCGTGAAATACGACCCGAACTACAATGCCACGGCATTCGGCTTGCTCGGCGCGTCCAACACCTATTCGGGCAGCGGCAGCAGCGAGGACAATCGGCTCGATGACGCCCTGAAATACTCGGTGAACTATGCCGAACTGGTGCATGCCGCCGTGTTTTACAAATTCAACGCCGCCAGCGTGGGCTCCGACCGGGCCATTCAGGCCAACCTCGGCGGCCAGTATGCGGGCGCGTCGATCGATGCCTATTACTCCAAGATCGACAGCGCCATTGTCGCGTCATCGTTGAGCGCCGCACAGGTGACGACGTTGCCCGTCGGGTATTCCTCCTCCAATGCGTTGGCGGCCACGATCTCAGACAACACGGCCTACTCGCTCATGGGGCAGTACCGCTTCGACCCGTTCAAATTCTTTTTGGGCTACATGCACATCAAATACGCCAATCCGGAGCATCCGGTAGCGCCCGGCTTCGTCGACATCGGCAACTACGTGCTGGCCTACACCACCAATAACGCCTTCAACGTCACCAAGACCAACGATGTGTATTGGACCGGCATCCGCTACTCGCTGTTACCGAATCTCGACCTCACCGGCGCCTATTACTACGTGCATCAAAACGCCTATGGCACCGGCACCCAGGCCGGCTGCAACACCACCGCCCACAGCACCTGCAGCGGGAATTTGCAAGCGTACTCCGTGGATGCCGATTACCACTTCACCAAGCGCTTCGACGGCTACATCGGCGCCATGTACAGCGGCGTGCACGACGGATTCGCCAGCGGCTACGTCTACAGCACCAATATCAACCCCACCCTCGGCGTGCGCTTTAAGTTTTAGGCGTTATATGTTTATGACCCTTGAGCCTAAGGGCCTCGGCCGCACCGGCCTATCATAGGGATATGTCGTTAAAGCTCGCATTAACCCGATGGCTGACGGAGGTCAGTGCACCGGCGGATCAGGACGCGTTGGGGAAGATCAACCAGGCGTTCGAGACCTTTTCTGCGCACAAACGCGTGGAGCAGGCGCTGGAATTGCTGCCCGGCGCGCATGTCATGACCTCGAGCTTCGGCGCGCAAGCGGCCGTCATGCTGCACCTCGTGAATGAGGTGGTGCCGAAGATTCCGGTGATCCTGATCGATACCGGTTATCTGTTCCCCGAGACCTATCGATTCATCGACGATCTCAAGGAACGCCTCGATCTTAACTTGAAGGTCGTGCGTTCCGATGAATCGCCGGCCTGGCAGGAATCGCGATTTGGCAAGCTGTGGGACCAGGGGCTCGACGGCATCGAACAGTACAATCGCATCAACAAGCAGGAACCGTTGAACCGGGCGCTCAAGGCGGCGCCGGAGTTTCGCGCGGCCT
>CAZZWE010000231.1:0-3563 GCA_964657675.1 uncultured Steroidobacteraceae bacterium
AGGCGCAGGAACTGGCCGAATTCTTTCGGGCCCTAGGGATGCAGGACCGCATTAGTTCCGCGACCGAGCCGAGCACCGTTTTTTCCGGTGCAGTATTCCCGGCCGGTGAAAGCTGGGTTGAGCTTTGGCCGCAGCGGCCGCAAATGCCAGAGGGCGTGATGCTGCAGATCATCGTCGATGACGCTGATGCGTTCGCGGCTTACGCCAGCAGCAATGGACTGACCCCGCAGGGTCCGATGGAAGCGCATGGCGAGCGCATCTACTTTCTCAAGGGACCCGGGGAGCTGCAGATCTCGTTTCAGTCCGCCCTCAAGGTATGAACACTTCCGCGGCGCCGATCGAATTCGCGCAGTTCATGGCCGTCGATATCCGCGTCGGCACGATCATCGAGGCGCAGGCATTTCCCGAAGCCCGGAAACCGGCCTTCAAGTTGCGCATCGATTTCGGCGGCGAGATTGGCATCAAGCGATCCAGCGCGCAAATCACGCGGCACTATGATGTTCAGACGCTGGTCGGTCGACAAGTGGCTGCGGTGGTCAATTTCCCGCCCCGTCAGATCGGCAAGTTCATGTCCGAGGTGTTGACCTTGGGCTTTCCCGATGCCGACGGCGACGTGGTGCTGGTCAGACCGGACATGGCGGTGCCGAACGGTTCGCGCCTATTCTGAGCCGCGCATGACGCTGAAGACCTGGTTGCTTTTCTTGATGATGGAAACGGCGCTGTCGCTGTCGCCGGGTCCCGCGGTGTTTTATGTGGTGTCGCAGGGCGCACGCGGCGGCCTGCGAAGAACCTTGCCGGCGGCTGCCGGTATTTTGACCGCCAACGGCATTTATTTCGCGCTGTCGGCCACCAGCTTGGGCGCCATCATTGCGGCGAGCGGACGGTTTTTCCTGATCGCGAAGTGGGTGGGCGCCGCCTATCTGATTTATCTCGGCATCAAGGCGTTGCTCTCGGCGGGCAGCAGCGAGTCGGTCGACTTAAAAATGCCCGCGCAGACGGGCGATCGACGCCGTGTATATGTGGGTGCACTGACACTGCAGTTGGCCAATCCCAAAGCACTGCTGTTTTTCTTGGCCCTGCTGCCGCAATTCATCGACACCGCCCGCGCAGTGGTCCCCCAAATGCTGCTGCTCGCGGCCACCTCGATGATACCGGAACTCTTTATACTGACCGGCTACGGCTGGCTGGCGCATCGCGCATTGCATGCCTCGAGTCGTTTCGGCGTCAGCGGCGGCATGAATCGCTGGCTGGCCCGCGTCGAGGGTGTGGGGCTATTGGCCTGCGCAACGCTGGTGTTGAGATTCAATCGCGCTCCATAGGCGCAAGGGGATAAAAGATGCTGCGATTTTTTGGCCGGTTCGGGTCGGCGCTTATTTGCCTGACGAGCATTCACGCCGCGCAGGCGGCGGACGCGGCGCAGACGCAACCGCTGCATCGTTTTCGCGAAGTGGAAATTTCGCCCAATGGGCAGTTTGTCGCCTCGGTCGAGGGCGATGCCGCCTCCGGCGGCGGTCAGCCCACGGTGCGCGACTTGGTGATCCGCAGTACTAAGAACGGCATGGTGAATACGGTGTTGCTGCCCTGTGGCCGCGTCGCGCAATGTTGGCCCGGCTCTCCCACCTGGAGTCCCGATAGCAAGCATTTGAACTTTACCCTGCGTACGCCCGGGAGCCATTCCCGTGCGATTTACAGCGTCGGCCCGGATGGCAACGGTTTGACGAAATTACTCGAATTCAACGGCACCATCGAGAACCTGCGGGCCATGCCCGATGGCCGCCTCGCAATGCTGGCGACGGAGGGTGCCAAGAAAGAAGTTGGCGCCACGGAGGCGGGTGCGCCGATCGCGGGGGATTTGGATGCGGCGCCACCCGAGCAGCGCATCGCATTACTGACCAACGGGTCGTTGGCCTGGATGTCGCCGGCGGATCTGTTCGTCTATGAATACGACTGGCGTGCCGGCGGCAAGGGATTTGTCGGCACGGCAGCGCCCGGGGATGGCGACAACAACTGGTGGGTAGCCAAGCTGTACGCGTTCCCTGAGAACGGCGCCGCCAAGGTGATTTACTCGCCCGTCGACAACCAGCAGCAATTGGCGGAACCCAAGGTATCGCGCGACGGCTCCACCGTGGCATTCGTTGCGGGAATCATGAGCGACTTCGGCTCGACCGGCGGCGATGTATATTCTTTGAACCTCGACGGCGGCTCGGCCGTCAATTTGACGCCGGAGATGAAAGCGTCGGCGACGTCGATCTCTTGGCGCTGCGATGGCCACTTGCAGGTTGAACTGCTGGCCGGCGACAAGATGCAGTTCGCCGACTTTGGCCGCGCCGGCCAGCCGGGGGGCAACCCGCCGACGACTCCCAAGATCCTATGGAGCGGCGAGGAGTCCTTCGGCGATCGCGAGGCCGGCATCTCGACCGCCTGTCCCTCAGGCATTACGGCGGACATGCACGAGTCCTTCACCTCGCCCCCCGAGATCGGCGTCGGCCCAATCGGGCACTGGCGCAATATCACATCGAGCAACGCCGGCTTTAGCGCCGCGGCCCGTGTGCAAAGTGTGTGGTGGAAGAACGAGGGATTCGATGTACAAGGCTGGTTGTTGTTGCCGCTGCAGTCAGACGGCAAGATGCCGATGATCGTCAGCGTGCACGGCGGCCCCTCGGCGGCACAAGGCCCAAGCTTCATGGGACCTGGCCTTTACACGTCATTTTTTCAACGCGGCTATGCGATGTTCTTTCCCAATCCGCGCGGCAGCTTCGGACAGGGCGAGAAATTCACCAAAGCCAATGTGCGCGATTTTGGTTACGGTGATTTGCGTGACATTTTGGCGGGCGTCGACGCCGCGGCCAAGGCTGCGCCCATCGACACGGAGCGCTTGGGGCTGACGGGCGGCAGCTACGGCGGGTTCATGACCATGTGGGCCGTGACCCAAACCAATCGGTTCAAGGCGGCGGTCGCGGGCGCCGGCATCAGCAATTGGCTGTCGTACTATGGTGAGAACGGCATCGATGCCTGGATGATTCCGTTTTTTGGCGCGTCGGCGTATGACGACCCGGCCATCTATGCACGCTCATCGGCCATCAATTTCATGCACAACGTGAAGACGCCGACTTTTGCCTACGTCGGTGAGCTGGACATCGAGTGTCCGGCGCCGCAGACCCAGGAATTCTGGCATGCGATGAAGGCCATGAACGTGCCCACCTCCATCATGATTTACCCCGGTGAAGGTCATGGGCTGCGGGATCCGGGGAATATTGCCGACCTCAACAAGCGCACCTTGGCTTGGTTCGATCAGTACCTCAAATGAGAAACCTGCATCGCAGTGGCGGCGTTGGGCTGGCACGTCTATTGCAATTTCATGGGCTATGAACTCCATAGCCCCGGTCTCGCAGTTTCAGCCCAGTAGCGACATCAACCCATTCAAGCCTGCTGATTCGCTCGAATCCAGCGCCAACCGCACCAATGGACAGGATTTCGGCAGCGCCATGGACGCCGCCGGCAGCAAGCCGGCCCGCAAAAGCAGCACGCCAAAGTCGCCCCAGCAGAACCAAAGCGGCAAAGCC
>CAZZWE010000232.1:0-3477 GCA_964657675.1 uncultured Steroidobacteraceae bacterium
GGCACCGAGAAATGCGGCGATCCTGGACAGCATGGGTTGGGTATCGTTCCGCCAGGGCCACGCGGCCGATGCCCTGCCATTTTTGACTGCCGCCTATGCCGATGACCACAGCGGCGACATTGCCGCACATCTGGGTGAGGTGCTGTGGAGTCTTGGGCAACAGGATAAGGCCGAGAGCATCTGGGCCGAGGCCGCGCTCATCGATACCGACAACGCGCTGCTGAAATCGACTCGCAAGCGTTTGCACAACCCGTCCTGATTCATGCTGCGTTTGGTTGCAATTGTCTGTTGCTGCGCGCTGCTGTTCGCCTGTGCCACGACTCGCCCCGCAAAAAGCTCGTTGCAGTGGCAGCAGCGCTTAAGCGATTTGCAGGTTTCGCATTCCTGGCAGATGGACGGTCGCGCGGCCGTTGCGCTGGGGTCGCAGGGCTGGCAGGCCTCTATGAATTGGCATCAAAACGGGCCGTATGCCGAGGTGCATCTGTCCGGACCCTTCGGCATTGGCGCGGTGGTTTTATCGCAGTCGGCGGCCGGATTGTCATTGAACGGCACGCCGCCCAGCGATGCGGTGATTGGCCAAGTGCAGGAGCGCCTGGGATTTCAGCCGCCGCTCGATCATCTGCGCTTTTGGCTGCTCGGCGTGCCGGACCCGGCACTCGACTCCGATGTGGTCCGTAACGATCAAGACCGCGCCCAGCAATTGACCCAAGATGGGTGGCTGGTGACCTACGATCGCTACCTGCCCGCGGGTCCGGACTTGTTGCCAACCCGCGTGGTGTTGAGCCGCGCCGATGTGCGGGTCAGAATCGTGGTGGACCATTGGGATTGGGCGCAATGAGCGCCGCTGACACGAGCGTTTGGCCCGCGCCCGCAAAACTCAATCTGTTCCTGCATATTCTGGGTCGCCGGCCCGACGGCTATCACGAACTGCAATCCTGCTTTCAGTTCGTCGATCTTCACGATGAGGTCACGCTCCGGGTACGCGAGGATGGAATCATTCGCCGCATGGCAGACATACCCGGGGTCAGCGAAGAGTCGGATTTGTGCCTGCGCGCCGCACGGGCGCTGCAAGCCGCCTCCGGATCGAACTTGGGGGCCGACATCGGCCTTAGGAAAAGAATTCCCATCGGCGGGGGCTTGGGCGGCGGCAGTTCGGATGCAGCCACCTGTCTGGTGGCGCTGAATCAGCTGTGGGGCTTGGAGCTCACCCAGCAGGAATTGGCCGCCATCGGGCTCAAATTGGGCGCCGACGTGCCCGTCTTTATATATGGTCGCGCCGCGTGGGCCGAGGGGGTGGGGGAGCGGCTCACGCTGTTGTACCCGCCATTGGCTCCATTAGAGGCTAACTATCTGATTTTAAAGCCAAATGTATTCGTTGCCACTGCTGCGGTGTTTCAAGATCCTGAATTGACAAGAAATTCAGCGCCCATCACAATTCACGGTTTCCTGGCGTCCGGTGGTAGGAACGATTGCTTGGGCGTGGTGCGACGCCGTTTTCCCGAAGTTGCACAGGCGTTCGATTGGCTGTCGGCCTATGGGAGCGCCCGTTTGACCGGTACTGGAGCCTGCGTTTTTTTGGACTGCGAAACATTGGAGCGCGGCCGCGAAATCATGCGCGAGGCGCCGCTGGGTTGCGAGGCTTACGTGGCTCGCGGGTTGAATGATTCGCCCTTGCTCAAGAGATTGGCGACTGGCTGATTGTCGATTTACAAGTTGGGGTGTCGCCAAGTGGTAAGGCAGCGGGTTTTGATCCCGCCATTCGGAGGTTCGAATCCTTCCACCCCAGCCAATTTGAGCAGGATAGATGGCGCAAACTGACGAATTCGATGCACTGTCGATCGCTGTGTTCACCGGCAAGGCGAATCCCGCCCTTGCGCAGGAGATCACCAAGCATTTGCATGTGCCGCTGGGGCGAGCCGACGTCGGACGCTTCAGCGATGGCGAGGTGTTCGTTGAGCTGATGGAGAACGTGCGAGGGCGCGATGTATTCATCGTGCAAAGCACCTGTCCGCCGGCCGAGAATTTGATGGAGCTGCTGATGATGACGGACGCCTGCCGGCGCGCATCGGCACGGCATGTCACCGCAGTCGTGCCGTATTTCGGCTATGCGCGACAGGATAGGCGGCCGCGCGCGACGCGCGTGGCGATTACGGCCAAGTTGGTCGCCAACATGATTGCAGGCGCCGGCGTGGATCGTTTGTTGACGGTGGACTTGCACGCGGATCAGATCCAGGGGTTTTTCGATATCCCGGTAGACAACGTGTACGCCTCCCCGGTCCTGCTGGGTGATGCCTGGAAGCAGAAGTACGAAAAGATGATTGTGGTGTCTCCCGATGTCGGCGGCGTGGTGCGTGCCAGAGCGTTGGCGAAGCGCTTGGATGATGCGGATCTCGCCATCATCGACAAGCGCCGGCCGCGGCCGAATGAGTCGAAGGTGATGAACGTCATCGGCGAGGTCAAAGGCAGGACCTGCGTACTGATCGATGACATGGTCGATACCGCCGGTACGTTGTGCCTGGCGGCGCAGGCATTGAAAGACGAAGGTGCAATCAAGGTCGTTGCGTATATCACCCATCCGGTGTTGTCAGGGTCGGCCATTGATCGCATCAACAAGTCGGTGTTGGACGAGTTAGTGGTGACGGACACGCTCGAGTTGTCCGATGGCGCGAAAGCTTGCAGCAAGATCCGCCAGCTGAGCGTCGCGGGTCTGTTGGCGGAAACGATACGGCGCATCAGCGATGGTGATTCGGTGAGTTCGCTGTATACGGAATAGTTTGGTCGGTTGCCGCGCAATTGGTCGCGATGCGCGGCGGCTGTGTTTGTCATGCAATTGGAGAAGATTATGAAAACCTCATTCGAACTCGATGCCGAGTTCCGCGAGACGCAAGGCAAAGGTGCGAGCCGCCGCCTGCGTCATCAAGGAAAAGTGCCGGCGATCCTTTACGGCGGCGATACGCCGGCGCGCAACTTGAGCTTGAGCCATCAGAAATTGATGCTGATGCTCGAGAACGAGCGCTTTTATTCCACCATCCTGAATCTAAAAGTGGGCGACCAGAAGCAGGCGGCCATCTTGAAGGACGTGCAGCGTCATCCCTACAAGAACGCCATCGTGCACATCGACTTTCAGCGCGTGGAAGAGAACGAGAAGATCCGCATCAGCGTGCCGCTGCATTTCACCGGCGCGGCGGTTTCGCCCGGCGTGAAGTCACAGGGTGGCATCGTGTCGCATATGCGTAACGAAGCGGAAGTCAGCTGCTTGCCGAAGGATCTGCCGGAATTCATTGAAGTCGACATTTCCGGACTGGGCCTCAATGAGAGCATCCATTTGTCGCAGCTGAAGATTCCTGACGGCGTCGTGCTGGTGGAATTGGCGAAGGAAGACGCGGCAGTCGTGGCCATCCACAGCCCGCGTGCCGAAGAAGTCGAAACGCCTGTGGCGGCAGCGGCGGCGGCAACGCCTGCAGCTGGAGCGGCCCC
>CAZZWE010000233.1:0-3414 GCA_964657675.1 uncultured Steroidobacteraceae bacterium
AATGAGCCCGAGGCAGACGGCGGCTGCAAGGCCCAGCCAGCGTGTGGACGGACGCCAATCCGCCAGCGTCGCGCGTCTCGCTGGCGGCTGAGTCTCAGCGGCCATGACGGCGGGTCGTTCGATCATCACCGGCGCGACGTTCAGCACGGGTGCATCGGCCAGCCCGGGCTCGGCCATCTGTATCGGTTCGACGATCAGCACGGGGTCAACCGGGTGCGCAGAGCCAAAAGCGGCCGGCTCCGATTCAGGTGGCGCGATCACCTCGGGAGATGCCGGTGGCTCCGCGTACATCGGATCCGGCATGGCCACCGGCTCTGTGACCCGCGTGAAATCCGCCAGCAGGCCTTGAATCGTCGGGCGCACCACGGGATTGATATCCAAACAGCGACGTAAGGCACTCGCGAAGCCATCCGGAAGGCTGGCGGGCAGCCTGACCTCCCCGCCCCGCTCGGGATTCCACGCGGGAGGATGTTGAGTCAACGTCTCGACCAAGGTCACACCCAGTCCCCACACATCGGCGGCCGTTTCAATCGTGCCGACTCGAGTTTCAGGTGCATCGTACAGGGTGGACTTTCGGTCGGGCGGCATGCGATCACCGGCCGCTCGAATGGTGTCGCTCGCCAATTTCAGTTGATCGGCGACTACCAAAAAATTCGGTGGGGTGAGCTGCGCCTGCACCAGATGCTTACGGTGCAGGTAAGCCAACGCGGCAAGCGTGGGTTTGAGCAACTCCCGGGTTTCATCCAGCGTCAAGGCTCGGTGCGGAAGGATCTGCGCGAGCGTCTGTTCCGCATAGTCCATGACGACGAACAAAAACGGATGACCACCCAATTTGCAGCGGCCGGAATCCAAGACCTGCATGAGATTGGGATGGGACAAACCAGAGATTCGGGTCCACAGTGCCAGCTGCGCATCCGCGCTCGATGGATCCTCGGGCAGCAGCTTGATGGCCGCCTTTTGCCCCTTGAACTCTGTTTGGAATACAACGCTGTGGTTCGAACGGCCCATGAAGCGTCGCAACGGGTACAGACCGTTGACAATCTGGCTCTCCCACTTGGCCCAGATCTCAAGCTCAGTCATCGATGGTCTCAACTCCCGGGTGTGCCCACATCATTATGCGGCGAAGATATCATCAACTGAGGTGACCGGAGCACACAGCGCTGTCCGCCTTTAACGACAACAGAGGTTGGCCAAGGCTCCGCGCCCCGAACAAATCTCCGGGGCGCAAGATCACAGCACCTGGTTTATTTCTCAGGCACCAAGGCGAACATCACCAATGAACGGGCCGTGATGCCGTAGTTGTCGCCCGCGTTGCCACGATACTCTTTCAGAATCTTCGGCAGATTGGTGTCGAGCAGCAGTTGCCACGCGCCCTCGCCCGCCGCCGCCGGCAGAACGAATTCGACGATATCGTGATGCGCGTTCAGCGCAATCAACAAGGTGGCCTCAGTTCCGCGCTGACGCAATCCTGAGGGCCGTGCACGCCCGTCGATCAGCATACCGAAGCAGTGCATGCGTGTGTCGCCCCAGTCGGCTTCCTGCATTTCGACGCCCGAGGCGTTGATCCAAGTGACGTCCTTGACCTCGAGCTCCTCATCATATTCACCGGTCAGGAAGCGGTTACGACGCAAAATCGGATATTTGTGCCGCAACGCGCATAACTGCTTGGTGAACTCGATCAGCGATTTGCCGCGCTCATCGATATTCCACGGGGTCCAACTGATTTCATCGTCCTGGCAATAGGCGTTGTTGTTGCCCCCTTGCGTGCGGCCGCACTCATCGCCCGACAGAACCATCGGGGTACCCTGCGATAACAGCAACGTGGCCAGCATGTTGCGTTTTTGGCGCTCGCGCAGCGCGGTGATCGCCGGATCATCCGTGGGCCCTTCCACGCCGCAATTCCAGGAGCGGTTTTCGCTGCTGCCGTCCTTGTTGTCCTCGCCGTTGGCCTCGTTGTGCTTGTCGTTGTAGCTCACCAGGTCATTCAGGGTGAAGCCATCATGGGCGGTGACAAAGTTCACACAGGCCCAAGGCCTTCGGCCCAGGTGATTAAACATGTCGGCCGAGGCCGTCAGGCTCTTGGAGACGTCGCTGACCGCCGCCTTGCCGCGCCAGAAATCGCGCACGGTGTCGCGGTAACGATCATTCCATTCGGCCCAGCTCGGCGGAAACTTGCCGACCTGATAACCGCCGGGACCCACATCCCAGGGTTCGGCGATCAGCTTCACGGTTCGCAGCACCGGGTCCTGATAGCAGGCCTTCAAGAAGCCGCTCTGATTGTCGAAACCATCCGGCTCGCGGGCGAGGATGGTGCCCAGATCGAACCGAAAGCCATCGACGTGTAGTTCGTTGACCCAGTAGCGCAGGCTGTCGGTGACCATCTCAATCACCGAGGGATGCGAGAGGTTCAACGTGTTGCCGGTGCCGGTATCGTTGATGTAATAGCGCTTGTCCGGCAGCAGCCGATAGTACGAGGCATTGTCGATGCCTTTGAACGACAGCGTCGGTCCGCGCTCGTTGCCTTCGGCGGTATGGTTATAGACGACGTCCAAGATGACTTCGAGTCCGGCGTCGTGGAAGCGCGCCACCATCTCCTTGAACTCGCGAAGGCATTGTTCCGGCGCCGAGGCGTAACGCGGATCCGGTGCGAAGAAGCCGATGCTGTTGTAGCCCCAATAATTCTTCAGCCCGCGTTCGAGCAGATGGCTGTCATTGATGAAGGTGTGCACCGGCAGCAACTCGATGGCGGTGACGCCCAACGATTTGACGTAATCGATCACTTCTCGCGTGCCCATACCGGCATACGTACCCTGCAACTTGGGAGGAACCGCCGGATGCAGCTTGGTGAAGCCTTTTACATGAGCCTCATAAATAATCGTATTGTCCCAGGGCAGACTGTGCGAACGCGGCTGGCCATGCCAGTCGAAATTCGGATCGACCACCACGCACTTGGGCATGAAGGGCGCGCTGTCGCGCTCATCGAAGCTCAAATCATCGCCTTCGGCGCCGATGGTGTAGCCAAAACACTCAGGACCCCACTTGAGCTCACCGGTGTGGCCGCGGGCGTATGGGTCTAGCAGTAATTTATTGGGATTGAAGCGGTGGCCCTCATTTGGCTCATACGGGCCGTGCACGCGCAACCCGTACACAGACCCCGGGTGAACATCGGGAATGTAGCCATGCCAGATGGTGTCCGTGTATTCGGGCAGCGCAATGCGCTCGAGCTCAGTATGGCCTTGCGGATCGAACAGACACACTTCGACCTTGGTCGCGTGCGTCGTAAATAATGTGAAATTGGTTCCTTTGCCATCCCAAATGGCGCCATGCGCCTGGGCATTGCCTTCCTTTACACGCGATTTCGTAGCGGACATTCAGAGCTCTCAGATAAGGGGCCAACAGGATACCCGGTTAGCG
>CAZZWE010000234.1:0-3310 GCA_964657675.1 uncultured Steroidobacteraceae bacterium
GAAGCGATCCGGGTCTGGATTGCGGGTCGGATTGGCACTGACGTAGTTGTTGCCGCTGGGATTGGAATAAATCGGCCAGTAGTTCTCGACGTCGTTGCGGTAGCGATCCTGGTAGTAAATGCTGGGCGTGATGTCGATGCCTTCCACCGGCTGATAGATAGCGGCGAGTCGAATCAGCACGGTGCGATCCCAATTGGCGTTTCTTTCATCCACCGCCAAGGTGGTGGGATCGATGCGGTCAACATATCCGCCGTCATGCCGATACCAAACCGTGACGCGCGCGCCGAGCGTGCCATCGATGAGCGGCCCACCGGCCGCGAGTCCCGCCTCGTAGCTGGGCGAGCCGCCCTGGGTGTAGGACACCTCGTCGCGGCTGTAAACGCTGGTGGTGGTCAAGCTCGGCTGGGTGGTGATGTAGCGCACGGTGCCGCCTTCCGATCCGGCGCCGAACAGCGTGCCTTGGGGCCCGCGCAGCACTTCGATACGGTCGACGTCGAATGCCTTGGGCAAGGCATCGTCGGGATTGAAGGCCAAGGCGCGAATCTGAATCGGGGTGTCGTCAATGTAAATGCCGGTGGTACCGGCGCCGCCGCTGGAGGAAATGCCGCGAATCGAGATGTTGTTGGTGCCGGAGTTATCGATGTTCACGCCGGGCGTGAACTTGGCCACGTCCTGAAAATCCTTGATGCCGCGTACATCCATCGCGTCTTGGGTGAGCGCGGTGACGCTGATAGGAACCTTGCTCAGGTTTTCCTCGTGACGCGTCGCAGTCACGGTAATTTCTTGTAGCGGGCCCGTTTCCTCGGCCGCCGCCGTGTCGGCCGCGAAGGCCGTGCCGGCGCGCGCCAGAACGAATACAAAAATGCAGGCCGCGAGTTTGGATCGCCCGTTGCTTATCGGCATGTATATCCCCGTTGTTGCGGGCGAGTAACGCTCGCTCTGCGCGCCATCTCCCTAAACCCATTCCAACATATTGGGCCGCCGGTTGAAAGACTCGCAGTGCAACTATGCGTTGCAGGCGCGCAACTTTTAGTTGTGGGATCATGATCCGATGAATGCAGCCGCCGATCGTCCCCGTGCCAAGTCGCTCAATCCCCTGCGGGCCCTATGGCCGTTCGTACGTCCTTACCGGGGCATGATGGCGCTGGCCATCGTAGCGTTGCTGGTGGCCAGCGCGTCGCTGTTGGTGGTTCCCATCGCCGGGCGCCAACTCATCGATCATGTGATCTCGGGCCGCGATCCGGCCCAGGTGAATCGATATTTCATCGGATTTCTGGGCGCAACGGTGCTGCTCGGCGTGTTCGCCGCCCTGCGGTTCTACATGGTGACTTGGGTAGGGGAGCGCGTGGTCGCCGATCTGCGCACGGCCATTTACCGGCGCGTGGTGCGAATGGACCCGTTGTTCTTTGAAACCACGCGTGTGGGCGAAGTGCTGTCGCGCCTTACCACCGATACCACCTTGGTGCAGGCGATCTCCGGGGTCAACCTGTCCATTGTGCTGCGTTCATCGCTCAATCTGATCGGCGCCTTGATCTTGATGGGCATGACCAGCGTCAAGCTCACATTGGTGATCCTCCTGTTGATTCCCGTGGTGGTTGCGCCCCTGATTTTGACGGGGCGGCGGGTTCGCGGCTTGTCGCGTGCGTCGCAGGATCGAATCGCCGATACCAGCGGGCTCGCGGGGGAAACGCTCAATGCCATTCAGACGGTTCAGGCCTTCACCCTTGAGGATTTGCAGGCGGACCGGTATGCCAAGGCGGTTGAGGACAGCTTCGACACGGCCGTGCGCCGTACCAAGGTGCGCGCCGTACTGACGGCGGTCGGTTTCAGCCTGGTATTCGGCACCATCACGGTCGTCTTATGGCTGGGCGTGCGTGACGTGCTCGCCGGTTCGATGACCGGCGGTCAGCTGGTGCAGTATGTGGCCTACGCGATCTTTGTCGGCGCTTCGGCGGCAGGACTGTCTGAGATGTGGGGCGAGATGCAGCGCGCGGCAGGCGCCATGGAGCGCCTGAGCGAATTGTTGCAGGCTAGCCCCGCCATCGTTGCGCCCCTCAAGCCCGTCGATTGGCCCACGCGGGTGCGCGGCATGATTCGTTTCGATCACGTGAGTTTTCGCTATCCGTCCCGCCCGCAGCATCCGGCGCTGGATAACTTCAACCTCGAGGTCAAACCCGGCGAGACCATCGCCTTCGTCGGTCCCTCCGGGGCCGGTAAAAGCACCACCTTCCAGCTACTGTTGCGCTTCTATGATCCGGATTCCGGTCGGGTGCTCATCGATGATGTGCGGCTGGCAGACTTACGGCCCGAGGATGTCAGGCGGCAAATCGGCCTGGTGCCGCAGGAGACGGTGTTGTTCGGCGCCAGTGCGCGCGAAAACATTCGTTATGGCAGGCCCGGGGCCAGCGATGCGGAGATCGAGCAGGCGGCCACCGCCGCGGCCGCCGATGAGTTCATCCGCCGCTTGCCGCAAGGTTACGACACTTTCCTCGGCGAGCGCGGCACGCGGCTGTCCGGCGGTCAGCGCCAGCGCATCGCGTTGGCCCGTGCCATCCTCAAAGACCCGCCGATCTTGTTGCTGGATGAGGCCACGAGTTCTCTGGATGCTGAATCCGAGCGCCTGGTACAGCAGGCGCTGGAGAAACTCATGCAGGGCCGCACCAGCATCATTATCGCGCATCGACTGGCGACCGTGCTCAAGGCCGATCGCATCGTGGTCATGGATCACGGCCATAAAATTGCCGTGGGCACGCATGCCGAGTTACTGCTGAGCAGCCCCTTGTACGCGCGCCTGGCCGCGCTGCAGTTCAGCGTGCCGAGCGCCGAGACTGAAGCAGCGGCTCATTGAAGCAGGCCTTCGGCTAGGAGCGCTTCCCTGAGGATGGTAAATCGATGTGCGGTGAAAGCGAACAGGCGCCATTGAAATAATACAGTTTCATGACAAGTTCCTTATTGTTTGGAGGGCAGAATGCGCCGGGCGGCCAGATAACCGGCGTCGTAGGGATGGGATTCCAGCGAGTCGATTCGCACGAATCCGCCGCTCGAGGGCGCGTGAATGAAATGCTGTGAGTCCAACGCGATTGCGACGTGCAGCTCTTTGCGGGCCAAGTGCATGAACACCAAATCTCCGGCGCGCAGTTCAGTGCGCTTGATCGGCTTGCCGTAGCCGAACTGTTCGGCCGCGGTGCGCGGCACCTTGAGGCCGGCGCCCGCGGCCGCGTAATACACCAAACCGCTGCAGTCGAACCCGCCGGGTGCGGCGCCTCCCCACCGGTAGGGCTGGCCGAGCATGGCCTTGGCGCTGTCGATC
>CAZZWE010000235.1:0-3284 GCA_964657675.1 uncultured Steroidobacteraceae bacterium
GTCTTCATGTCACGTGCCGTTGAAGGGGTGGCGGGCGAGGATTTACTGGAAAAGCAAAACGCCGAGCAAGGCTTGATGCCCATTGTCGAGGATGAGGCGGCCAGCTATGGATACATTGGAGAGAACCGTCACATGGTGGAGTGTTTCCGTCATGGCAAGCAACCGGAAGAAACCTTCGAGGACGGCGTTGAAGTAGTGCGGCTGGTGATGGGACTGTATCGGTCCGCGGAACTCGGCCGCGTCGTAAAATTTCCTGATGAGGATTTGGAAACGTACATCCCGATCCCCGCCCGCCCGCTTTCGCACGAGGAGTAAACCATGACACAGCGCTACGACGTGATCATCGTGGGATCGGGGGCCGGCGGAGGCATGAGCGCTTACGAGCTCACGCGCCACGGACTGAAGGTGCTGATGTTGGAGGCCGGCCGCAACTACGACCCATTGACAGAAACGCCGATGTTCAACATCCCCGCGCAAGCGCCGTTACGCGGCTGGTTTACGCCCGACAAGCCATTCGGATATTTCGACGCAACGGTCGGCGGCGGATGGGAAATTCCCGGCGAACCTTACACCATCGCCGAAGGATCGCAGCCCTTCAAATGGTGGCGGCCCCGCATGCTGGGCGGGCGCACCAACCATTGGGCGCGCGTCGCGTTGCGCTTTGGACCTTATGACTTCAAACCGCACAGCCGCGACGGCTTGGGGACTGACTGGCCGATTTCCTATGACGACCTCGCACCGTGGTATGACAAGGTGGAGCGCTTGATTGGCGTGACCGGCGGCGCCGAAGGATTCGAGAACGTGCCGGCCTCGCCGCCCGGCTGTTTGCAGCCGCCGCCGCCCGCCAAAGTCTATGAACGGTTGGTCACGCGGGCATTCAAAAGCATGGGCATACCCACTGCGCCGGTGCATGCCGCGATTCTCACCCAACCTTTGAGCGGACGTGCCGCTTGTATGTATGCCACGCCTTGCTACCGCGGATGTTCCATCAAGGCGAATTTCCAGAGCACCACCGTTTTAATTCCTCCGGCGCTCGCCACGGGTCATCTGACGATTCGTGACAACGCCATGGTGTACGGCGTCGATCTGGACAAGTCCGGCAAGGCCAGCGGCGTGTCCTTTATCGATAAGCTGACCGGTGAGCATCACAGCGTGCAGGCCAAGACGGTGGTGTTGGCTGCGGGCGCCTGTGAGTCCGCGCGCATTCTGCTCAACTCCAAGAGCAGCCTGTTCCCAGACGGTCTCGCGAATGACCACGGCCTCGTTGGTAAATATTTGATGGACAGCGTCGGAACGCGGGTGCAGGCGCAGATACCGGTGCTGGAGAAAATGCCGCCCACGAATGACGATGGCATGAGCATCATGCATACCTACGTTCCTTGGTGGGGACATGGCAAGTTCGCACGCGGCGAGCTGGATTTCCCGCGCGGCTACCATGTCGAAATGACCGGCGGTCGAACCATGCCGCAGATGAGCTTGCCGGATTTGTTGGACGATGGCACGAGCCGCGGCCCGGAGTTGCGCAGCCTGCTGCGAAGACGTTACGGCAGCACGATTGGATTTGGCTCGCGCGGCGAAATGATTCCGAACGAGGATTGCTTTTGCGATTTGGACCCGAAGGTCAAAGACAAATTTGGCATCCCTGTGCTGAGATTCCATTGGCAGTGGAGCGAGCATGAAACCCGGCAAGCGGCGCACGCCGTCAAGACCTTTCTTGAAGTCATCGATCGCCTGGGCGGCAAGCCGCTCGGCAAGGTGGCCACCGAGGGCGCCAAAGCGATTTCCAACGGCGGGGAAATTATTCACGAAGTCGGCACCGTGCGCATGGGCAAGGATGCGCGCAGCTCGGTCGTGAATGAATATGGGCGCGCCTGGGCGGTTAAGAACTTGTTCGTCGCCGACGGCGCCGTACTCCCCTCCAGTCCCGATAAGAACCCGACGTTGTCCATCCTGGCGCTGAGCTACCGAACGAGTTCGCACCTGGCGGATCTGGCGAGACGAGGTGACTTATGAGCGATTTAAAAATCGATCGGCGTACCGCCCTGCTGTGGGCCGCTTCAGTGGCGGCGGCCTTCAGCGGCGGCATCGGTGCCTTCGCAATGACGGCGCAGACCACTGCGCCGATTGATCCCGCCAAAGGCTACGGCCTCGATCCGAACATCAACGAAGGCAAAACGCCTTGGCCGAATACTTTGGACGCCGATCAACTGGCCAGCGTTGCGCGCTTAAGCGACTATGTCCTTCCGGCGGAAGGCACCGCGCCGAGCGCCAGCCAAATCGGCGTACACGCCATGATCGATGAATGGGTCAGCGCGCCGTATCCTGAGCAGCGGGCGGATCGTGACCTGGTTCTCAAAGGTCTTAACTGGATGAATGCGGCCGCCGTCAAAGCCGGCGCGGCCCAATTTTCGGCAGCACCCCCGTCGGTCCAGGAAACCATCCTCACCCAGTTGAGCGGGTCAGCGGAAAATGTCGATGCACCTGCAGGCTTCTACCGCAAGGTCCGCAAACTCGTCATCGGCGGCTATTACACAACGGCCGAGGGCTTCAAGGACATTGGCTACATCGGCAACGTGCCGCTCGCCGCCTTTCCGGAACCCTCCGCGGAGGTGCAGGCGGCGCTGGATCGTGCCTTCGAAACGCTGGGACTTAAAGCGTAAGAATCGCCGGCCACGGTCGACTCAAGGATGCCGGTATCCAAGTGAGCAGTGCGCCGCCGCATCCGCTCGGTGCCCCTAAGAAGTATGACGGCGAACACCCGTCTTGCGCACATACCGTGAATCGGCTCACCCCGCCAAATCATGGCCTCGATATGCTGCAGCCATGTTTTCTCTCACTTATGTAAGCTCAGCGGTGGCGCCATTCACCAAGGACGACTTGGAAGCGCTGCTGAATCAATGCGTCCGCGATAATAAGCGAGTCGGCATCACCGGGCTGCTGTTGTACAAGGATGGCAACTTCATGCAGTCGCTCGAGGGGCCGGAGGATCATGTCCGCCGGCTACACGGCAAAATTGCCGTCGATGCTCGCCATCGAGGTTTGATCACGCTGCTTCAAGGCGACACCGCGGAGAGACACTTCCCTGGTTGGGCCATGAGCTGCCGGGATTTAAGCGGGTTCAAGCCAAGCGGCGTCGCCGGCTACGATGAGTTTCTCGATGCGCCGCTCACAGGCGCTGAGTTCGGCGGCAATCCTAACCGGGCTCAAAAATTGTTATTGATGTTCAAGAGCCGGATGTAAAAGCGGACCTGCCGTTCGATGAGCGGCTTCGATTGTGCTGCTGC
>CAZZWE010000236.1:0-3257 GCA_964657675.1 uncultured Steroidobacteraceae bacterium
CAAAGCGGGCTTAACCCCATTCGCAATACATCGCTGGTTTCCACCGCGATCTGCGCCTTGCGGTCATCATCGCCCCGCACCAACCCTTTGGCCAGCCAGGCGCTCGCGCCGCGCATCAACAACAGCAGGCAATCGCGGTTCACTTGCCGCATCGATCCTTCCGTCTGGGCCTCCGCATACACGACACGGTAGGCCTGAACCAACTCCCGTCCGCGTTTGGTCGCCAACACCTTTTCCTCCTGGCTCAATGCTTCATAACCGGGAGAGGCGCGCAGCGGCTGGATGTCATCGCGTTGATACGCGAGCGAGGTGGCGTGCAGCGTGGCCAACAACCCATCGTTGGCCGAGGCCGCCTGCAACTTCGCCTGTTCGCGGATGAACGTAAAAATGCGATAAGTGCGCGCGTAGCAGGCCGACAGGATGGTTTGCTTGTCCCCCACATGGTGATAGAGCGTGCGTTTTGTAGCGCCTACCGCCGCGGCGATATCATCCAGCGAGGTGGTGTCGACGCCGCGCCGATTGAACAGCAGCGAAGCGGCGGCGAGAATTTTTTCGCGCTTGGCTTCAAACAACGCGGCGCGGTCGAACAATCCGCCGGGATGGGTGACCAACCCGGATAAATCGATCACCGGCGGATGCACCGGCAAATTTCGATTCGCCGCCCAGCCTGAGGTCAGCACGTCGGTCGCTGCCGCGATCAGTTCTGATCGTTTGATGCCGAGCATATGGGCCAGCGGCGACTGCAGTGGAATGGAATGCACCACGCTGATGATGGTGCGCGCCACGATGGGAAAGTCGCAGTGCCGAATCTCGCCGTGCTTTGCGCCCGTCTCGAGCACGCTGGCCAGTCGAGCGACCACGGCCTCGTAGATGCCCAACACAGTCTCGCGCTCGCTTTGGCCGAGCAGGCCAATCTCACTGAGCGCGGCGATTTCAGGCTCGCCCGGATCGAGAATGTGCGACACGAAATCCGCCACCACCTGCACGGCATTGCGGCCGAATTGAGCCACCTCGCCCAACTGCCGCGCCATGATTTCCGAGGAGCGCAGGTAGACCTGAAACATCAGATCCTCGCGATCCTCCACGTAGTAATACAGGGAGGCGCGCGAGAATCCGAGGCGGTCGGCCACATCGGTGAGTGACGTTAACGAAATGCCCTTGGAGTTCAGTTCGCGTGCGGCTTCATCCAACAGTTCCGCTCGTCGGGATTTGGCGGTACTGCGCCGAGTCCGCGCGGCGACGTTCTTGCGAATGACAGTCACGGACCTAGTACTCGATGCCACAGCCATAGGGGCGGGTTTCGGGCGTTCGCACAGGCCTGTGAGCCTGCAGGTCCTCGAGCGCATCGCGAACATAGTTTTGAGGGGGCGTTGACTCGGCCGCATTCTCGTCATCCATCGCCCCCTCATAGGCCAAATTCCCCTGGCGGTCGATGATAAAAAAACTCGGGGTTGTCTTGGCAGCGAAGCTGCGCGCCATGTTGCCGGTCCGATCGAACAGAAAGCCGGCCACCACCGCGTGAGTCTGCGCAATCCGGTCGTTCGCGGCCGCGGGGGTCAGGTAACCGGCGCGATCGGCGGCGGCGGTATCCACCGACAGCCACACAACCTGATGTTGCGCGGCGTAGCGTTGCAAGGCTTGAATCGCGCCGCTGCGGTATTTGACCGCGGTGAATGGGCACACCGGACTGGTCCATTCGAGCACCACGGTCTTACCGCGATAGTCGCTCAAGCGATGGTGTTTGCCGTCGGCCCCGAGCACATCGAATGCCGGCGCGGGTGCGCCGATACTCACCCGGGACAGCGCAGCGTTGGATAGGGCAACACACCCAATGAAGGCGGCCAGCGCAATTCTGGCCGCCATGGGAGCCGTTACTGACCGCCGCCGCCGGTCTTCTCGGAAGCCGGCGCAGCCTGAGCCGGCGCGGTGGTTTGTTGGGCAGCCGCGCGGCGCTTCATCGACGCGGCTTGAGCCGCCAGTAATTCCTGCGGTTCGATGAAACCGTCATGATCGGTGTCAATCTTGGCGAAGGCGGGTTTGAACTGCGAGCCAATTGGGCCGGTCAGTTCGGATTCCTCCAGCTTGCCGTTGACCTTGGTATCGAGCATGCCGAACAGCCGTCCTGAATCCAATTGCTTGTCGTAGGCGTTGTAGGTTTCCATCTTGTCGGACGTTTCGCCGACCCAGCGATAATGAAACGCGGTATACAGCATTTCATCGAACGACTGATCGCCCCACGGCACCACACGGTTGTGGTCCGGGTTGGCCGGATTGCGCACGGAGTTGTCGTAGGTGTAGATCGCAATCAGCTTGGAGCCTGCGGCCACTTTGACCGGCTCGGTGAACATGTATTCACGCTGCCAATTGAAATCGTAGTGCGGCAGGGACAACAGCAGCGTCTTGTTGCCATCCGGCGCCTGCAGCCACAGCTGTGATGAACTGCCGCGATAGTGCGCATGCGGGAATGCACTGTAGAGCAGGGCGTCCTTCGGGAATACGAGGTAGGACTGCTGCTGCCAGCTCTCCGTATTGGCCGGGATGGTGATGTTGGCGTTCAACACCACGGAATTGCGCATCACCAGCTTGGGCCTTTCTTTGTAAAAATACAGCGCGATTTGCGAATGCTCGGTCACTTCTTGGCCGTAGGGCGTGTAATGCACCTGGAATCCCACGGCGCCGCCGGGGGGGAGATAAACGCCGGTGTCCTTGGGCTCGACGAACGACTCCGCGCCCACGGCGTAACCGCCAAGCGATGCGCCCCACTTGCTCTCATTGGCCGGCTGACCATCCGCGGGTGGCTCCGTCAGATAACCGGTCAAAATGTGATGCACCGTCTGGCGGTTGACGACCTTGATGGTCGAGGCGCGCAGCCACTTGCCTTCCTTCAAGGGATTGAGCACGAAGGGCCGCTGATAATCGACGATGCCGTTGGCGGGGATGGTGTAGGCGGGGATGTCCAACACCAGATCGGGTTTGCCAAGCGGCCACTCCGGCGCGACGAAAGTCTTGCCGGCAAAGGGGTCAGGTCCCGTGCCGCGCGGCGCACCGGCTTCGACCCAGTGCACCAGGGTTTTAATTTGCGCGGCGGAGAGACTGCGATCGCCGAGGAAATGACCGACGCTGGGGTCGGCACGCCACGGCGGCATGCGCTGGGTACGGATCATTTCGCGGATCATGGGCGCGAATGGCTTGATGGTTTCGTAGCTGATCAGCGGCATGGGGCCGATGCCGCCCGGTTCGTGACAGGACGTGCACTT
>CAZZWE010000237.1:0-3213 GCA_964657675.1 uncultured Steroidobacteraceae bacterium
CGGGTGCCGACTGGGTGCACTTCGACGTGATGGACAATCACTACGTCCCCAACCTGACCATCGGGCCTTTGGTATGCGAGGCGCTGCGCAAGGCGAAAATTACCGCGCCCATCGATGTACACCTGATGGTCACGCCGGTGGATCCATTGGTGACCGACTTTGCCAAGGCCGGCGCAACCAACATCAGTTTCCATCCGGAGGCCACGCAGCATGTGGACCGCACCATTCAGCACATCCGCGCCAGCGGCTGTAAGCCGGGCATGGTATTCAATCCCGCCACCTCGCTCAGTTGGTTGGATTACGTCATCGATAAGATCGACGTGATTTTGTTGATGTCGGTCAATCCGGGCTTCGGCGGCCAGGCATTCATCCCGGAAACGATGGGCAAACTGGCCGAGGCGCGAGCGCGCATCGATGCCAGCGGCCGGGATATCCGCCTCGAGATCGATGGCGGTGTGAAGATCGATAACGCCGCGCAGATTGCGAAAGCCGGTGCGGATACCTTCGTCGCGGGGTCAGCGATCTTCGGCAGTAAGGATTACGCAGCGACCATCAAGTCGATGCGCGAGCAGATCGAGACCGGCCGCAAGTGTTAGGCACGGCCGGTTACGGGCGCCCCTAGCCGGGCGCCCCGTGAATCGGCTATTCCTCGTCCTCGTCGTCCTCATCATCTTCGTCATCGTCATGCTGTTCCGCGCGTGCATTCTTCGCGGGCACAGCACCGGCGCCGGCTTTCACCGGGACGATCAGCGGACGGGTCTTCACTTTCGGGCGAGCGTTGAACACCACGATGGTTTTACCCGTGGCGCGCAGCAGTCCCTGCTCTTCCAATACCTTCAACACACGGCCGGCCATTTCCCGTGAACAGCCGACGAGGCGAGATAATTCCTGACGGCTGACCTTGATCTGCATGCCTTCAGGATGGGTCATGGCATCGGGTTCGCCGCACAAGTCCATGATGGCATGCGCCACCCGGCCGGTGACGTCAACGAAGGCGAGGTCGCCGAGTTTGCGATTGGTGCGATCCAGGCGGGTGGCCAACTGCGTGGCCAACTCAAAAATCAATCCAGGGCTTTCCGCCGCGATTTGGCGAAAACGCGGATAAGTCATTTCGGCCAGTTCCGATTGCTGACGGGTGCGTACCCAAGCACTTCGGGTCGGCTGTTCATAGAACAAGCCCATTTCTCCGAAAAACTGCCCCTTGTTCAGGTAGGCCAGAACCATTTCGTTGCCATCCTCGTCCTCGATCATGACCTCGACCGAGCCGGAGATGATGTAGTAAAGGATGTCCGGTAGATCGCCGGCGTGAATGATCACGGTCTTTGAAGGGACTGTCCGGATACGGCAGTAGCTCAAGAAACGATTGATCGCTGGGATATCGCTTAAGGCTTTTGCCCCTTCTTCCATGTTCACTCCCGTGGTTCTTCGACTGTGAAATACCTGTGCTGGCGCACGTTTTATTACATAAGTACCGGAATCGCAAGCACTAAAGCGATGCGCCGGCGCGGAACCTAGAGCCAATACGAGCCGCGAGTCATCAACCGCGAGGTGATGCGCATGGCGAACGTCACAGGATTTGGCAATGCCTGCCCTCCCATGGAAGAGGCCTTTGCCCCATGTTCCATCTCATCATGCGTCATCTGCTCGAGGATCGCTCGGCTACGTAAATCTTTCGGACTCAGACGGTTCATGTGGTCGCGCAAATGCGCTTCGACTTGGCGCTCGGTTTCCGCAATGAAGCCAAGGCTGGTGCGATCTCCGAGCGCGCCCGCGGCCGCGCCCATGACAAAGGAGCCTAGGTACCACAGCGGGTTGAGCACGCTCGGTCGACCCTGTAATTCCTCCAGCCGTTGGCCGCACCAGGCCAAATGGTCGTTTTCCTCGGCCGCGGCCTGATTCATTGCGAGTTTGACCGCCGGCTGACGGGCGGTGAGGGCTTGGCCTTGATAGAGGGCCTGGGCAGCAACTTCGCCCGAATGGTTCACCCGCATGAGTCGGGCTGACGCTTGGCGCTCCCGCGGCGTCAGGCTTTCGGCGCTCGGGGCGTCAGGCAACGGTCGGGCGGAGCGTGCGGGGACCGTTAACACCTTGATTAACTTGTCTATTTCGCCAAATACGCGGTCGCTAAGGCCTAAATCACGACTTTTCATGGGCACACTATATAATAGCCGCGATCTACGGCGCGCCCATCCACAGGCGGGGCTGGCATCTGCCCGCACTGTTCTGTACACTTTCGCGCCTCGTTTCCGAGCCGAATCAATTGAGTATTTCCATGTATACCGTATTTTCCAAGCCTGAAGAAACGCGCGGCGACTGGTATCTGGTCGACGCTGCAGGCAAGACCTTGGGCCGTCTGGCCTCGGAGATTGCGCACCGTTTGAAGGGCAAGCACAAGCCGAACTATGCCCCTCACCAGGATCTGGGCGATCACATCGTCGTGATCAATGCGGGTAACGTGAAGGTCACCGGCGCCAAGCTCACCGACAAGTTCTACCACCAGCACACCGGCTACGTGGGCAACTTGAAGACCATTTCGCTGGGCAAACTGCTCGACGAACACCCCGAGCGCGCGATCGAATTTGCCGTCAAGGGCATGCTGCCGAAGGGTCCTCTGGGCCGCCGCATGTATAAGAAGCTGCACGTATTTGGCGGCAAAGATCATCCCCATCAAGCTCAGCAGCCCAAAGCGCTGGAAATTTAAGAGTTCCTAGGACTATCAATGGCAAACACCGCCAATAACGCCTTTTACGGCACCGGCCGTCGCAAAACTTCGAGCGCGCGGGTCTACCTGCGTACCGGCTCGGGCAAAGTGGTCATCAACGGACGCACGCTGGAAGAATTCTTCGGCCGCGAAACCGGCCGCATGATCGTGCAGCAGCCTTTCGGCGCCGTGCAGATGGACAACAAGTTTGATGTCGAGGCCCATGTCGAGGGCGGCGGGATCACCGGCCAGGCCGGCGCGATCCGCCACGGCATTACCCGCGCCCTCATGGCGTACGATGAAACATTGCGCTCGCCGCTGCGCAAAGCGGGTTTCGTGACCCGTGATGCCCGCGAAGTGGAACGTAAGAAGGTGGGTCGTCGCAAAGCTCGTCGCGGTACCCAGTTCTCGAAGCGCTAGCATCGGAGCCAAACGGTTTTGTGGGGGATCGTCTAGTGGTAGGACAACGGTCTCTGACACCGTTTACCTAGGTTCGAATCCTAGTCCCCCAG
>CAZZWE010000238.1:0-3209 GCA_964657675.1 uncultured Steroidobacteraceae bacterium
CCGATACAAAGCATTGCCGAGGTTGTAGTACGCGTCTTCTTGATCGGAGAGGCGTTGTTGATCACTCGACGGGGCACGCTTGATGGATTGATCAAAAGCCTGCGTGGCCTGCGAATACTGTCCCGCGCGATAAGCCGCAGCGCCGGAGTTATAGTCCACCACCGGTGCGGGGTTATTGGGCTTGGTATCAGCCGCGACGCTGGGTGAGCGCACCCCCAGGCTCAGCACCACGAGCATCAGGCTGGCAGCGGCCGCGAGGCTCGGTGCCGCTGCCTTGGCCCTGCCCCAGCGTCGATTGCCCATCATCAGGCTGATCGTCAGCAAAAGCAGCGAAGCGGCCAAAGGCCATTGGTAACGCTCGATGTAAACCCGCTGCTGACGGTACGCCAGGTCATGCTTGGTAGCCGCGCCCAAAATGGCTTGGGTAATATCTTCCAAGCCCTCCCCCTGAGCACCCAAGGCCGCGTAACGACCTCCGCCGGCCGCCGCGATCGCCTTGAGCGCCGCTTCGTCGAGCCGCGATTTCACCACGGCGCCATTCTCATCTTTGACGAAGCCGCCGCCTTGCTCGACCGGGATGGGAATGAGGTCGCCGGCCGCAGTGCCGACGCCCAATGTAAACACCTTTAGACCGAATTCACGGTTGGCCGCTTGAGCATCGGCCAAAGCGCTGCCCTCCAACTCCTCGCCGTCAGTCACCAAGATGACGATTTTGTCGCTGCCGGGACGGCGGCGCAGCGCCAACGCGGCTTCGCGTATCCCACTCGATATATTGGTGCCGCCATGCGGCAGCGTGCGGGTGTCGATCGCGGCCAGCGATTCATGGAACGCGCCGTAATCCAAGGTCATCGGGCACACCAGAAACGCGCTGCCCGCAAACGCCACGATGCCCACGGCATCGCCGTCCATCTGCCGCACCAAATCGTCGATGGCCAATTTCGCCCGCACCAACCGATTGGGTTTCACGTCGGGCGTCAACATGCTGCGCGAGGTGTCGATGACGAAGACCACTTCGTTGCCACGATGGCGTATCTGCTCCCAACGAAATCCCACCAGCGGCCCCGCCAACGCGACAAATAACAGCAGCAGCGCGGCACCGAACAACGTTCTTTGGGTTTGCCGCGCCAGTCGCGACACGGATTGCGTCAGCTGCAGGCGCAGGCGCGGAGCGATGAATCGCTCCAAGGCCGCGCGCTGCCGCGCATCATACTGGCGCCATGCCCATATCAACGCGATGCACGTCAAGCCGCCGGCCAGCAACCACGTCGCGTGGTTGAAATTCATGGCAGCCTCCGCAGCAGCGTCAATTGGAACAGCACGCTTAAGACCAGCAGACCGAGCGCCGGCATCAGCGCCCAACGATACAGCTCTTCGACATGCTCGAACTTCTGCACGGTTTGCGCGGATTTCTCGAAGCTGTTGATCTGATCGTAAATGCGCTGCAGCGAATCGGTGTCGGTGGCTCGGTAGAACTTGCCGCCGGTAAGATCCGCAACCGCTTGCAGCGTCTTCTCATCCACATCCACCTTGGCCATGATGATGCGCGTGTTGCCGCGTTCATCCTTGACGGGAATCGGCGCATCGCCGCGCACGCCGACGCCGATGGTGTAGATCTTGACCCCGAGGGCCTTGGCAGCCTCTGCGGCGGCCAGGGGCGCAATCTTGCCAGTGTTGTTGACGCCATCCGTGAGTAAAATAACCACCTTGGATTTGGCGTGCGTATCGCGCAAATGATTGACTGCGGAAGCGATGGCTGAACCGATGGCGGTACCGTCGTCCACCGATCCCACATCAACGCGCTCCAAATTCTGCTGCAGCCAATCATGATCGAGGGTGAGAGGGCTGACCAAATAGGGGGCGCCGGCGAAGGCCAGCAATCCGATGCGGTCGTTCGGCCGCTCTTCGATAAACTTCGACACCACGGATCTGACGATGGCGATGCGATTGATGCGCTTGCCATCGCTCTTGAAATCCAGCGCCTGCATCGAACCGGAGACATCCAACCCGAGCAGGATGTCGATGCCGTTCGCAGTCACTTCAACGTGACTGTCCTGGCGCTGCGGGCGCGTAAGTCCCACGATCATCAAACCGGCGGCCAGGATGGGCAGCAACCAAACCCATCCGCCAATGCGGCTACGGCTGCGACGCGCCACGTCGCGCGCCAAGCTCACATCGGAATATTCGATGGCGGCCACCGGACCACGGCGCCCGCGCCACAGCCACACCAGCGGCAAGGCGGCCAGCAACCAAAACCAGTCAGGCTGCAAGAATCGAATCATGACGGCTTCGCAGTCCGAGCGGTTTCCTGCACCAGCCGGCGCGCCGCCTGCAGCAGCTCTTCAAGATCCTGCAGCGCCAATGAACCGCCGGCGAACTTGATGACATCGCTCTGCTGCAAGAATTCTGCAAGCAGCGGACGCTGCGGCGCCAACGGTGAATTATCTGAACTCATCAGGCTTTGCAGGAATTCTTCAGTGGTGCGTTGAGTGAGCGTGACGTTGAACTGCCGCTCGATGTACTGGCGCACGATATCGGAAACGGCGCCGCCGAACTGCCGACCCGTTTCCGTTCGCATCATCGCGCGTGTCGCATCGAGCCGCTGCAATGCAAACTCGAAGGGCAACAGCACGACCACGCGTCCGCGGCCGCGCTGCCAGCGCCACACCCCGTAACCGCCGGTGAGCAGCACAGCGGCCCCCGCGATCACCAATAACGTCACTGGCGCGCGTTCCAGCAGCGTTTTGGGACCGCGGATGTCGCGAATATCCTCGGCAGGCGAAGCCGCCGACGCGGCGCTGGCCGGCGCTGCGGCGGGCTCTGCTCCCGACTCTGCCCAGGCAGCACCGCAGGCGGACATGATCAAAATACCGATTCCGGCCGTCGCGCTCATCCTCATACGCGGCGGCGCACCCGCGTTTTGAAGAAACGCTGCAGGGCCGGCATATACGATGCGTCGGTCTGCAGTTGCAGCGTGTCGATGCCTTCGGAGCGGAAATCCGTCACCAATTGGCGGCTGCGCTCACCGGCTTGCTCCTTAAAGCGCTGCCGTACGGCAGCCCGGCCTGTGTCAAGTTCGATGATTTCGCCGGTCTCGGCATCTTCAAGCGCCACAATGCCCACATTGGGGAGTTCTTTTTCACGCGGATCCTCGATGTGCACGGCGATGAGATCATGGCGGCGATTAGTCTGGCGCATGGCGCGCCGCATTG
>CAZZWE010000239.1:0-3178 GCA_964657675.1 uncultured Steroidobacteraceae bacterium
GCTACAAAGTGCTGCCTACCTCTCAACCGATCGCGAATGAATCAGCCGGCTACCGCGGCAATGCGATTCCAATTACTTACAACTTGAAGATCACGCCAGCGGGCAGTTTGAGCCTTTCTTATAGCTACAACGGCGGCGCCAACCAGGCCGTGATCACGAACGTCGACATCACACAGAAAGATCCCGTGACCAACATCCCGGCAAATCCGTTGCCCGCCAGCGTGCGATTCGGATTCGCAGGATCAACCGGCGGCAGCCGCAACGTCCATGAGATCATGTGCTTCCAGGCGACGCCGTCGAATACATCGTCAAGCTCGGCTGGTTTGAACCAGAAGCAGACCGCCAAGGTGCAAACCTTCTCGCAGGTCTACTTCGCTTATTACAACCCGCAGACTTTGGCCGGCTCCGTCACTTCGCAAACCTTGGTGGAAAGCGCCAACAACCTAACCATCAGTCCTGTCATCAACTGGGACGGCTCGTGCGTTCTCACCGGCGTACCCGTCGGTAGTTATTGCGATAGCACGGGTCCTGCCGGCACCGGCGTGCCGCTGAGCCCGCCGTCCTCTCGAGTCATTTTTTCGGCCAACTACCCGAGCGGTCAGGGCGCGGCGTCTCCGATCGCATTCGAATGGGCCAGCCTTTCTCCTGCCGCACAAGCGGCCTTGACCACCGGCGACCCCTCGCCAATCGTAGCCCCTAACTATCCGGGCAGCCGCTTGGACTACTTGCGCGGCAATCGCGGTACGACTGCGGTTCCTTTAGAGCAAGTTCCCACCTCGACGACCACATTCAACGGCATTTATCGAGATCGGGTCAGCGTGCTCGGCGACATCGTGGACTCGAGCCCAACGTGGGTCGGACCGCCGCTCGCCGGCTATTCGAACGCTTGGTCTGATCTCATCCATGCAACGGGCGATCCGTATCCCGAAAACAGCGGTGAGAGCTACGGTGCATTCGCCGGCACTTCCGCCGCGACCGGCACGCAGCCGGTCGAGAACCAGCGCACCAACGTCGTCTACGTCGGCGCCAACGATGGCATGCTGCACGGCTTTCGCTCGGGCAACTACAATTCGGCCGGCACCATCGACGTCACCTACAACGACGGCAAAGAAGTCATGGCGTATGTGCCGGGATACATCACCCAAACGATTCAGGGCACGAACGTCGCTCGCAATTATTCCGATCCCCAGTACGGACATAAGTTCGACGTGGATGCGGCACCCGGCACAGGCGACGTGTTCTATTCCGGCGTCTGGCATACCTGGCTAGTCGGCGGTTTAGGACCTGGCGGCAAAGCCATCTACGCCCTTGATATCACCGACCCCGATTCGATGTTCTCGGAGAGCACTCCGGGCGCGGTGGTCAAGGGCGAGTGGAGCAACACCAGCATCTCGTGCACCAATAACACCACGTGTGGTGCAAGCCTTGGCAATACCTACGGAACGCCCGTGATCCGCCGGCTGCACAATGGTCAATGGGCCGCTATTTTTGGCAACGGTCTCGGTAGCGCCAATGGCGATGCCGGCATTTTCATCATGCTCATCGACCCCAGCGGTGGCACGCCTACTTTTATTTATCTCAGCACTGGCGTGGGCAGCGGCGTCCCGCCTGCAACCACCGCGAATGGCATTGCCTTCGTGTCAGCCGCCGACTTCGACGGCGATAGAATCACCGACTACGTTTATGCCGGCGACCTCTTGGGCAATTTGTGGCGGTTCGACTTGACCGGCACGACAACCGGCAGTTGGGCGGTCACGCCGAATCCAATCTACTCGAATCCCGGCCAGCCGATCACCACTGCGCCGGTCGTCGTAGCAACGCCGGGTAACGGGCTATATCCCCATGTGATGGTGGAATTCGGCACAGGGCGCCAGGTTCCGCAAAGCCTGATCAGCGCTGCCACCTATCAAACGTCGCAAATGGCCATCTACGGCGTTTGGGACTGGAATATGGCGTCCTGGAACAGCCTGTCCTCAACCAAATTCTCTACGCCGTACTCTGTCGTTTCTCAGCCTGCGGCTCCGCTGGCATACGTAACGGGCACGGGCTCACTGGTCGCGCAAACAGTGACCTCTACTACTACGGCAACGGCGGCGAACACCGGGAGTGATTACCGCACGGTCAGCGCCAATCCCGTGTGCTACGCGGATGTCACTGGCTGCTCAAGTTATGGCTGGTATTTGAACCTGGCATCGGGATATCCCAACTCGGCCGATCCCGCTGTGCTTGCAACGACCAAGGCGGTGCCCACTGCCACCACCGTGTATGAGCAGGTGGTATACAACCCCGTGCTTACACTCGGCGCGTTGGTGGTCAACACCACGATCCCGGCGCAAAACTCTGCCACCAGCTGCTATTCCACCTCCGCATCGGGCTGGACCATGGCGATTGACCCTGCGACGGGCGGTTCATTCCCCAGCTCGTTCTTCGAAGACGCGACTTCGAATCACAACACTCTGAACGTTACTTCCGGCAGTACGACAGTGCCTGTGAGCGGACTGGCCTTAGGAGGCACGGGTAGTTTCTCGAGCGTGCAGTATCAATCGCAGTACTACGGCATCACTCAAACTACGAGCTCTCCTTTCATCGGCGCCATCAACCCGCCGGGGAACTTGAAGGGTAAGCGCGTTACTTGGATTGAGAAGCGGTAAGGAGAATAGCCATGCGCACACACAAAGGATTCACGTTGATCGAATTGGTCGTCACGATGCTAATTGCTGCCATTTTGGCGGCCATCGCCATCCCTGCCTATTCGAACTACGTACGCAAGGCGCACCGCACCGATGCAAAGAATGCGCTACTCGATCTGGCCAGCTTGGAAGAGCGATTCTTCAGCACCAATTATACTTACAGTGCGACGTGGTCTGACCTGGGCTACTCGGGCGCGTCCACGGCGCTGCCGGTCGGTAGTGGATACTACACGGTCGCGACGCCATTAATTACACCCGCGTCGCCACCGACTACAACCTCGCCTGGAACTCCAGCTGCCTATACCTTAACCGCGACGGCGGCGACGGGTACCGATCAAATGAAGGACACGACCTGCCGCACTTTTACAGTTAACTCTGCCGGAGTACGCACAGCCTCAGATGCCTCGAGTAACGACACAACTTCGACCTGCTGGTAGCGCAAATTCATTAAACGCTCTGCAAAAAAAACGCCGCATGCGCGGCGTTTT
>CAZZWE010000240.1:0-3133 GCA_964657675.1 uncultured Steroidobacteraceae bacterium
CGGCTACCCCGACCTCACCGCCTTCGATCCCAAGGACCATCACTACGATGCCGACTCCAAGCCTGAGGCGCCGCGTTGGTATGTGGTGGATGTGAAGCTGGTGCGCAAACTGAAGCGCGTCATCACGCTCGATGAGCTGCGCGCGCATGCCGATAAGAAGCTCAAGGATTTCGTTTTGCTGCGCCGAGGTAACCGTTTATCGGTGATGCCGGTGACGAATAAAGATTGGGATTTCATTCTCACGCTGGAGTGAACTCGCTCACATCGCTACCACATTGACGCGCGTTAAAAGCGGTCGCGCTTGTAAATTAATTATTCGTGTATATACTCGGACCCCGGACTAACCCGATAACGGAGTTTCTATCATGGCAGCGAAAGCAAAGAAGGCGAAGAAGAAGGTAGCAAAGAAAAAGGCCGCTAAGAAAAAGTAAGCCTTCGAAAGTAATCAACTGTGCCCGCGTAAGCGGGCACAGTTGTTTTTGGGGGTAGGAAAAATTGTCCTTATCCATCGAGAAAAAACACCGCGCCGCTGAAGCCGCCTGCTCTTATATCGAAGAAGGCATGGTGCTCGGCATCGGTACCGGCTCCACGGTAAACCAGCTCATCGAGGTGCTGAAAGACCGTAAAATCCAGCTCGCGGGCGCAGTCTCGAGTTCCTCGCAAACTTCCGCCGCATTGAAAAAGATCGGCGTTCCTGAATTGGATTTGAATACCGCCGGCGATTTGCTGCTGTACATCGACGGCGCCGATGAGGCCACGGCCGACGGCACCTTGATCAAGGGCGGCGGCGCCGCGCTCACCCGCGAGAAGGTGGTGGCGGCCGCATCGAAGCGCTTCGTCTGCATCGTCGATGATTCGAAGATGGTGTCGGTGCTTGGCACCTTCCCCCTCCCCATCGAGGTCATCCCCATGGCCCGCTCCTATGTCGCGCGTCAGATCGTGACGCTGGGCGGTCAGCCGGTTTTGCGTGAAGGGGTGATCACGGATAACGGCAATGTAATCCTGGACGTCCACCACCTGCGCCTGACGGACCCTAGAGGGTTTGAATCAACCGTGAATCAGATCGCGGGGGTGGTGACCGTCGGCTTATTCGCCTGGCGGCGCGCCGACATCATCATCATCGCCGGCGATGCCGGCACCAAAACGCTGACGCTTTAGATTTCCAACCGCGTGCCGATCTCGATGACGCGGCTCGGCGGCAGTCCATAGTAATCAGCGATCACTTGCGCGCCCCGGGCCAGACGCATGAACGCAGCCCGGCGCAGCGGCGATAAATCCGAGCGGCGTCCCGCCAGCAACTCTTCGCGGCTTAGGAAATACGTGGTTTGCTCAGGTTCATAGGGCACGCCGTGCGCCTCGGCCTCGCGTAAAATCTCGGTGATGTTGGGCTTTTCCATGAAGCCCACCTGCGCCACCACGCGCACGATGCCTTCGCACACCGGCGTCACCGTCAGCCGCTTCGCCGCGGGGATGCGCGGCTGTTCGCGCGTCACCACGGTCAACAAAACGACGTGTTCGTGCATAACCCGGTTGAATTTGATGTTGTTGAGCAGTGCGCGTGGAATGCCGGAGGCTTTCGGATCCAAGAAAATGGAGGTGCCCGGTACCCGCACCGGAGGGTCGCGCTTCAAGTCCTCCAGGAAATCGCGCACCGGTTTCTGTTCGCGCAGCAGTCGGGCCATTACCGACGCTCGGCCGCTCTGCCAGGTCTGCATCAACCAGAAGATCAGCAAGCCGGACACCAACGGCAGCCAGCCGCCGTCTTCGAGCTTGGTCAAGTTGGCGAGCAGGAAGGCGATGTCGACGATGAACAGCAACGACAAGCCCGTGCGCAACGTGCGGCTCTCGGCGCCGGTCCGTGATTTGATCAGACTGAGTGTGAGCGGCGTCACAATAGTCATGGCACCCGACACCGCCAAGCCGTAGGCACCGGCCAGCGCCGCCGAACTGCCGAAGCCCACCACCAATGCCAGCGCCGCGACCATCAGGATCCAATTCATCGTGGGTACGTAAATCTGGCCGGCATGTTCCGCCGAGGAATGCTCGACGCGCAGCCGCGGCAGTAACCCGAGACTCACGGCCTGCGTGGTCACCGAGAACACGCCGGAGATCACCGCTTGCGAGGCGATGACCGAGGCCGCCGTCGCAATGACCACCAAGGGCAACACCGACCAAGCCGGCGCCATCAGATAAAACGGATTACTGATGGCGGCGGGATTTTCGATCAGCATGGCACCCTGGCCGAAGTAGTTCAGTACCAGTCCCGGCATGACGATCAATATCCAGCCGAGACGAATCGGTGCCTTGCCGAAGTGCCCCATGTCGGCATACAACGCTTCACCGCCGGTGACGGTTAAGAACACGCCGGCCAATACCGCCAGGGCGCTGACCTGATGTTCGGTCAACATTCGCAGCGCATAGATGGGATTCAGCGCCTGCAGCACCTGCGGCTCGCGCACGATCCAGCTGACTCCCATCACCGACAGCAACAAAAACCAAAACAGCATGATCGGGCCGAAGATCTTTCCCACCGAGCCCGTGCCATGACGCTGAATGATGAAAAATCCAATGAGCACCACGATGGCGATGGGCACGGTGGGAATGTGTGCGGCAGGCGCGGCGACTTGCAAACCTTCCACGGCACTGAGCACGGTGATGGTCGGCGTGATGGCACCGTCAGCGAAAAATAACGACGCGCCCAAAATTCCGAGCATGCCGTACCACTTGCGGCGCGGGCTTTGTCGTTCGGTGTTGACCACCAACGCGGTGAGCGCCAGTACTCCACCCTCCCCCTTGTTGTCGGCGTTCAGCACGACCATGACGTACTTGACCAAGATCACCAGCACCAGCGACCAGAAGATCAGAGAGAGCAAACCAAAAATGTGTTCGGGGGTGACCGCGATATTAGGGCCGGTGAAACAGGCCGACATCGCATACAGGGGACTGGTGCCGATGTCGCCGAACACCACACCGAGCGCCGCGACCGCCATGGGCGCGAGGCGTTTACTCGATTTGTGATCGACCGACATGTTGGCTGCTGCTCGTCAGATGAGAAGGGCCCACCTGCGTGGGCCCTGATTGGCTGGGGGACTAGGATTCGAACCTAGGTAAACGGTGTCAGAGACCGTTGTCC
>CAZZWE010000241.1:0-3064 GCA_964657675.1 uncultured Steroidobacteraceae bacterium
TTAGGGTCGGTGGTTCGAAGCATGGCTGTCACCCAGGGCGTTATCGATTCCTTCATTGGGGTGGGTGCACTGTCAATCGCAGCGCTGCTGCTGCTGGTCGTCCAACGCGCGGCGCCTGAAGGGCCTTCTTCGCGCAAGCCGCTCTTTAAGTGATGCGCCGTGCCCGAGAACTATTGCAACGCGCCGCGTTCGGCGCGGGTACGGCAACCTTGCTGTTGACCATGGCCGCCTGTCGCCTGGGACCTAACTACCAAAAATCTGCGTTACCCCAAGGCGCCGAGTTATCTTTTACCTCGCACGATACTGAGCGACGTGCTTCGGGCGATCCGCCGGATGAATGGTGGATGCTGTATCAGGATTCAGCGCTTGATGGCTATCTTCGTGAAGCGTTGCTCGCCAACTATGATCTCAAAGCCGCAGACGCTGATATCGCGGCTGCCCATGCGCTGCTCGCCGCCGCGCGGTCCGGTCTCTATCCGCAGACCGAAGTACAGGTGGGGGCGACTCGCGGCCGCGACGGTGTCACGGATGAAATCTTGGAGTTTCAAGGATCGGCTCCAAAAACCGTAACCCTCCTTGAAGATGTGCTTGAAGTGAACTATGAGATCGACCTGTGGGGACGCGTTCATCGGGCGGTCGAGGCGGCGCGTGCGGACGCTGAAGCGGTTGCGGCCGCAAGGGACTCCGTCAAGATCATCATTGCTGCTGAAACGACCCGTGCCTACGTGCTCATCTGCGCCCTGGGAGAGCAGCTGGCGGTTGCTCAACACTCACTCGAAGTGGTCACTCGCGAGGAGGAGATCACCACGCAGCGCCATGTGGCAGGGGCCAACTCAAACTTTGATGTGGTGCGGGCCCAAGGACTGGTCGCCCAAGTGGAGGCGGCCATTCCGCCGCTACAAGGACAGCGTCAAGCAGCGATTTTTGAATTGGGCGCGCTGCTCGGTCGCACACCCTCTCAAGCCCCGCAAGAGGCCGCCAACTGCATAATCACGCCGAGGTTAACCGCGGCGATGCCTGTGGGAAACGGCGAATCCCTACTTAAGCGCCGACCTGATGTCCACCGAGCCGATCGCCGGTTGGCCGCGACAACGGCACGCATTGGCGTCGCGACCGCCGAGTTATACCCAAAAGTAACGCTCGCGGGACTCTACGGCGGCATAGGTTTCAACGGCGCCGAACTCGCGCACTCCCCAGGCCTGACATGGGGCATCGGCCCAAACGTCACCTGGAGTTTCCCCAATCAATCGCTTCCTCGCGCTCGGGTAATGCAGGCGAAGGCCAATGCCACCGCCGCGCTGGCAAGTTTTGATTCCACCGTATTGACTGCGCTTCGGGAGGTCGAGCAATCCCTTGCAGTCTATTCATCGGAACTGCGGCGACATCAGTCGTTGCGCCGTGCCCAAATCAAAGCGCGTGAGGCGTTTGATTTGGCAAGCGATATGTTTCTCGCAGGCGCAGTCAGCAACCTCGAAATGCTGACCACCGAGCAGACATTGGTCGTAGCCGATTCCGCAGTAGCTGGCTCCGATGCGACCATCGCTCAAAATGAAGTCGCCGTTTTCAAGGCTCTCGGAGGTGGATGGCAAAGCGCAGTGGCCACGCCATGAAACGCGATCGCTCATGGCTAAAGTACCGTCTCCTTCGACCTGGCAGTCGGTTTCACTTTTGCCGGTTGGTCTCTAAAAAGCGCGTCAAGGATGGCGAAAGGGTCTTTACTATTTATTGGAGTCTCATATGACGTTTTGCGTCAAAATCGGAAAACTGCCACTTGCTACGATCTTTGGCGTGCTTGCGGCAATGCCGTTGGCCGCGCCTGCGCAAAGCCCCTGGGGACAAGGAGACAATCCCGCTGCGATGCAGGCGGATGCGCAGTTTGATGACTACCTCTTTCGCGACGGCGAGATACTAAACAAAGTTCGCATTCACTATGCGACTCTTGGGGCGCCACACCGGCGCCCGGACGGGGAAATCGACAACGCGGTACTACTGCTGCATTGGACCGGCGCCGACGGACGTGCGTTGCTCACGCCAACCTATATGAAGGCTTTGTTCAATCCGGGCCGTCCGCTGGATGCGCAGCGTTATTACCTGATATTTCCGGACAGTATCGGACACGGCCGCTCGAGCAAACCGAGCAACGGGTTGCGGATGCAATTCCCTCGCTATGGTTATGCCGATATGGTCGACCTCCAACACCGGCTCGTAATTCAAATATTGGGCATCCATAGACTTCACGCGATCCTGGGCGTATCGATGGGTGGCATGAATGCCTGGCAGTGGGCTGAAGCCTATCCCGAGGAGGTCGAGGGCGTCATGCCGGTCGTATCGCTGCCAACACGTGTCGCGGGCCGCAACTTGGTTTGGCGGCGTCTGGCGGTGCAGTGCATTCAAGATGACCCCGCGTGGCATGACGGGGCATACACGAAGCCGTTTCGCGGATGGATTCAGGCCTATCAACTCTTGAGGATGATGATCGATGGCGTACCGCACCTGCAGGCGGTGGTACGCGATGGAACGGATGCCGATCGGTTTCTTGACGCTGCGGCAACGCAATCTTTGTCTGCTGACGCGAATGATGTACTTTACTCGCTAAGATCATCGGCGGACTATGATCCTGAACCAGGCCTTGCGGGGATTCGCACCAAGCTATTTGCGCTCAACTTCTCTGACGATGAATTCAATCCCGATACCTTGCACATCTTGCAACGGTTGACACCTCGCGTGCCGGGCGCACGATATTTCGTGCAGCCTGGAACCTCCGAGTCATTCGGCCACCTCACCATGGCCCATCCGGAGCTCTGGTCGCAACATGTGGGTACTTTCATGCATTGGCTGGAGGATGGACGGCGAGACGGTTCGAGTGGCGGCTAGTGCTCGAGGAATAGAATTTATTGCTGCGGTGGATTCGCGCTATCAACTGCTGCGGCTAACGCCAGGAGTGTGAATTGACGCGTCCCATCCAAATCTTGCTCCAGACCACCATTCCGCAAACTCCCGATGACTGGTCGATAGAGCGGTTTAGTTTGCTTGCAAGACATTTGCGAACGATCGAAGACGGCTC
>CAZZWE010000242.1:0-3018 GCA_964657675.1 uncultured Steroidobacteraceae bacterium
CGCTGGCTGGTTGAACAGGGCATCGACAGCCTGTCATTGAATCCGGATACCGTCGTCGAAACCTGGATGTTCCTGGCAAGCGATAAAGCGAAGTAATCAGTGCCCTTTAAGGCAGCTTGAACATCCGCTCGCGGTAGAACTCCAGCTCGCGGATGGATTCGCGTACATCATCAAGCGCCAAGTGCGTCGAGGCCTTGCGAAAGCCCTCGAGCAGTTTCGGCGACCAGCGCTGCGCCAATTCTTTCAAGGTGCTGACATCGAGGTTGCGATAATGAAAGAACGCCTCGAGCTGCGGCATGTAGCGCGCCAGAAAACGCCGATCCTGACAAATACTGTTGCCGCACATCGGCGAACGTTTCGGCTCGACCCACTGCTGCAAGAACTGCAGTGTGCCCTGCTCGGCCGCCGCGGCATCGACTTGGCTGTCCAGTACCCGTGCACTTAAGCCTGACTTGCCGTGCTGATTGCGGTTCCACTCATCCATGCCGGCCAATACCGCCTCGCTTTGATGGACGGCAAAGACCGGGCCTTCGGCAAGCACGGTCAGATGCTTGTCGGTTACGATCGTGGCAATTTCAATGATGAGATCGGAATCCGGTTTAAGGCCGGTCATTTCCAAATCGATCCAAATCAGATTTTCTGGGGATTTCATGGTGCTTCAGCAGGTTGATTTGCAATGGTAGCAGGCGGCACCGGCACCGTCCTTGCCAGTTACGGGCGCGGCGTGCTGGTGCAAACGCCGGATGGCATCCTGCGTTGCAGCCTGCGCAGCCGCAAACTGCGCGTGGTGTGCGGGGATACGGTCACTTGGACCTATCCGCCCTCGGCCGACGGTCCGTCAGTGGAATCCATTGGCCCGCGCCGCAATCTCATCGAACGCATCGATTCGCGCGGCCGCCCCGAACCGGTGGCGGCCAACATCGACCAACTGGCCATCGTCGTGGCGCCGGAACCGGCGCCCGATTGGTTCTTGGTCGATCGCTACTGGGCCGGCGCCGGCATGAAGGACTTGGGCGCCATCCTCATCGTCAATAAATCCGACCTAGGGTTGGATGCGGTGCAGACCCAACTGACCGAATACCGCCAGCTGAAATTGACCTGCCTGGAGATCAGTTGCGAGGCGCGCATCGGAATCGATGCGCTCAAGGCGGAACTGAACGGCAAGGTCAGCATGCTGGTGGGTCAGTCCGGCGTCGGCAAGTCATCGTTGGTCAACACGCTGGCACCGCAATCCGCGGCGCAAACCGCGGAGCTCACCCGTGATGCCGAGGGACGGCACACCACCACCACCGCCCGCTGGTATCAGCTGGCCGCTGACTCGGCCATCATCGATGCGCCCGGAGTGCGCGACTTCGCGCCACCCGCCACATTGATGCGCGCCGCCGAACGGGGCTTTGTCGAAATCCACGAACGCAGCGTTGATTGCCGCTTCAAGGATTGCCGTCATATGGAGGAGCCCAACTGTGCCGTGCGCACCGCGGTGGTGAATCAGCAGATCTCAGCGCGCCGCTACGAGAGCTACCGGCGGCTATTTCGACTCTACGAAAAACTGGCTGAGTAGCCTTTAAGGCGCTACGAGACGTTAGTGCGTCCCGCCAAGGCATGCGCCAAGGTACCGCCATCGACATACTCGAGTTCGCCGCCCACCGGCACGCCATGGGCGATTCTGGATGCCTTCAGGCTGCGACGCAGCGCCATCTCGCCCAGGTAGTGAGCGGTGGCCTCGCCTTCGGCGGTTGGGTTGGTGGCCAAGATCACCTCGCGCACTTCGCCCTCGCTCAAGATACGTTCGAAATCATCCAAGCCCAGTTCAGCAGGTCCCACGCCATCGAGCGGCGAGAGATGGCCCATGAGCACGAAGTAACGGCCGCGATAGCCGCCGGATTGTTCGATGGCCACGACGTCGGCCGGCGACTCCACCACGCACAGCTGCGACACGTCGCGCTGAGTCGATGCACAGGTGGTACACAACTCGCTTTCGGTCAACATACGGCAGCGCTTGCAATGCCCGACGCTGCTCAACGCCTCCGCCAAGGCGTGGCTCAACGTTCGACCGCCGTAACGATCGCGCTCGAGGAGATAGAACGCCATGCGCTGCGCGGATTTTGGTCCGACGCCGGGGAGGCATCGCAACGAGTCGATCAGCCGCGCCAGCGTGGGTGTGTACTTCATTCTGACCTTAGAACGGCAGCTTCATGCCTGGCGGAAGATTCATCCCGGACATGAGACCGGCATATTTTTCCTGGCTGCGCGCCGCGATTTTATGCACGGCATCGGTGATGGCAGCAGCCAGTAAGTCCTCCAGCATGTCTTTATCTTCGCCGAGCAGTTTCGGTTCGATCAGCACTTTCTTGGCCTCGTGCTTGCCATTCAGTGTGACCTTCACCATGCCTGCGCCGGCTTCACCGACCACCTCGATATCCGCCAATTCGGCCTGCGCCTTCTGCATGTTTTCCTGCATCTGCTGCGCCTGGCGCATCAAATTGCCTATGCCGCCCTTCATCATTCGAGTGCTCCTATCATTGATTCGACGGTTTCACCGACGTCACATCCACATCGGCGCCAAAACGCTCGCGCAGGCCTTTGACGGCAGGATCCGCCTCGAAGGCACTCGCCGCACGCGCCACACGCTCCTGTTCGGCCGCCACGCGCTGGCGCGCCGGCGTCTCGACCTCCGCCGCCGCCGTTTCAAACGACAGACGGATGTCCTTGCCCAAATACTTCGACAATGCCTGCATCAGCTTGTCCTCAAGCGGCTTGGTGCGCCAATCCGCCGCCGCCTGATCCAACTTGAGGGTGAGAAGGCCGCTTTCAAAGCGCGCGGGCACACAATTTAATGCCAACTGCCGGGCCATGCCGGTCAAGGCCGCTGCCTCGACGACTTTGGGCCAATTGGCCGCATCGATGGTCGTGAGCCGCGCCACGGTCGGCGCGGCAGCGGCCATGGTCGCCGACGCTGCTTGAGATCGGGCGGGTGTCGCTGCGGCTACCGGCGCCGCGAGCGCTACCACGCCGGGT
>CAZZWE010000243.1:0-3008 GCA_964657675.1 uncultured Steroidobacteraceae bacterium
GGAAACCGATGTGGTGGTGAGCGTCGATCTGTCCCGGGAAGGTCCCTCCTCGGTTGCCACGGGCCTGGGATTTTTCGATCACATGCTGGAGCAGATCGCCAAACACGGCGGCTTTGCGCTGGACTTGCAATGCAGCGGTGATCTGCACATCGATGAACATCACACCATCGAGGACAGCGCGCTGGCGCTGGGCACTGCTTTGCGCGAGGCGCTGGGCGATAAGCGCGGCATCAGCCGTTATGGGTTTTTGCTGGCCATGGATGAGGCCGAAGCCCAAGTGGCGCTCGACCTCTCGGGACGGCCTTACTTTGTCTGGGAAGGCAAATTCAATCGCGAGAGCGTCGGTGAACTGCCCACTGAATTAGTGCCGCATTTCTTCCGCTCGCTGGCCGAGTCCTTGGGAGCCGCCTTGCACATCAGCGTGCGCGGTGAGAACACCCACCACATGATCGAGTCGTGTTTTAAGGGCGTGGGCCGCGCCTTGCGCCAAGCGGTGCGCATCGAAAGCGTCGAGCTGCCGAGCACCAAAGGCGCTTTGTGAGTGCACGCGAGGTGGTCATCATCGCCAACGGCGGTGCGAACATTGCCTCGCTGCAATTTGCGCTCGAGCGTTTAGACGCGCCGTCCCGCTTGACCGCCGATCCACGACACATACGCGATGCCGCTCACGTGATTTTGCCGGGCGTGGGCGCGGCGGCCGATGCCATGCAGCGGCTGCGGCACCTTGGGCTACATACCGTCTTGCCCACACTGACTCAGCCGGTGCTCGGGATCTGCCTAGGCATGCAGCTGCTGTTTGAAACATCCGAGGAAGGCGATGTCGCCGGCGGTGTTCAATGCCTTGGCGTGATTCCAGGCCGCGCGCGGCGTTTCACGCCCACAGTAGGTAGGCCGGTACCGCACATGGGATGGAACACCTTGCAGCTGGAACGTCCCAGCCCGCTGCTCGAGGGATTTGCACCGGACGCCTACGCCTATTTCGTTCACAGCTATGCACTCGCGCCGGGCGAGGCGACGATTGCCAGCTGTCAGTACGGTGAGACTTTCAGCGCCTGCGTGCAATGGCGCAATTTCTTCGGCGCGCAGTTTCACCCCGAGCGCTCGGCGCACGTGGGCGCCGCCCTGCTCAAGAACTTTCTGGCCCTGTAGCGATGCGGCTCATTCCCGCCATCGATTTGAAAGCCGGCCGCTGCGTACGGCTTTACAAGGGCGACTTTGCCGAAGAGACCCGCTATTCCATCGAACCGCAGGCGTTGTTGCTCAAATATCAACAACTGGGTGCGGACTGGCTTCATGTGGTCGATTTGGATGGCGCCCAAGGCGCTGGCAAAGACAATCGCGACATCATCTTAAGTCTCGCCGCCGGCGGCTCCATCAAACTGCAGGTCGGCGGAGGCCTGCGCAATACTGCCGCGGTCGCGCAGATGCTCGACGGCGGCGCCACGCGCGCCGTCATCGGCAGCGCCGCGGTTTCGCAGGTTGAACAGGTTCAGGCCTGGATACAGCACTTCGGTCCCGAACGCCTGACCTTGGCCTTCGATGTGCGCATCGCCGCCGGCGATGTACCGCGTGTGACCGTTCAAGGTTGGCAGCAACAGTCGGACGTCACGCTGTGGGCTGCGGTCGAGCCATACCTTCAGTGCGGACTGAAGCATGTGCTGTGTACGGATGTCGATCGGGACGGCGTATTGGGCGGCCCGAATCTCGATTTGTACGTCCAAGCCGTCAGGCGCTTTCCGCAGATCGAGTGGCAGGCGTCGGGCGGAATTCGCGACGCCGCGGACCTGTCGGCCTTGCGCAAGGTCGGCGCGTCGGCGGCCATCAGCGGCAAGGCATTGTTGGAAGATTTAATCCCCAGCGGAGAGTTGCAGCCATTCTTGCGAAACGCATCATTCCCTGCTTAGACGTACGCGACGGTCGCGTGGTGAAAGGCGTGCGCTTTCGCGATCACCGCATTGTGGGCGACATCCTGGAATTGGCGGCGCGCTACCGGGATGAGGGTGCGGACGAATTAGTGTTCTACGATATTTCCGCAAGTCCGGAAGGACGCTCGGTCGACCGCTCCTGGGTGTCGAAGGTGGCGCGAATTCTTGATATCCCGTTTTGCGTGGCCGGTGGGATTCGCTCGGTGGACGAAGCGGAAGCCGTGCTTGCCTCCGGGGCGGAGAAAGTTTCAATTAATTCTCCGGCGCTGGAACACCCCGATCTCATCAATCAGTTGAGCGAGCGTTTCGGCGCGCAATGCGTGGTGATCGGCATCGACAGTCAAACCGTCGATGGCGAATATCGCGTGCAACAATTCACCGGCGATGTCGCCAAGTCGCGCGATGCAGCGCGCCTGACGGGCGCCTGGATCCAGGAAGTTCAGCGGCGCGGCGCCGGTGAAATCGTGCTCAATTGCATGTCCAGCGATGGGGTTCGCCAGGGCTATGACATCGAACAGCTGCGCTCGGTACGCGCCCAGTGTCAGGTCCCGCTGGTCGCCTCGGGCGGCGCGGGTTCCCTGGCGCACTTCACCCAAGTATTCAGCGCCGCGGGCGCCGATGCGGCGTTGGCCGCCAGCGTGTTTCATTCCGGTGAAATTGCCATTCCGGTGCTGAAGCGTCATTTGCGGTCTGAAGGCATCGAGGTGCGTCCATGAGTTTGTTGGAACCGCTGCCGGCCATCGATTGGGACAAGATGAACGGACTGGTCCCTGCCATCGTGCAAGACCAGGCCACGGGCGCCGTGCTGATGCTGGGGTATATGAACCCAGAGGCGTTGGCCGCCACGCAAGCCTCCGGGCGGGTCACCTTCTGGAGCCGCAGCAAGCAGCGGCTGTGGACCAAAGGGGAAACTTCAGGCCATTTTCTCAGCGCGGAGAAAATCGCATTGGATTGCGACCAAGATACATTGCTGATTCTGGCCACCGCGCACGGTCCGGCCTGCCACACCGGCACCGACACCTGTTGGGGCACAGAGGCCCCCGCCGCCGAGGCGCAGTCCATTGCCTTCCTCCGTACTTTGGA
>CAZZWE010000244.1:0-2902 GCA_964657675.1 uncultured Steroidobacteraceae bacterium
GACCTTCGGGTTATGAGCCCGACGAGCTGCCAGACTGCTCCACCCCGCACCGGAGTAGTACCGAATTCCAGCTTATCTCGTGGAAATCAGCTCGGCAGGGGATCAAAGTCAAGCAAGCCCTACCGAGCCGAGAATACTAGCACGCCGAACGGTCTTTTGGAAACTTGCCGGCGCTCGCGCTCCGCCCTGCCCGTCCGGCATCAACCCTTGGGCTTATCCCGCTCCATTGGCTGCTGGCCGATCGAGAATTCGGTCAGTGGAATAAAGTGATCATGACGCGCCCCCCTTTCGTTGGGCGTCATTTTGTAGCGGCAGGTGCGCCTATTGCAGGGCGCGCTGACAAATGGTCAGCAGGGTCCCAGGGATCAGGCCTAAGCCGAACACCAGCAAGGCGTTGGCGCTTAAAACCGTTCGCATCAACGTTGAGCCGCCGATCACCGAGGTGTCCACAGGATCATCGAAATACATCAGTTTGACGATGCGCAAATAGAAGTACGCGCCCACCACGGAGAACAGCACGGCCACCACGCCGAGCCAAATCATGTGAACCCCAAGAACTGCCTGAATCACACCCAGCTTGGCCCAGAAACCTACAAACGGCGGCAAACCGGCCAGACTGAACATGAGGATGGCCATCATGCCGGCGAACCAAGGGCTGCGCGCATTCAAGCCCTTGAAGTCTGCAATTTTGTCGGCTTCAAATCCTTGCCGCGCCAGCAATAGGATCATGCCGAAGGATCCGGCCGACACGATCACGTAGCTGATCATGTAGAACATCGAGGCCTGATAGCCCTGCGAGGTGCCCGACAGAATCCCCAGCAGCACGTAGCCCACATGCGAAATGGTCGAGTACGCCAGCATGCGTTTCAAATTCGCCTGCGCGATGGCCACGATGTTGCCGATGGCCATGGACAACACCGCCAGCACCACCAACATCTGACTCCAGTCCGGCAGCGCCGCGCCCAGTGCCTCGGGGAGTAAGCGCATGGCCAGGGCGAAGGCCGTCAATTTGGAGGCCGTACCGATGAACACCGTCACGCTGGTGGGCGAGCCTTCGTACACATCCGGTATCCACATGTGGAACGGCACCGCGCCGAATTTAAAGCCCACACCGACGATCAAGAACGAGATGCCGAAAATCAGGCCGACGTTGTCGCCCAGGCCATTGCGTACCGCATTGCCAATTTGTGCCAGTTCCAACGATCCCGTCATGCCGTACACGATGGACATGCCGTACAGCAACGTGCCCGAGGCCATCGAGCCCAGCACGAAATACTTGATGGCCGATTCAGCGGCTATCCCTGAGTCGCGATCGAAGGCGACCATGGCGTACAGACACAGCGACATCAGTTCCAGGCCTAAGTACAGCGTGATCAAATTGGCGGCCGAGATCAGCACCATCCCGCCCAGGGTCGCGAACAAGCCCAGTACGTAGTACTCACCTTTCAAAATCTTGCGGCGGGCCAAGTAATCGGTGGAATAAACAAACAGGATAGCCACGGTGAGCAGCATCACCACTTTCAGAACTTGCGCCATGCGGTCGAGTTCGAACAGACCGCCCAAGGCCACGATCTTGCCCGTCACCGGTTCGATGGCCACCAGCACTGCGCTCACCAGCAAACTAATGGTGGCCAGGACGCCAGTCCAGCGACGCTGTGCATCGTTCAAGACCAAATCAAGCATCAGGATGAAACAGGCCGCGAGACCTAAGAAAATCTCAGGCCTGGCGTACACCAGGCCCGCATTGAAGAAACTCGGATTGAATGAGAGCACGGGCATCCCTTTAAGGTGCAGTCTTCGACAGCAACAGTTGTTCGGCCAGATGCTGGGTGGACGAGTGCATCACATCGAGCAGCGGCGCCGGCCACAAGCCCACCAGCAGCACGCCGATGGCAAGAATGCTCAGCACCAAAAATTCGCGGCTATTGAGATCCTTGAGCGCGGCGACATGGTCGTTGGCCACTTCGCCATAGATCACTCGCTTCACCAGCCACAGCGTGTACGCGGCGCCGAGCACCAGCGTGGTGCCGGCAAGGAACGCGAACCACACATTGGCCTTGAACGCAGCCAGGATCACCAAGAACTCGCCCACAAACCCCGAGGTTCCCGGCACGCCGGAGTTGGCGAAGGCAAACAGCACCATGAAGGCGGCAAACTTCGGCATGGTGTTCACCACGCCCCCGTAGGCGCTGATCTCCCGGCTATGCACCCGGTCATAGAGCACGCCCACGCATAAGAACATCGCGCCTGACACCAGGCCGTGGGAGAGCATCTGCACCACGGCGCCATCCAAGCCCATCGCGATGCCGCTGGTGCGGCCGGTGTGCGCCACGATCTGAAAACCGATGAACAGTCCCAAGGTGACGAAGCCCATGTGGGCAATCGAGCTGTAGGCAATCAGTTTCTTCATGTCGCGCTGCACCAGCGCCACGAAGCCGATGTACACCACCGCGGTCAACGACAGGCCAATGATCAACCAGTCCAACTCCCGGCTGGCATCCGGAGCGATCGGCAATGAGAAGCGCAGGAAGCCGTAGCCGCCCATCTTCAGCATGATGGCGGCCAGCACCACCGACCCGCCGGTGGGTGCTTCCACGTGTGCATCGGGCAACCAGGTGTGCACCGGCCACATCGGCACCTTGACGGCAAAGGCCGCGAAGAAGGCCAGGAAGATGAATATCTGCTCATTGAGCGTGAGCTTCATGTTCTGAAACACCGCAAGCTCGTAGCTGCCGGTCTTCAAATACATGTAGATCAACGCCACCAACATCAGCAGCGAGCCGATGAAGGTGTACAGAAAGAACTTGATGGTGGCATACACCCGGCGCGGCCCGCCCCAAATACCGATGATGATGAACATCGGAATCAGCATGGCTTCCCAGAACACGTAGAACAGCACGCC
>CAZZWE010000245.1:0-2806 GCA_964657675.1 uncultured Steroidobacteraceae bacterium
TTTGGCGTAGGCCAAACCGCCGGCGCTGCCATTTTCCTCGCTCATCCACGCCACGAAGCGCACCGTGCGCCGCGCCTGCAAACCCAAGGATTTCAAAACCTCAATGGCTCCCATGGCAGAGGCGACACCGGCGCCGTCATCGATCGCACCTTGCGCCAAATCCCAGGAATCCAAATGGCCTGAGACGATCACCACCTCATCGGGCTTTTCACTTCCCGGCCAGTCGGCAATGACATTGTGGCTGTCGACATCAGGCAGACTTTGCGGGGTGAGTTTCAAAAACACCTTCACCGGACCCTGTGCTGCCAACCGCGTCAACCACATGGCGTCTTCGGCGCTCAAGGCAGCCGTCGGAACTTTCGCGATACCCGGCTCGTAAACCATTTCGCCGGTATGCGGCAGGCGGTAATCGGCACCACCCACCGTACGCACCAAAGCAGCCACGGCGCCCACCCGAGCCGCGGCGCTTGCCCCGGCGACCCGGTATTGCACACCCTGGCCATAGGCTTCACCCGCATGTCCGTTCAGGGCCAACTCTTGGTTGTACGCAACGTCGTACACGACAATTTTGCCACGCGCTTCTGCGGCCTTTGCCTTGAGTTCATCGAAGCTATGAACCACCAACACGGGTGCCGTAAGCCCTTGCGACGGGGTGGCGACTGATCCGCCCAGCGTAGTGAGATGCATGTGTTGAGTGATGCCAGCGGGCCGCCCGGGGTAATCAATAATGTCCGCCTGCTCCTCTCCGCGCACCCAGTGCGGCACCCTCGCCGGCTGCAAGGTCACGGTAAGCCCTGTGCTGCGAAGCGCAGCTGCCACCTGCACGACGGCCGCCTCGGCGCTCGGCGTCCCGCTCAAGCGGGGCCCGATTTTGTCGCATAGGTCCGCCAGCCGTTGATAAGCCCATTCATCTTTCAAAGCCGCTTCGCGGATGCGCGCCAAATTGGCCGCCATATCGTCTCCGGCGGGTGCCTGGGCAAGGCTGGCGCTGGTTGCTAGCAGAAGGCCGGTGAGCAGGCTTAAGCCATTGATTGATCGATGCGTCATGCCGCAATTGTATGACAGTTCGCGGATTAACTTATCTTAACAAATTGGCCACTCGCGTTTAACCGCCTTTAGCCCAGCGTGTCGCCCATGAACTGCTATCAATTAGCGGCCCGGCTGAGCGGCTGCGTGTTGCTATTGCTGTCCGCGTGCAGTGTCGGTCCTGCCTATAAGCGGCCCGCTATTCCGTTGCCCGAAAAATGGCATGACTCCACCGGACCGGAGGCCACCAGCGTCTGGCCCGAAAACGGCTGGTGGCATGGTTTCAACTCCTCGCAGCTCGATGACTTGATCAGTGAAGCGCAGCGCAGCAACGACGATTTGGCCGGCGCCGTGGCACGGGTGCAGGAAGCGGATGCCCAGGTTCGAATCGCCGGCGCCCCGCTGCTGCCTTCGCTCGACGGCAGCGCCGCCGCAACACGTGAAAAAGCCCAAGTCACGGGCTTAGGGCCGCGCGTTTTCAATGTATTCAATCCCGAACTCACGGCCAGCTACGAACTCGACTTTTGGGGTAAGAATCGAGCCCTGCGCAACGCCGCGCTTGCCGCCGCGGCCGCGAGCCGCTACGACCAGCAAACCATCGCGCTCACCGTGGTGAGCAGCGTGGCGACGACGTATTTCCAGGCCTTGGAGTTGCGCGACCGCCTCACCGTTGCCAATGAAAATTTACAGAACGGCCAGAAGGTGCTGCAAGGTTTGAAGGCTCAACAAGTTGCCGGCATCGCCACTGGCTTAGACGTTGCGCAGCAGGAAACCACGGTGGCGCTGCTCGATGCCTCAATCCCACCGCTGGTGCAACAGCTGCGTCAGACCATCAATGCGCTGGCGGTGTTGATCGGCAAGACGCCAGAAGCGTTGGACATCGATAGCGGCACATTGACGGCCCTGACACGTCCCGCCGTCAGCGAAGGCATGCCCTCCCAATTACTCTCGCGCCGGCCAGATATCGCGGAAGCCGAACAACAACTGATTGCGGCCAATGCCGATATCACCGTAGCGCGGGCTGCTTTGTTTCCGAGCATTCAACTCACAGCCAGCGGCGGCTACGCCAGCGGCGCGCTCGCCGGAATCATCAATCCCGGCAATGCGATCTACGCGTTCTCCGCAGGGCTCACTCAACCGATTTTTCACGGCGGCGCCTTGCGCGCACAAGTGGCGCAAAATAATGCGCGCTACACCGAATTACTGAGCACCTACCACAAGACCGTGATTTCGGCGTTCAGTAACGTCGAGAACGCGCTGGTGGCGGCCCAGCAGAGTTTGGAACAACAGCAGCGGCAGCAACAAGCGGTCGACATCGCGCGGCGCGCCTTTCAATTCGCGCAGACACAGATGTCGGCCGGCATCGTTAACATCTTGACGGTGTTGAACACGGAAAACGCGCTGTTCAGCGCGCAGGACGAATTGGTCCAGATTCAGTATTTACATCTGCAATCCCTGGTGGATTTGTACACCGCGCTTGGCGGCGGATGGCAACAAGGATAGATCCTATGAGCGAAAATAAATGGCTGCAAAAACGCGGGGTGCTAGTCGCTTTGGCGTTGGGGGCGCTCGCGCTCATTGCCTGGCGCACGCTGCTGCACAAACCCGCGGATGCGGCGACCCGCAACGGGCCGCCGGCAATTGCGGTGGAAACCGCCAAAGTCGCCAATCATGATGTACCGATTTACCAGCAAGGGTTGGGAACGGTGCAGGCTTTCTATACCGTAACGGTGACCGCGCGCGTCGACGGCGAGATCCAAAGGATCGCGTTCACCGAAGG
>CAZZWE010000246.1:0-2735 GCA_964657675.1 uncultured Steroidobacteraceae bacterium
AATAGCCCGTCATGTAGAGATGATGCGCGCGCGTCCCACCCAACAACGCAGTGGCAGCGCCTTTGGCGAGACGCCCGGCATCGGCCAGCATTCCCCACAGTTGGCTGGGATGCGAGGCCTTGAGGGCGCCGTAGCGCTTCGGGTCAGCCTGCGCCAAACCCGGCAGCGTCGCGGGGTGCTGAACGGCAATGTACGCATCGCCGCGCTCCATGAAGAACGCGTTGATATTGCGCCACACGATGTTAGTGCCGCCCCCAACGGGGTGGGTGGGTTCAATCAACACGGTGCCGCTGAATCGCCCCGCCTGAGCCGGCCGATAAATCACCAACCGAGTGCAATACGGGCTCGCTGCGGCGGTCACATTCAAGGGAAAGCTGCGCTTGGCTTGATCGGCGATGTTATCGCGGGTATTGGTGTCGACGGCATCCGCCATGGACACGGATTCATAAGTGTCCGCCACGCCGCGCATCAAATATTCTTCCGCAACATAACCATTGGCGGAGACATCCCACAGCAGCAGTGCTTTATTGGCATCGCCCAGAGGTCCTTCGAGCCGAGCCAGGGGCGCTTTGCCGGCCGGCCGTGCGCGCATCGCCAACATGAGTAGCGATGAGCCACCTGCCGCTAAAACCGTTCGTCGATTCATCATCATTGTTTAGCACTCCCCTGTTGTTGGGTGCATTTGTAAGCGCTTCCATTTGAGCTGTCAATTGCGTAGCATGAGGCGCGATGCGCACCCCCATCGAGCTGCTGTCACTCATGTATTTTGCGGCTTATGTGCCGTACGCCGTACTCACCCGCTGGCTTGCAACCGTCACCTTCGCGCCGCTTGGACGCCCTCTCACCGGCCTCGAAGTGCTGCCGGCGGCCACGATCTTGAGCGGAGTGGTGACTTTTGTCTTCGCGTGGGCAAGCGGCTGGTATCGCGACGCTCATCAAGTGCCCGCACTGGGACGCAAGTGGCCTGCGCCGACCCGCTGGACCCTGCTGTCAGGCATCGGCACTGCACTGCTTCTGTTCACCGTGCCGCTGTCGTTTACCTTCAAAGGCGTCAGCATTCCCTTCATGCAGCTGCTGATGCGCGGTGATGTGCTGTTGATTGCACCGCTGGTGGATTTGATGTTTGGTCGCAAGGTGCGCTTTTTTTCTTGGATCGCCTTGGTGTTGGTGGCCGTCGGTTTGTGGCTGACGATTCGCTCGCGGGGCGGCTTATATCTGCCGCCGCTCGCCATCGTGACGGTGGTGTTGTACACCTTGGGCTACTTCGTGCGGCTCGCCGTCATGACCAAGACGGCCAAACGCGAAGATTCGCGTTCGACCAAGGGCTATTTTGTCGAGGAGAAAATGGTCGCCATTCCTCTCGCGGTGTTGGCCTTGGCACTGATCAGCGTATCGGGAATCGGTTCGCAAAAAGGCGAATTGGAATTTGGCTTCGTGGGTGTCTGGAGCAGCAACCAGATGGGCTACATCAGCATCCTGGCGGCACTGTTGGTGGGACTGTCGATCTTCTCGGTATTGATACTGCTCGACAAACGCGAGAACACCTTCTGCGTGCCGTTGGAACGTTCGGCCAGCATTCTTGCGGGCATTGCCGCGGCTTTTGTGCTCTCCCTGATGGGCCTAGGACCCTTGCCAACCGGCGCCGAGGTGGCGGGCGCCTCGCTATTGATTTTGGCCATCGTGCTGCTGTCGGTGGGTCCGCGCCTTTGGCCGGCGCCGATTCGCCGCTAGTTGCGGCATACTGCCAGGGTGGCAAAGAAAAAAACCAAGCGAACCCGCCAAGCGGCGCCGGGGAAGGATGGCACGCTGCAGGAAGTCGCGAATTCGGCCGGCGTCTCCTCCGCCACCGTCTCACGATTTTTCAACTCACCGCAGCTGCTGTCGAGGAAAACGGCACAGCGCGTGCGCGACGCGGTGGAGTCGCTGCACTACGTTCCCAATCTTCTGGCCGGAGGCCTGGCCTCCAATCGTTCTCGGCTGGTGGCCGCCGTCATTCCAACGATTGCACAGTCGATTTTCTCGAACACTATTCAAGCACTGACCGATACGCTCGCCGCGGGGGGCTACAGCGTGATGCTGGCGCTGACCGGTGCCGGTGATGAACACGTCGACCGGCAGCTGTTGTCCATTATTGGCCGCCGCCCCGACGGCATCATCTTGACCGGGTCCATCCTGCAGTCGAGCGCGCGTGCTCAGTTGAAAAGCACCGGCATCACCACCATCGAAACCTGGGATCTACCGGCCGAGCCGATCGATCTGGTGGTCGGCTTCTCACACGATGAAGTCGGCAAGGTGATCGGCCGCCATGTGTTGTCGCGGGGTAGGCGCCGCGCTTTTCTAATCTCGGCCACCGGCATGCGGGCCCTGGCTCGGCGCTACAGCTTTTCACGCACCATGCTCGAGGCGGGCGCGCCGGAACCGACCGTAGCCACCTTCCAAGGCCCCACCACGTATCGCCATGGACGCACCGCGGTGGCGCAGCATCTTGACAGTGGTGGCAAACCTGATGTGATCGTCTGCTCATCGGATTGGAGCGCGCATGGTGCGCTCGATGAATTGAGATACCGCCAGCTGCGCGTACCCGCCGACGTCGCAGTGGTGGGGTTCGGAGACTTGGATTTCGCCTCGGAGCTCGAGCCCTCGCTCACCACGGTCAAGATCGATGGATCCGTCATCGGTAATCAGGCCGCTGAATTTTTGATGCTGCGGGCGCAGTCAAAACCCATCAAGAAGCC
>CAZZWE010000247.1:0-2730 GCA_964657675.1 uncultured Steroidobacteraceae bacterium
GGAGTTGAATATGCAAAATGCAAAGATCATCCGACACTCAATTTCGGCTGCCGCGCTGGCATTGGCCGGCGTGAGCCATGCACAGTCTCCGGGAACCACCGAGGCGCTGGCAGAGCCGCCGGCGCAAACGGCGGGCGGCCTCGAAGAGATTACGGTGACTGCGCAGCGGCGTACTGAAGATCTGCAGCGCGTACCCATCTCCGCCTCCGTATTCGATGCCAAAATATTGAAAGAGGAGGGCATCAACGGCATCCAGGACTTGCAGACCCAAACTCCGGGCCTGTCGATTCAGCCGGCTGCGAGCAGCGAGACCTTTATCAATATTCGCGGCGTCGGCATTCAACAGACGGCACCGACATCATCGAACGGCGTCGCGTTTTATGTCGACGGCATGTACATCCCGTCGCTGATCGACACCGTCGATTCATTCTACGATCTGGCCAACGTCGAAGTGCTGCGTGGGCCGCAGGGCACGTTGGTGGGTTCGAATGCCGACGGCGGAGCCATTTTCGTCAACAGCGTTCAGCCGAGCTTCGACAAGGTCAAAGGCTACATCGAGCAGACCTTGGGCAACTACGACGAGCGACGCACCGAAGGCGCCATCAACGTGCCGCTCGGCGACATGTTCGCGGCGCGGGCGGCCTTTGTCTATGAAACCCGCAACAGCTTCACGCTGAACGAAGGACAACAGCCGCCCACCGGGGTCATCCCCACGGGCCAAAACCAACCGGGCAACGTCGACTACAACTCGGTGCGCCTGCAACTTTCGTTCAAGCCCGATGAATCCTTCCTGGCCACATTGCGTTACGAACCCTATTCCAGCAGCACCGATGGGTACGCGCTCAAGCCTGACATGACGAATATCCCGGCCGGCACGCCGTTTTATGATGCGCATGCCGCTGCGATCCAAGGCCAGCCGTTCGTCATCGACTACAACACACAGCAATACACCAAGATCTCCGGCAGCCGCACCGGACTTACGGCCGCGTGGCACGTGACGGACGGCGTGCAGGTCAAGTCGGTTAGCAGCTATCAAAGCGGCTACTTGAGCGACCTGTCGGATATCGACCTGTCCTCCGCGGCGGCCAATCTGTACTTGCAGAGAAAGGCAAGCTTCAACACGTTCACTCAAGAGATCAATGTGCTGTCCACCTCGTCCAGCGCCTTCCAGTGGGTGGCAGGGGGTTACTACCTGCGCACCGATCAACCGCTGGTACTGTTCTTCGCGCCGGCCACGGCGTTATCCGTGGTAGCGAAGCATCAGAACGAAGCAGTGTTTGCTTCGGGCACCTACACCTTCTCGCCGCAATGGTCGGTCACCATCGGCGGCCGCTATTCATGGGACTCGCTGCCCTACGAGGAAATACTGCCGCCGGTCGGCACCACCGATCTGCATCAGTCCAAGCCCACGGGCAGCGCCAAGCTTAATTTTCAAATAACTCCCGCGACCTTGCTATATGCCTCGATCTCGACGGGATACAAGGCGGGCGGTAATAACTTGCAGATCCCGGGCATTTTCACGCCGCCACCCGTGCCGCAGGAAACCAACGTGGTCGAGGAATTGGGCGTTAAGACCACGTTCCTCGACAACCACCTGCGCGTCGATGCGGATGTCTATCACTCGAAGTATTCGCACTACCAGCTGCAGGAAAGCAGTCCGGTCGGTATCTCACTCGACCAAGGTCCCGGCGATGCCAAGATCTACGGCTTCGAATCCGAAATCACCGGTGCCATCAACGATTTCCAATTCAACGTGGGCGCCTCTTACATTCATAGCGGCGTGTCAGCGGATTTTCCGTATCTGCTGCCGAGCGGCACGGAAGTCACGATCACCCAAGGCACGGAACTACCGTACGCGCCCAAATGGCTGGTCGATGTCGGCGCTCAATACACCGCGCATCTCGGGGGCGAACGGTCCTTGACGCCGAGGCTTCAATATCATCACCAAGCGCAGCAATACAGTCAGATCACCAACCAGATCGAGGTTGAGAACTCGAATCTGGACACGTCGATTCCGAAGCATTCCACCACCGATTTCCGATTGACGTATGCGGGGTCCGAGAACTGGGATATCGAGGCCTATGTGACCAATCTGTTCAACAAGACCTACATCGGCGAAATCGTTCAGACGCCGGTGGGCGTGGCGGCCAACGGCTATGTATATGGGCCACCGCGTCAGTTCGGCGGCCGCTTCTATTACAAATTTTGAAGGAGCGGATATGCGCGCGGTCGAGCTAGCTCATGCATGCAAATAACCCGCAAGTCTCTGTGGGTCTCTGGTCGCGGCTGGTCGGATCCGTCCATGCGTTGACAAACCCGGCCGTCGCAGCGATGGCGGCGGTGTTCCTGATCAATGTGGCGAGCTACGCCGACCGCTCCATTTTGGTAGTCATCCAGGAACCCATCAAGGGAGACTTGGGTTTAAGCGACTTTCAGCTGGGCCTGTTGGCGGGGCCTGCCTTTGCCGTGTTCTACGGCTTCATGGGATTGCCCATTGCGCGATTGGCGGAGCATCGCAGCCGGCGGCGCATCATCATTGCCGCCGTCTATCTCTGGTCCATCATGACCTCGTTGTGCGGTATCTCGCAAAACTTCGTGCAACTGTGTCTGTATCGGATGGGCGTCGGGGCTGCCGAGGCGGCGGCACCGCCGGCCATGCACTCGTTGATCTCGGACTACTTTTCTCGCGCCGCGCGCGGCCGGGCGATGGCGATCCTCGCGCTCGGCATT
>CAZZWE010000248.1:0-2679 GCA_964657675.1 uncultured Steroidobacteraceae bacterium
CGAGATTGCCTATTCCGAGGATGGCGGCAAGACTTGGGAAACCCACTGGAAAATGACTGATGTATTAACCGGGGAGGCTTCGTCTCTTTAATCGGCTCGTTTGCGTTTCGGACCTCGCGCCGCTTGGCGCAGGCTCTCGATCATATCGAGCGTGACCGGCGCCGCCTTCTGTCCCGTTCGCCAATACAGGCCCACCGCACTGTCCGCGTCCAACGCGAACGGCACGGGACTGATGACCGCATGTTGTGAAAAGAAAAGCGACAAGCGGCCGGAGACCGCGCCCAGCATGTCGCTGTTTTCGATCAAGGCGAGGTTGGCCGTCAACGACGATGACTCAATGCGGTAGGGCAGCGGCAAGCGGCCCGCCTTGCTCAGCGCTAAATCGAGCTTGCCGCGCACGGCCGTGCCCAAGGGCCATACGATCCAAGGAAAGTGGTACAGATCTTCCCATTCGACCGCATGGCGTTTTCGCAGCAGCGGGTGTTTGGAGCGCGCAATGATCTGGGTTGTTTCCGGATACAACAGCTCGCTGTGCACCCGTACGTTCGGCTCATAGTTATCCAGCCCGCCGATCACGATATCGATAGCGCCCTGCTCCAGTTTTTCCAGCAGCAAACTCATGGAGCTTTCCCAGATATCGACTTTGGCGTTGGACCGAAGTTTGAGAAACTGCGAAATGGCTTGCGGGACGATGGCGGCGGCGGTCGGCGGCGTCGCTCCCAAGATCACCTGCTCGGCACTGCTGTCATGCAGGGCCGCCAGACTCGATTGCGCCCGACCCATCTCATTCAGGGCCCGACGCGCATGGGCGAGCAGAACCTCCCCGTGATGCGTGGGTTTCAATCCACGCGGCAGTCGCTCGAACAGCGGTGCGCCGATGGACTCTTCCAACTCTTTGAGCCACTTTGACAGTGCGGGCTGGCTGGTTGCGGTTGCGCGCGCCGTGACGCTGAGGCTTCCCAATTCGGCCAGACTGATCAGCGTTTGCAAATGTTTCAAGCTGAGCCGTCGCAGCCAATTGGGCGTATCCATTAGTGGAAGTTTGCCATAAGCGCCTGCCTTGCGATTTGCGTTAAGCCGCGCGGCCGCTAATTTCTGCGCCTGCTGCGCTTTGCAGATGGCTGAACCGCACCACAGCCAATGAGGCGATGCAAGCCAGTGCCACCAGCACCTCACGGAAATCGACAGCGCTCAATGCGTGACCATCGTGTAGCGCCACCGACACCCGCAGTAAAACGGCCGCGCACCCTACTGCGATGCCCATCACCACCTGCTGCAGCATGCTGGTCAGCATACTGGCCGCACTGACGCGCTCCGGGGGCATGTCCGCAAACCCCAAAGTGTTGAGGCAGGTAAACTGCAGCGAACGGGTAAATCCGCACAACACCATCACCGCAGCCAAAGCCGCGATCGGCATATCGGCATACAGGCAGCCACAAAACAAAGTGGCCAGCGCAATCAGCGCACTGTTCGCAATCAACACCCGGCGAAAGCCGAAGCGTCGGACGACGCCGATGGCGATAGCCTTCGTGCTCAAACTGCCAACCGCCCCGACCAACATCAATAATCCAGAACTAAAGGCACTCAACCCGAAGCCGATTTGGAACATCAGCGGCAGGATGAATAAACTGGCGCTGATGGCAAAACGCGAAAACCCGCCGCCCAGGCAGGTCTCGAAAAAAGTGGCGATGCGAAATGGCTTTAGATCGATCAGCGGGTGCGGGACGGTGAGCATATGCCGAAGCGCCATTGCGCCGGCAGCCAGCGCAACAACAAGCAGGCCGACGCTTTGCACGTACGACACCTGATCCTGCGCCAGCGAACCCATGCCCCACATCAGGCTGATCAAGGTGATGCTGCTGAGGAAGAATCCGCGCTTATCGAAGCTGCGCGTAGCCCCCGAGGTCTGATTGGATAACAGCCGCCACACGAGCACGGCGCCCAGGATGCCAATGGGGACATTCATATAAAAGATCCAGCGCCATGAGGAATAGGTGGCGATGAACCCTCCCACGGAGGGACCGACGATGGGGCCCACCAGGGCGGGCCACGTCAAAAACGCCATGGCGCGCAGCATCTGCGACTTCAGCGCGTTGCGAACCACGATGATGCGGCCCACGGGCACCATCATCGCGCCGCCGATGCCTTGCAAGGCGCGCGCCGCGACAAACTGCGGCAGCGATTGACTGACACCACAGAGCATCGAGGCGGCAGTAAACAATACAATCGCCGAGCCGAACACGTTACGGGGGCCGAAGCGATCGGCCACCCATGCGCTCAAGGGAATGAAGACCGCAAGGGTCAGCATGTAGACCGTGACACCCGCATTGAGTGCAATCGGGCTTTCACCGAACGAATGCGCCATCTGCGGCACCGCCGTGGCAATGACAGTGCTGTCGAGATTTTCCATGAAGAACGCACAGGCCACGATCAGCGGAATGCGCAGCGAAAAGGCGGGCGCCTTCTCCGTGCCGGTCATATATGCATGGCTTCAGGAGGCCCATCTGTCTCCGTATCGCTCACCTGTTGGTAAATCCGACGCCGCAAGGCCTCGATGTCGAATCCTGCCGTCAAAAAACTGGCCGTAATCTTGCCGCGGCGTCCAAACACCACGATCCGGTCGGCGAGGCTGACGGCCTCTTCGATTGAATGGGTGATATGCAGCACGGTTTTTCCGTC
>CAZZWE010000249.1:0-2640 GCA_964657675.1 uncultured Steroidobacteraceae bacterium
AGCCCCTTGGTGTCATTGGCCAGAGTCGTCAGCAATTCTTCGTGGAGCCCGTCGGCAAAAAACGCATTGGCCGAATCCGACGACAGATTCTCGAACGGCAGCACTGCGATGCGCGGATGCGATGGCGCCTTGATCTCCGCTGTCGATGCAACACTTGCAGGCCGATGCCAGACGATCCACGCGGCGCAAAGCGCGAGGGCGAACAGCAAACCCCCCGCCCAAAGCCAACGGAAGACCGGGACACGACCCGCGGAGTTTTTGATTGGCCCACTGGCGGGAGCAGACCGAGGTTCAGCGCGGTCGCCGCCTTGAAGCAGCGCGACCAGATGCTGGACGACTCGCTCAGGCATTCGACCGTCGGGCAAATTCATCCACTGCACATGACGAAACCGATCGGGCACCCGCGCGGTCGATTCTTTGGTGTTATCGATGACGGCGGGCATCAAGAAAGCCGCATCGTCATCCATCATCTGCGAGCGGTCGACCGCCAGCTTCCACTCCAGCCGGAAATAGCCTTCCCGTCGTTGCTCGGTGTGCGCGGAAATGACGGCGATGAACAGTGCGCAGTCATTGACCTCCCGGCGGATTTTCCGGTCCCACTGATCGCCGCCGCGCAACTCGCTCTGATCGAACCAGACTTCAATACCCGCCGCGCCAAGCGTCTCGGCAATGCGCTTCGCAGCGGCCAGATCCTGCGACGCGTAGCTCAAAAACACGGGTCCTAGGCGGTCGCTCACGGCCGGCAGGTTCCCTCTTGAGCATCACCTCTATGCATTTATTCCAAGCCGTACCAGCCCGTTCGCGGTGTCGGTTCAATCATACATTGAAGCGAAAGTGCATCACGTCGCCTTCCTTGACGATGTATTCCTTGCCTTCCAACCGCAGCTTGCCGTGTTCCTTGGCGCCGGCTTCACCCTTGTAGGCAATGTAGTCGTCGTAAGCGATCACTTCGGCACGGATGAAGCCCTTTTCAAAGTCCGTATGGATCACACCCGCTGCTTGAGGAGCCGTAGCGCCGGCATGCACCGTCCACGCGCGCACTTCTTTCTCGCCTGCCGTGAAATAAGTTTGCAGACCCAGCAACGAGTAGCCGCCGCGAATCACCCGGTTCAATCCCGGCTCGTCCAATTTCAACTCCGCGAGAAATTCCGCCCGATCGACTTCATCGAGCTGTGCAATCTCGGCTTCAATGGCCGCGCACACCGGTACCACGATGGCGCCTTCGGCGGCCGCGAGTTCTCTCACGCGATCCAGCCGCGGATTGTTGGTGAATCCGCTCTCATCGACGTTCGCCACATACATCACCGGTTTGTCGGTCAATAAATGCAGGTCACGCAGCAGGGCGTGCTCCACCGGATCCAAGTTGAGCAATCGCACCGGTTTGGCCTGGTTGAGCTGCACGCGGACTTTCTCGAGCACATCCCGCAGCTTGATGGCATCCTTATCCGCGGTCTTGGCGGACTTTTGCGCCTTTTGAAAGGCACGCTCCACGCTGTCGAGGTCGGCCAATGCCAATTCGGTATTGATGACCTCGATGTCACTCGCGGGGTCGATCTTGCCGGCGACATGGATGATGTCGTCATTCTCGAAGCAGCGCACCACATGCGCCACGGCATCGACTTCGCGGATGTGCGCCAGAAATTTATTGCCAAGGCCCTCGCCCTTGGAGGCGCCCGCGACCAGTCCCGCGATGTCGACGAATTCCACCGTCGTTGGCAGGATTCTTTCCGGATGGACGATCTCGGCCAGTTTTTCCATGCGTGGATCAGGGACCGGCACCACGCCCACGTTGGGATCAATGGTGCAGAACGGGTAGTTCTCGGCGGCAATTTGTGCGCGCGTCAGCGCGTTGAACAGCGTCGACTTGCCGACGTTGGGTAGACCGACGATTCCGCAGCGGATGGGCATTAAGCTTTCCCTACGCGGCTGTGCAGCCGCGTCATGGCGCGTTCAGCGCCTTGTTCTAGAAGTAACGGCATAACATCAGCGGTAGTGCTGATGGTTTCCAGGATCAAATCTTCTTCGGCGCGTGGAGCGCGCGTTAGTACATAGTCGATCACTTCGGCCTTGTTGCCGGGATGACCGATGCCTAAGCGCAGGCGCCAGAAAGCCTCGCCAATGTGGGCGATGGTATCGCGCAATCCATTGTGACCGCCGTGACCACCGCCCTGCTTGAGCCGTACGGTGCCCACCGGCAAATCCAATTCATCGTGCGCCACCAAAATCTCTTCGGGCGCGATTTTGAAAAAATCACTGATCTGACGAATCGACAGTCCGCTACGGTTCATATACGTGGTTGGTTTGAGCAACAAAAGCTCGCGCTCAGCAATGGTGATTCGCGCAGTCTCACCCGAATACTTGCGGTAATCGCGAAATTCCCCGCCATGACGGCGCGCAAGCAGGTCCACGAACCAGAAACCCGCGTTGTGGCGTGTCACCTGATGTTCAGGCCCTGGATTGCCCAAGCCGACAATGATGCGTAACGGTAAACCAGCCATCGATTTCTACCCAACCTTACAAACACCAAGGGCCGTCGGTTGACGGCCCTTGGAATTCCAACCCACCAATAAACGCTATTTCTTGGCGTCTTTCTTCGCAGGCGCCTTCGCATCGCCCTTCGCCGCGTCGCCCTTTTTGGCA
>CAZZWE010000250.1:0-2576 GCA_964657675.1 uncultured Steroidobacteraceae bacterium
GGCCGCGAGTTTCAGCGGACCGTCACCATCTACCTGCGTGGTAGCTTCCGCACTGTCGCAGCCACCCGCACCCGCTGAAAAGACGATGGCGTCATTCCCAAACAGCGCGGACGCGATTTCAGAAGCTGACATTTTGACGATGTCGCCCGGGGTGGTGGAGATCCCGCTCTTTGCCAAATCGGTGCTCTTCTCGGGTTGCCGGACAAAGCCATCAACCCGGTGGCCGCGCTCCAGAAGCAGCTTTGCTACCCGTCTGCCCACGCCTCCTGCGATACCAACGATGAAAACGTTCATCCTGATCTCCTAAGAGCCGATGCGGTCAAGGAGTGTCACTCATTCCTTTGGCTACGCAGTGGGGCCTATCACAGCCATTCGCGGCCGCCTGATCAATTGACGTAAATTCGACATACGCCAGGGCGGGTTGCCGAGCCGATCATAGATCAGGGGAGCGCCGTCGCTGTACTGGCGCTGAACGTGACGGGCGGCAATTATTGGCTGATTTGGCGATATCACGAACTTTTGACAGATGCTTCAGCAAACACCGTTGCTGAGGGATGGGAGCGCGAAGCCTGGCTAGCCGCCCGCGATGATCTCAGCAGCGGCGCCACTTAGCCCTTTCGCAAACATTGGCGAACTCAGTCCCTCCGGACCCGCAACGATTTACGCCAATTTACTCGGGCGGGTGCAGCGTAGAGCTTATTCTCGATAATGGTGTGGAGGGTAAGCTGTCATTTCACCGGGGATTCCTGTTGCCCCATACAGCCGCTCGCTGCCGATCACTGTTGACAAGCTGATGACGGCCCAAATTGTGCAGGCGCCGGGTACGCAACGCGACGTTCGACAAAGTCCCAGGTAACTTCATCAAGCTCATCAAGAACGACCTACCATCTGCTTTGCCGCCCACTGAGCCGATAGGACTTCGCCGCAATGTTTAGGAAGTCAGGAGATACTGCGTGACTAGAGATATCATTTTTTCAGATGCGACCACGCTCGCGGAATTGATCCGCACTAAGAAAGTCTCGCCAGTTGAGGTGTTACAGGCGCATTTGGATCGCGTTGCGGCGGTGAACCCTAAGATCAATGCTATCGTGACACTCGCAACCGGTGCGCTCGACGCCGCAAAGGCGGCGGAGGCTGCGGTCCTCGCCGGCGACGAACTCGGCCCGCTGCACGGTGTCCCGTTCACCGTGAAGGATTCGATCGACACTGCGGATGTGGCGACCCAGCGCGGCTCGCCGATTTTCAAGGGTCGCGTTCCCGAGACTGACGCGACGAGCGTTGCGCGCATGAAAAAGGCCGGTGGTATCCTGCTGGCCAAGACCAACCTTCCTGAATTCTCCTATATGGTCGAGACCGATAACCTGCTTACGGGCCGATCGAACAATCCGTGGGACTTGACCCGCACGCCAGGTGGTTCAAGCGGCGGTGAAGCGGCCGCCATTGCCGCGGGCATGTCGCCGATTGGTCTTGGCACCGATCTCGCCATTTCCGTTCGGGGCCCAGCGTCCGAAACCGGTATCTCATCGCTGAAGGCGACATATGGCCGCGTGCCGATGACGGGCATTTGGCCGCGCGTGCCGCGCCGCTTCTGGCATGTCGGGCCGATGGCTCACTCTATCCGCGACCTGGCTCTCGCATTGTCGCAACTTGCCGGGCCAGACGGCCAGGATGGGTTTGCCACCAGCACGGTCGAGTTTGATGCCGGCATCGGCAGCCAGACTCATCGCCAGCTTCGGGTGGGCTGGATGGTTGGCCCTGGCTTCGGGCCGGTCGATCCCGCCGTGGCGGCGACGGTCAAGGCCGCGGCGACCGCGTTGAGCAACATTGGCGTGTTTGTCGAGGAGGTAGGCATTCCGGCGCTGGAGCGTGACTTTCCGCTCGACGTATACACCAAGCTCCACGTCATGGAGATGAAGCCGGCGTTTCGTGAAGCGACAGCCGGTCATGAGCACGAGATGTACAAGATGGCAAAGGCGATGCTTTCGACGCCCGACACCTCGATGGCGGATTTTATCGAGGCCGAACAAGCGGCCGAGCGCATCCGGGACGGTTATGCCGACTATTTTTCGCGCTACGACGCGCTGATCACACACGTTCTGCCGGTTCCGGCCTTTAAGCACGGCGTGTCAGAATTCACGATCGACGGGCAGACCGTCGATGCGTCCTATATGCAAGGTGCAACCGTGCCGCTCAACATTACCGGCCTGCCCGGTTTGGCGATGCGGTTTGGGACGAGCGCAGAAGGGCTGCCGATAAATGTGCAGATCGTCGCCAAATGGCAGGCGGAGTCGACTATCCTGCATGTTGGCGCGCTGCTCGAAAGCGTCAGCACCGTGCGGAACCTGCACCCGACGCTCTGAGAGCCCATGGGCACGGAAGATTGTCGCCCGCCCGTGGGCGGCCTTACGAGCCTCACAGACCCCACCAGAAGCCTCTAGGAAGTGCCAATGAGCGCCAATCTCACTTACGCCGACGCGACCACACTTGCCGAGCTGATCCGCACGAAGGCGGTTTCTCCCGTTGACGTCATGCAAGCGCATCTGAAGAAGCTGAAGGAGGGAAAGTTGCATGGAGAC
>CAZZWE010000251.1:0-2483 GCA_964657675.1 uncultured Steroidobacteraceae bacterium
GCCGGCCGCACCTAGCCGGCCGCACCCTTAATCAACACCTCGCTCTTTCAGGAATTCCTTGAGGATTCTCGCGGTGTGGCTTTTCTCGGGTTTGGCAATGACGCTCTCCGGCGACCCTTGCGCAACCACGCGTCCGCCGCCGGAGCCGCCTTCGGGGCCTAAGTCGATCAGCCAATCGGCTTCCGCCATGATGTCGAGGTTGTGTTCGATCACCGCCACGGTGTTGCCCGTATCGACGAGTCGGTGCAGCACGCCCACCAGCTTTTCCACGTCCGCCATATGCAAACCCACGGTAGGCTCATCGAGCACGTACAGTGTGTGCTGGCCCTCGCGTCGGGCGATGTCCTGGCCCAACTCGTCAGTGCGAACCTTGGAAAGTTCGGTGACCAGTTTGATGCGCTGACTTTCGCCGCCGGATAGCGTGGGACTGGGCTGTCCGAGACTCAAATAGCCCAAGCCCACGTCGGCCAGTAGCTTGATCGGATGATGAATACTGCGTTGTGCTGCAAAGAACTCCAGGGCGTCATCGACGCTCATCGCCAGTACATCGCCAATACTCTTGCCCTTGAACAAAATACTCAAGGTTTCAGGATTGAAGCGTTTGCCATTGCAGGTATCGCACAACACCTGCACGTCGGGCAAGAAACTCATTTCGATGCGCTGCATGCCTTGACCTTCGCAGGCCTCGCAGCGGCCGCCCGCGGTATTGAACGAAAATCGGCTGGCGGTGAAGCCGCGCATGCGCGCTTCGGTGGTGTCGGCGTACAGGCGGCGGATGGAATCCCAAAAGCCGATGTAGGTGGCCGGACAGGAGCGGGGGGTCTTGCCGATGGGCGTCTGATCGACTTCCAGCACCCGGCTGACCGGCTGCCATCCTTCAATGCCCCCACAGCCCTCCACGGATACGGTTTTCTTACTGGCCCGCTCGGCACGCGTCGGCCGCGCGACCAGGCGTTTCAAATTGCTCAGCAGTACGTCGCGTGCCAACGAGGATTTGCCGGACCCGGAGACGCCGGTCACAACCGTCAATCGTCCCAAGGGGACGCGTGCGTCGGCCTTGCGCAGGTTGTGCAGTGTGGCGCCGCGGACCTCGATCGAGGGCGTTTGCCGCGTGACGGGGCGGCGGCGCGAGCGCGAATGTTGCAACGGCGTTGCCAGGCAGCGCCCCGTGGCGGAATTGCCCAGCTGCGCCAGTTCGTTGGCGGTGCCCTGCGCCACCAATTGACCGCCGCGGGTGCCCGCGCCCGGCCCGAGGTCGATCACATGGTCGGCGCGGCGGATGGTGTCCTCATCGTGTTCCACCACCACCAGCGTGTTGCCCTTGGAGCGCAGGCGATCCAAGGTGTCGAGCAGGGTCATGTTGTCGCGTGGATGCAGGCCGATGGTGGGTTCATCGAGTACGTAGCAAACACCCTGCAAGTTCGACCCGAGTTGCGCGGCCAAGCGGATGCGCTGCGCCTCGCCGCCGGACAACGTCGGCGCGGCGCGGTTTAACTGCAAATACCCCAAGCCCACGTCGCACAGGAACGTGGTGCGTGCGGCGAGTTCCGCCAGCAGATCGCGCGCGATCTCGCGCTCGCGTCCGACCAGTTTGAGTTTCTGCAGCACGCCCGAGAAATCCTGCACCGCCAAATCGGTCAGCGCAGCGATGGACTGATCGCGGAACAGCACATGCAACGCCACCTGGTTCAGGCGCTGACCGCTGCAATCCGCACAAACTTCCGCGGGCGCCTCTGCATCTTCGCGCCAGGCAGATTCCTCGCCGGTTTGCTCGGCATCGAATTCCGGCAGCGTGAGGCCGGTGCCAAAGCAGCCTTTGCACCAGCCATGTTTGGAGTTGAAAGAGAACAGCCGCGGATCGAGTTCGGGAAAACCGGTGCCGCAGTTGGGGCAGGCCCGCTTGGTGGAAAATACCGCGGCATCCCCTGCAGGCTTTCCCGCTGCCGCGATCAGTTGAACATGGGCTACCCCCTTGCCATGTTCCAACGCCGTGTCGAGCAGGGCGCGCAGTTCCGTTTCTGCGGACGCGCTGACCTTGACCTGTCCGACGGGCAGTTCAATGTGATGTTCAGTGAACCGGTCGAGCCGTGGCCATTTGGCCGTGGGCAGCAGCTCGCCATCGACCCGTAGCTGCGCATACCCCTTGCCGCGTGCCCATTTGGCGAGCGCGGTGTACAGGCCCTTGCGGGCCACGATCAGCGGTGCATACAGCGCGATGGTTTTGCCGCGATACTCGGTGAGCAAACGCGCCGCAATCGCTTCGACGGACTGCGGCTCAATGCGCGCCTCACAGGTAGGGCAGTATTGAACCCCCAGCTTGACGTAAAGCAGCCGCAAGAAATGGTAAATCTCGGTGAGGGTGGCCACCGTACTCTTGTGACCGCCGCGGCTGGTGCGCTGCTCGATGGCAACGGTCGGCGGAATGCCGAAAATGGCGTCCACGTCCGGGCGCGAGGAGGGCTGCACGAATTGGCGCGCGTAAG
>CAZZWE010000252.1:0-2462 GCA_964657675.1 uncultured Steroidobacteraceae bacterium
CGATCGGCGCCGAATTTCAAAAAGGTTTCGCGGCTGGCGATGGTTGCGGTGAGGCCCGCCAATTCTTCGGAGGTTGCGCCGACAATGTCGATCTCAGCGGCGAGCGGCTCATTCAAGGCAGAATCGACGTGTATTTCGCCCAAGCCCAGCGCGTTGGCCGCCCCGGGCAACGAGAGTGCCATCATCAACATCAACGGGTTTTGCCCGCGCGACATTTTGTGCTCCAAAGTCTTCGATTCACCTAAGGTAGGCGCTGTAAGACAAATCCTATGCGACTCATTCTGTTGTTGATACACGCGTATGCCAGGACTTCGACGCAGTTCACGCACTGGGTTTTGCCGGGCGAAAACCCCTAAAATACTGTGACGGATGACAGCTTTACGCGCTTTTATGTCACCCGGTTTTGCAGGCAGTGCAATATTTCTGTAGAATGCAAACGCAATTAATGTTTCTATAGGTTGTATGCCGCGTTCATTACCCGCTTCCCGCCCCGAACCGCGTCAGGTGTTGACCGGCGCCGTCATGCGCGCCTCGGCCTTGCTCGAACTTACACAAGCCGCGCTTGCGCAGGTGTTGGGCTTAAGTCCCTCGACCGTATCGCGTATGGCCAACGGCACCTATGCCCTCGATGAGCAAAAGAAGGAATGGGAGTTGGGCGCGCTGTTCGTGCGACTGTTCCGCTCGCTGGATGCGTTGATCGGTTCGAACGACGCGGCGGCCCGGGCATGGCTTCATGGGGACAACCAGGGTTTGATCGGCCGTCCCATCGATTTGATCCGCAGCACCGAAGGCTTGGTTCGTGTCGTCCAATACCTGGACGCCGCGCGCGGTCGCATCTGAGGCGGGGCGGGCCACACGGCGCCTATGGCGTGCCGTCGAAGCTCAGCATATCGCCTCCACGCTGCGCTTGGTGGCAAGCGTCGAGGAGCAGGCCGTGCTTGAATCAGTCCTCGAGGGCAGCAAACCGAGCCTGCCCGTCGATGCCGCCGCCTTGCATTTTCTGCTGGCGACGCCGTTTCGATACACCTCGCCCATCGGTTCGAGATTTCGCGCGCCGAGCGACCCCGGCATCTGGTACGGCGCGGAACGTGAACGCACGGCGTGCGCCGAATTGGGTTTTTGGCGCTGGCGTTTTTTGATGGACAGCGCTGCCTTGGAAGCCCTCGGACCCTCGCCGCAGACGGTCTTTCGCGCCGGAATCGATGGCCAATTGGTGGATTTGACCGACGCGCCGTTCAAACGTGCGCGCGCCGATTGGACCGATCCGCGCAACTACCAAGCCACCCAAGGCTTTGCGCGAGTGGCACGCGAGGCGGGAGTCGATGCCATTCGTTACGAGTCGGTGCGCGACCCGCTGCACGGTGGCGCAGTCGCCGTGTTGACGCCGAGTTGCTTCAAGCCGCTAAAGCCTCTGGAGCAGCATACGTGGTTCCTGACCGTGCGCCGCGAAGCGGCCATCTGGCAGCGCGAAGGTGAGAGCTTTGAGTTCGCGTCGAGTGGGTGGGCCTGACTCGCATACAATCGGCCAATTCATTTAAGGAACACCCGTGGGGCGAAACTTCAGCAGCGACAATGTGACACCGGCGTGCGATGCGGTGATGGCGGCCATCGATGCCGCCAATCACGGCTCTGTGGCTTCTTATGGCAATGATGACCTCAGTGCGCGCTTGCAGGCGCATGTCAGCGAACTATTCGAAAAAGCGGTGAGCGTGTTCCCCGTCACCACCGGCACCGCAGCGAACTCCCTGGCCTTGTCGCAGCTGGTGCCCCCCTTCGGCGCCATCTATTGCTATGAAGCGGCTCACATCGTCACGGATGAATGCGGCGCGCCGGAGTTCTTCAGCGGCGGCGCCAAACTCATCGGACTGCCGGCCAGCGACGGCAAAATTCGTCCGCAGCAGGTCGAGGCCGCGGTGGCCTTGGCGAATGACATGGGCGTGCACCACGTGAAACCCGCCGCCATCAGCGTGACGCAAGCCACCGAATGGGGCACGGTCTACGACCTGCGCGAGTTGGCGGCCTTAGGCACCGTGGCCAAGCGTCTGTCGCTGCCCCTGCATATGGATGGCGCGCGTTTTGCCAATGCCGTGGCGCATCTGCGCTGTACGCCCGCGGAGGCAACTTGGAAGCAGGGCGTCGACGTGCTGTCATTGGGAGCCACCAAGAACGGCGCGCTGTGCGCGGAGGCCGTGGTGTTTTTCAATCCGGCCCAAGGCGAAGATTTCGAACGCCGCCGCAAGCGTGCCGGTCATCTATGGTCGAAGCAGCGTTTTTTGAGCGCGCAGTTGTTGGCGTATCTGAATGACGGTCTGTGGCTGAATAACGCGCAGCACGCCAATTCGAGCGCCACCCGACTGGCGGCGGGCTTAAGTTCCATCGCCGGCGCGCGCGTGCTGCACCCGGTGCAGGCCAATGAACTGTTCATCGCATTGCCGGAGGCCATCGTCGCCAAGCTCGAGGCC
>CAZZWE010000253.1:0-2249 GCA_964657675.1 uncultured Steroidobacteraceae bacterium
CACCGTCCCCGGTGGCACCACGGCCAAGCAGGCGAGCTTCAACACGTTCGCACTGCGCAACCAGGTTAATTTCTAAATCCGCGTTATCCGGTGGTGCCCATCCGTGGGCATCACCGGAGTTGCAAAGCGCGTTACCATCTGACAATGCGCGGGGGGCTAAACCTCGCGGCGCATGAAAATCCAGATACCACCGTCGCTCGCCGACTGAACGCGCACGGTCAGCGCCTTCGCCGCGTCATCGAAATCGCCGATATGGTCAAACCGTATGTCCAGCTTGCCAGCGGCGAGCGCGCGATCGATCCGCCCCTTGAACGCGGCGTTGTTCATGCACGGCGCAATGTCCGTAAAGAACGGCCGCTTGAGGGTCTCCGCCGTGAAACCGGAAAGCTTGCGTTCCGCAACGCTGAAGAAAATAACTTTGCCGTCCCTGTCCAGATGGACCGCGCCGAAGGGCAGCTGGTCGACCTCGGCAGCCGGAAGGCGGTCGACCGCCTCCGCCAACGCCGGCACGTCAAATTCGAGCGTTGGGGACGCCGCTACCGACTGACTTGATGAATTCATGATGGTCAGGCCCTCTCCGCGCCATTGTGTCCGAACAGTACAATACCAATGAGATGTGTGATGGCCACGCCGTCCGCAGAGGCCGGCAGGATCAGCCGTTGGGTGGCATACGGACTGCCATCTCCGAAATCGAAATGCGCAGCTTGAAGAACCGGCGCGGCTGTCTTGACGCACCGGCGGTAGGCGCCATCGAGCGTTCCCACGACATCGTCACCGGCCGCCTCCGGGCTGACAAGTTCCACGCCGCGCCGGGCAAGTTCCCGAACCAACTCGCTACCGACATTGACATAGTGGAACAATGGCGGCTCAGCCGACTCGATTATGGCAGTAAAGGCGTTGGGCGCCAGGCCGTAGCGCGTGGGGTCGAGACGTGCGGGATTGGGATACCCCTCGCCGTCCGCCTTGATGACGTGCCAGTCCAGTAAAATGGCCCGCAGGCCCGGATGCGTCAGCCGCGACAATAGTGGCTCGGCCTTGCCCGGGTCCAGAATGACCTTCCGTCCAAGTGCTGCAAGAACGGCCTTTGCCAATTCATGGTCGGCATAGGGCTTGCGGACGACGATCTCATGGATAAGGCTCGGCTGCTGCGCCGCACCCGTAATAAACAACACCGGTAAGTCCGGTTTGTCGATCCTCAGGCGCGCCGCTAACGCAATGCCGTCCTGGCCCGGCAATGCCACGTCCGTCATCAACAAATCTACGCTTTTCATGAGGTGAAGCAATATAAGTGCCGCTTCGGCGGTTGCAGCCTCCGTCACATCATAACCAAGGTCGCGCAAATACTCTGCGGTCAGCGGGCGAACCTGCTCGTCATCCTCGACCAGGAGAATGTTGGCTTGGCCATGCAGTGCAAAGCTGGGGGCAGAGATTTCCTTGAGCGCGGCGGTCCGCTCAGGTGAGCTTGCAAGCATCGAAGCGCGGGGAATCATAATCTCCACGGTCGTGCCTTTGCCTGGCGTGCTGTCGATATTCAGCCAACCGCCGGACTTATGGGCGAATTCCTGCACTGTCGCCAGCCCGAGGCCGGTGCCTTGGCCCGCGGGCTTGGTCGTGAAGAATGCTTCTTTTGCACGTGCGAGGGTAGCCGCCGGCATACCGTGGCCGGTATCGCGCACCGAGATCGCTACGTAGCTGCCTGCCGCCGCGCCGCTCTCAGCGCCGGGTAACAAATTGCGCGCAGCAATCGTCACTTCACCGCCATTCGGCATCGCGTCACGCGCATTGACGGCGAGGTTGAGAATGGCAACGCCCAGTTGATTTGGATCGACGACAATCGGCCAAATCGTGGCGGGAACGTCGATTGTGCAAACTAAAGCTGACCCGATGGCGTGGCAGATAAGGTCTTTCATGTCGGACAGCGCCACCGAAACATCCAGCATTTCCGGGGCAATTTCGTCACGCCGTGCGAATGCGAGCAATTGGCGGATCAATAGCGTGGCACGAGACGCGGCCTGTTCGCCGCGCGTGACGATGTCGAGTATCTTGTCCGAATTAGACCAGCGCCGGATCAGACTGTAGCTGCCAATGATTGCCGCGAGCATGTTGTTAAAGTCATGGGCCACGCTACTGGTAAGGTGGCCCATCGCTTCCATTTTCTGTGATTGCACCAGCAGCGACTGGATTTCCGCGCGCCCGCGGATTTCAGACTCAAGCTGCCGCGCGGCGTCGATGATGGATTGCCGCAGCAC
>CAZZWE010000254.1:0-2089 GCA_964657675.1 uncultured Steroidobacteraceae bacterium
GAGAACTTGGCACCGTTTTGCGGCAAATCACCGATGGTGGCGATGCGGATGGTCTGGCTGATGCTTTGCACGCTGACACCGAGTTGCGCCGCGATGTCGAGCCGCGGGTGCACCACGATTTCCGGACGCGGCAGATCCGTATTGATGCGCGGATTGCGCAGCTGATTGAGGCCGCGCAGTTCGGCCACGACTTTCTCGCCAGCCAGCTGCACGGCCGCCGGATCGTCGCCTACCAAATAAAACCCTAAGTCGCGGCCGCCACCGAAGCTTTGATTGTCAATCGACACCCGGCCATCAGGCACTTGCGCGAGCAGCGGCCCGATTTTCTGTTCCCACTGCTTCTGACTGATGGCCCGCTGTTTACGCGGCTTCAAACTCACGAAAATGGTGGCCGTGCGAGTGGCGTCGCCGCCGCCACCGATCAATTCGACGGCATCGAGCACTTCGGGCGTGGCGCGAATCAAAGCCACCGCATTGGCCGAGACCCGCTCAGTGTCCTGCAAGGTGCCCCCAGGAGGCAGTTCGACACTCACCTGCGAAGTCGAAAAATCCTCCGCGGGTACGAAGGCTTTGGGAATGGCCGCGAGCTCCGCCACCGACACCACGAAGAACAGCGTCCCGGCTGCGATGGTCTTCCAGCGATTCGCGACGCACCAGCGCAGCAGCGCCATGTAGCGCGTCATGATGGGACCATCCTCGCCATGCACCGCCAGAGACTCCGGGTGCAACGAATACGCGGCAAGCACCGGCGTGATGAGCCGCGCCACCAGCAATGAAATAAAGACCGCCACCGCCACGGTGAGGCCAAATTGCTTGAAGAATTGACCGCTGATGCCGCTCATAAAACTCACCGGCAGGAATACGGCGATGATGGTGAACGAGGTGGCCACCACGGCGAGGCCGATTTCATCGGAGGCGTCCAGGGCCGCCTGGAAACCGCTCTTGCCCATGCGCATGTGGCGCACGATATTCTCTATTTCAACGATGGCATCGTCCACCAAAACACCGGCCACCAGCGACAACGCCAGCAGCGTGATCGAGTTGAGCGTGAAACCCATCATCTGCAGAAAGAAAAAAGTAGGGACCGCCGACAGCGGAATGGCCAGCGCCGAAATCAAGGTCGCGCGCCAGCTGCGCAGAAAGAACCACACCACCGCCACCGACAGCAGCGAGCCCTCCACCAAGGCCTCCAGCGAGGAATGATAGGTGTTGATGGTGTGTGGCACTGTCGTGAAAATTTTCTCCAACTGCAGGTCGGGATTCGCTTTCAAAATCTTGTCGAGCTCGGCATCGACGGCCTTACCCGTGCTGACCTCGGATGCGCCCTTGGCTTTCCAAACGCTGAATGGCACGGCGGTGCGGCCATTCCAGCGGGCCGAGCCCACTACTTCACCGATGCCGTCGTGCACATCGGCGAGTTCGCCGAGGCGGACAAATCGGCCGCCAGCAGTGAAAATCTGCACATCGCCCAGGGCCGTGGCGCTCTTGGCACCGCCCAATACGCGAATCGCTTGCTCGCCGCCGCCGATCTGCGCCCGGCCGCCCGGCGCATCGACATTCAGATCGCGCAGCTGCTCGTTGACCTGCACCGCGGTCAAGCCGTGCGCTTGCAATCGGCTCGGATCGAGTTCGACGCGAATTTCTCGTTGCACACCGCCCATTCGCTGCACCTGCGCCACGCCGACGATGGACAGCAGCCGTTTATTGATGGTGTTGTCGATGGTCCAACTAAGCTCGGCGGGAGTTTTGTTGGTGGTAGAGAGCGCGTAGATCGCGATCGGACCGCCATCGACGTTCATACGGGCGACCTGCGGCTCGGTGATGGTTTGCGGCAAGTCAGGCCGTACCTTGGCCACAGCGTCACGCACATCGGTGACTGCGCGGTCGATCGGAGTGCCGATCAAGAACTCCACGTTGATGACCACCGATCCCTCTGTGATCTCGGTCTCGATGTGGTGCACATTGTTGACGTTGGAAATCGAGCCTTCCACCTTTTGGGCAATCTGGGTTTCCATCTCCGCCGGCGCGGCACCGGGCTGTGAGATGGTCACGCCCACCAACGGGAAGGCAATGTCGGGCTGAAGATTGA
>CAZZWE010000255.1:0-2079 GCA_964657675.1 uncultured Steroidobacteraceae bacterium
GCCATGAACGCCTGCCAAAGCCTCGGGCCGCCTTCTTCGAGGAGTTGCGCGCGGATCGAAAGTTCTTTTGAAGGGCGTGTGTGTTTGCGACCCCACGCCCCCATTTGCGCGAGCAGTGGCACCAGCTCTATCGAGGCCTCTGTAAGGCTGTAAATCGCCTTCTGTTGATGAGTCGGGTCGGCCACGCGCGACAGCAGGCCGGCGCTGACCAGGTGCTTCAGTCGATTGGCCAGTATGTTCGAGGCGATTCCCTCCTCTGAACGCCGCAGTAACTCGCCGAAGTAGCGACGATTCCCAAACATCACATCGCGGATCACAATCAGGCTCCAGCGGTCGCCGAGCGTTTCCAAGGTGAGGTTGATGGGGCAGCCCGAGCGGCCGGTTTCTCGCATGTCTTGATCCACTGCCTGCAACGAGGCGTACCAGTTGCATTATGCGGTGCTTTTTGGCAATCTCAAGACCCATTGCAATATGCAAGTAGAAGTAACCAATGAAACGTTGGGTCCGCAACACTCTTATTGGCGCATGCGTGCTCTTCGTGATCGTTGCGGCCGCTTACTATTGGTTCGTCGTTGAAAACCATGTGCCGAGCGACACGAAGTACGCCTTGGACATCGGCGAGATTCGACTTCTGGCGGGCGCCGTCCCCGGCGACAAGCCCGTTGCGGTTGAAGCTGAAAGAATTGCGCTGATTACGCCGCCTGCGGCCATTGTGGTTGCCGGCGACGATTGGAAGCCGACGGACGTGCCGGTGTTTTCCTATCGGGTGGTGTATCCGCAGATCTCCGCCATCATCGATACGGCTTTTACCAAAGAAATCGGCGGCGACAGTCTGGCGTCTTTCGATCCGGCGGCCTTTGCCCGCATGCAGGCCGCCATGACGCAGGCTTCGCTCATCGTGGTGACACACGAGCATGCAGATCACATCGGGGGCCTCACGACCCACCCGAATCTTGCGGCGCTCTTGCCTGCGACCAAGCTGACTCGTGAACAACTGGCAAATTACGCTGCGATGAAGCCGGCCAAATTTCCGGATCACGTGTTGGACGGCTATGCGCCGCTCGACTACCCACGATACGACGCCGTGGCGCCGGGAATGGTCCTCATTAAGTCGCCGGGCCATACGCCGGGTAGTCAGATGGTCTTTGTTCGAACGACGGACGGTAAGGAATATCTGTTGTTGGGCGATGTCGCCTGGCACATGCGGAACGTTGAACTGCAGCGCGAGCGGCCGCGTCTTGTGACGCAATTCATCATCAAGGAAGATCGCGCCGCCGTGTTCGGCGAACTCGCCGCGCTGCATGGGCTGCATGAGGCCGAGCCCGGTATCAGCATCGTGCCGGGTCACGATGGGGTGACCGTTCAGAAGTTGATTGATGCTGGGCTGATAAAAGCTCAATTCACTCAGTAGGGCCGAACTAGAAGGAGTCGCGGCATGATCACCGTCTTCGGAGAAGGCAGAGGTTTCCGAGTTGTCTGGCTGCTGGAGGAGATGGGCCTTGCGTATCGGCTGAGGCCGGTGGATCTATTGGCGGGCGTCGAGAAAGATCCCGAGTTCCTGGCCATCAACCCCGCGGGGTTTATCCCTGCGATCGTGGATGGCGAGGTGACGATGGTCGAGTCCATTGCGATCATGGAATATCTGATGGCGCGCTACGGACCGACGCCACTCGCCCCCGCACCGCATGATCCCGCGTTCCCAGCCTATCAACAGTACCTGCACCTGGGCGAGGCGGGTCTCGCGGCTTCCATTTTCTTTGTCGTCGGCGCCCGCAACTTCGCACCGCCGGCGCAACGAGACAATTGGAGCGCGCGTCAGGCGCAGGATGTATTCGATAGCCGGCTCGGGCTGGTGACGCGCCAGCTTGCACGCTCACCCTATTTGGCGGGCGATGCCTTCACGGCGGCCGATATCTCCGTCACCTATGCGCTGGAGTTGGCCAAGAGAGCGGGCGGCGTCGTTCTCGGAAAGGCAGAGAAGGAATACGTGGCTCGCACCAGCGCACGCGGGGCGTACCAGCGTGCCATGGATTCATGTCAGGGAACCAAGGCCTGGGCTGCTCGAGCGGAGGCCGAATC
>CAZZWE010000256.1:0-2065 GCA_964657675.1 uncultured Steroidobacteraceae bacterium
GTCGCATTCCGCCGAAGAATTCGACTTCGGTTACAGCACGGTGAAGGCGATGGCGGCTTTAGGGTTGGTAAGACCCTCGAAAACCGGCACCGTGAGGCCGGATGACCTGCCTCAGCTGTCGTTAAGCTTATAAGGGATGCCCAACCCTCATCGACCCATGAACGGGTCGACGAACTGCCTGAAGAATCCCGGCCGCACGGAGGAGCCGCTCAGTCCGTAGCCCTTAGGCCAACGGTCCTTGGGAAAGTGCTGGGTTCCGAACAGCCGATCAATCCACGGAAAGTGGATGGCGAAATTGCAATCAATGGCTTCCTTTTCCACCGCGTGATGCCAATGGTGATAGCGCGGCGTCACCAGATAGTTTTCCAGCCAAATGGTCCGCGGGCGGAAATCCAAGTGCGAGAAAGTCGCGTGGAAGGACACAAACAAGATGTAGCCGATGATGGCGCCCTGCGAAAAGCCACACAGGGCCAGCGGGATCATGATCAAGCCGCGGGTAATGACGATATCGAAGAAATGCGAGCGCGAGCCGGCAATCCAATCCATGGTGCGGATCGAATGATGCACGGCATGAAAGCGCCACAGGAAAGGCACCTTGTGAAACATGCGATGCACGGTGTACTGCGATAAGTCAGCCACCAAGATCACTCCGAGCAACTGCACGACGAACGGCCAATTCCTCACATACGCCTGCAAGGCCGGTATCGCCAGCCAAGGCGCGGCGAGCGCCGCGGGCAGCAGCATCAAAAAGTTGATCAGCTGCGAGGGCAGATGGGTGGCGATGAAATAGAACGCGTCGGTGGTCCACTCCGGCCGAAATGTGCCCTGTCCGGGATGCAGCGGCCAGATCCGCTCGAGCGGGACAAACACGAGGGTCATCACGAACAGGTCCAACACAAACCAGTCGAGCCCAATGCCGGTCGTGGTGCCGACCTCGTCGGGCAGCGGAACGCTGCCGCCGCCAAGCGCGGTCGCAACGAGCGCCAGGCCCGCGCCTGTGAGCGCCAAGACTTTGCGCTCTCGTAGTACGGCGGAAATGCCCGCAAATACGAAGGCCGCGGCGATCACACCTTGGATGAGCGGCCTGATCACACCCATGGGGTAATGCGCGCGCGCTTCGGGCAGCGTCAACAGTTGCGGGAAGCGCAGGCACAGCACGGCGCCCACACCCAGCAGCCCTAGAAAGACCGCGATGACCCCACTGATCCAACCGCTGCCGATTTCAACCGGCTCCGTATCACCGAATGTCTTGCGAAAGAATTCGTCGGACATGATGGCCTCCAGCCTCCCATGGCCGATCATAACCCCACCCGTCCGGGCTCAGCGCAAACACCGTCGCAAAACCGTCTGCCGGCGGATGGCATTTCACGGGGATTAGCACCGAAATGTCCCTGGAGAGCGGGAACCCGCCTTGTCATGCTGGGTGAATGGCAATCAGGGACTGGCCTCTGGATGAGCGACCGCGCGAAAAACTGCTCGCCAAGGGCGCAGCGGCACTGTCGGATGCGGAGCTGTTGGCGATACTGCTGCGGACCGGTACGGCCGGGCGGTCGGCACTGGATGTCGCCCGCGATGTGCTCAAGCACTTTCAGTCGCTGCGCAAGCTCATCGCCAGCGATCAACAGCGTTTTTGCGCGGAGCCGGGATTAGGACCCGCACGCTACGCGGAATTACAGGCCGCAGCGGAAATTGCACGGCGGCAGTTATCGCAAGCCATGCAGGCCGGACCTTCTTTGAGCAGCCCACGTGCCACACGCGATTTTCTGTCCGCGCGATTACGCGATCTCGAACATGAAGTGTTCTGCTGCCTCTATCTCGATCGCCGCCATCGCCTGATTCAATTCGAGGAATTGTTTCGCGGCACTATCGACGGCGCCAGCGTCCATCCCCGAGAAATCGTAAAAAATGCGCTGCAACGAAATTCCGCGGCCATCATCATCGCTCACAATCACCCGAGCGGCATCGCCGAACCCAGCCAGGCAGATGAGCTCATCACCCAGCGTGTCAAAGAGGCGCTGGCGCTGGTCGACATACGACTGCTTGATCACATCATCGTTGGCGACGG
>CAZZWE010000257.1:0-2024 GCA_964657675.1 uncultured Steroidobacteraceae bacterium
TCTCGGCCTGCCCGCCGATCCCCGACTCGGTGCGCAGATGGATGGCCTCGCCCGCATCGGTGTGCAACTCCAAGTCGACGAAACCGCTGCGCTGGACCAAGCGTAAGTCCGCGGCCATGCCGGCCGGCAGATCGACGCCAAAATTCACCGTCGCGCCGGCGGCGATGGGTACATCGATGGTAGTGTCTGGCAGCAGATTGACTGCAACATCGCCTGCGATGCTGCGCGGGCATCCAAAAGCGCCTGCTGCAAACATCAAAATGGCAAGCACCACGTCACTACGGGTCATTGAGCTATTTCAGGTCGAGCGCGATCATCTCTTTCTTCAGTCTCGCGCGCAGCGCCTGGTAGCCGGCGTTATCACCGAGCGGAATGGTGTACTTTGGGTTTTCCACGATTTCTCCAGGCCACATTCCCGGAATGGAGCTGGCCAAGCCCGTCAGTCGAGTCACCGCTTCCTCCTTCTGCTCGGTCCAGGCAAGAATTTGCATGCTCCAGATATACGCATCCATCTGGTCGGAGACATCCGGACGCGACCGGGTCAGCGCGACCCCTTCGGCCGCGGTTTGGTTCGCTTTCTGCGGATCACCCAAAAACAATTCGGCATCCGCCTGCAGCATGGTGCGAAACCATTTGTTCCAAGGTGTCTCCGGAGTCCGGCTCAAGAATGACAGGATTTTCTTGCCATCCTTGCGTTGCTCGGTGCTATCGCCCAGCAGCAGATCCATCCAGCCGCGATCGTCAGCTATCGGCATGCGTCCGGAGCGATAGAGGGCGAACACATGGTAGGTGCAGCGCCACGAATCAATGGGCGACTCATCGATCAGCCGCCGCATATCCTCGAACCGATGCTGCATCGTCAGTTCCACAAGGGCCCCCTGAATATTGGCTTGGACTTCCTCCCCCGTGTGCCAAGGCTTTGCGAATCGCGCCGCGTTGGCTGCGTGGCGCGGCGCGAAGTTGCCCCCCGCGTACCCGAGCACCATATTGCGCTGGTCCCGCCAGTCATCCGGCGCGCGTACGCTGAGCGCATCGACAAGCTGCAACGCTTCTCGATACTGATGCAATTCCATCAGCATGTAGACCCACGAAGCCTGCGCTTCCTGGTTTTTAGGGTCCAGGTCCGCGAGCCGCGCGGCAAGCGCCGCCGCTTCGGGATAGCGACCCATGGCAAACAGCAGTCGCCTTTTCCAATCGAGGAGTTCGGGGTCGGCGATGCCGCCGCGCTCCGCCAACTCGAATAAATTCAGCGCCTGATTGTAATCCAGCTTAACAAAGGCCATCACCGCCGAGTACGCGATGACCACCGGATCGGAAGGTGCGAGACGCTGCGCCGCGGCCAGATCCGCCTCGGCCTGCGGCAGCACATCGTCCGGTGAGACATAGTTAAAGAGAAACAGCTGAGCGCGCAGCGACATTCTCTCAAGAAGCGCGCGCACGAAGTTGGGATCGGCTTGAATCGCCTGGTCTAGCAGCTGAGTCGCATTCTGCAGGCCTGTTAATGAATCGTCATCAAACGCGGCACTCTCCGCGGCGCGCGCTTTCAGATAGAGATCGTAGGCTGCGGGATCGGCTGAAGTCGCGTGGGTTGGCGCGACCCCGGATAATTTGAGCGCCAGTCGGGACGACACGGCGGCTGCCACTTCGCGCTCCAGCGCGATGGCGTTGCCGAGCGTGCGGTCGTAGCTTTCGGACCAGATCTGACGGTCATCTCGAGCGTCGATGAGCTGCAGGGTCAGCCGGACTTGATTACCCTCGCGACGCACCGAGCCTTCGAGCACATAGGTGCAGTTGAGGTCGTGGGCCAGCGTCGGTACCAACACCGGCTTGCCGCGATAAGCCGACATGGTCGTGTTCGAAATGACGTCGAGCCCCTTGGTGTCATTGGCCAGAGTCGTCAGCAATTCTTCGTGGAGCCCATCGGCAAAAAACGCATTGGCCGAATCCGACGACAGATTCTCGAACGGCAGCACCGCGATGCGCGGATGCGATGGCGCCTTGATCTCCGTCGTCGATGCAACACT
>CAZZWE010000258.1:0-1999 GCA_964657675.1 uncultured Steroidobacteraceae bacterium
CATCGGCCTGCATGACCCAACGGCGCACGCGGAAATTGTCGCTCTGCGTGCCGCGGCTGTGCGGCAGTCAAACTATCGCTTGGCAGGCGCGACGTTGTACGCCACGTTGGAACCTTGCGTGATGTGCATGGGCGCCTTGATCACTGCACGGGTGTCGCGTGTGGTGTTTGGCGCCTGGGACTTGAAGGCGGGTGCCTGCGGCAGCGTCCTTGATCTGTCTCGAGAGACGCGGCTGGTGCAGGGGCTGGATGTGTTCGGCGGCGTGTGCAGCGACGAATCGGCGGCACTGCTCAAGCAATTCTTCGAGACGCGACGCTAGTTCAGGGTGGCGTTGTTCGGGCCATCGCCCCAGGCCCATTCGAGCAGGTCGCGATAGCTGCGCACGTTGTCCACATAGCGCACCGGCTCCCAGCCACGCGCATAGCCGTTCTCCGTCTGGCTGTACCAGCGTTCCTGTTCGAGCAGCGGCAGAAACTCGCGCACGTCTTGCCAGGAATCCGGGTCGCGGCCGGCTTTCTGCGCCAGTACTCGCGCATCTTCGACGTGTCCGTACCCAATGTTGTAGGCAGCCAGCGCAAACCAGGTGTGATCCGGCTCAGGCACGTGCGCGGGAATCTTTTCATACACCTGCCGGAAATAGCGCGCGCCTCCAAAAATGCTTTGCTTGGCATCGGAGGGATTGGTCACCTTGGTTTCGCTGGCCGTGTCCGAGGTCAGCTGCATCAGCCCGCGAGCGCCGGCCGAGGACGCCGCCGCCGGATTCCACTTCGATTCCTGATAGCCAATGGCAGCGAGCAAGCGCCAGTCCTGGCTGCTTTGTTCCGCCGCCTCGACGAACCATTCCTTGTAGAGCGGTAGGCGACTCTGTAAATGGCGCATGAAGCCCCGTTCCGAGGTCGCATCAGAATCCTCGCCACGGCCGTAGTAGCGTTTGACGATGGCCGCGAGTTCTCCATCGCCATTCAGATGCGTGAAGTAGGTGTTCAAGTCTTGGGTAAAGCCGGGATCACGATCGCTCGACGCCCAGGCCAGTGACGGGCTACCGGGAAAATCGAATGCAATGCGCAAATCCGGATGCGCATCGTGGGCCAGCGCGAATTCAGTGGAATCGGCAATGGTGTAATCGATACTGCCATCCGCCACACCGTCCAACAGCGACTGCGAGTCGGTGCTTGAATTTTCGACCCACACGAGGTCCGGCAATCCATTGCGGGCGTTTTGCAAAGCCTGGGCATGTGAGCTGCCCGCGGCAATTTCCAGATCCGCGTTGCCGATCTCGGCCAGCGAACCCGGACGCAGCGCGCCGCGGCGATAAATCAGATGCTCGCGCACGTGCTGATAAGCAGGGCCGAATTCAATCCCGGCGATGGCTTGCGCGGGCACTTTCAAGCCGGCGGCGGCCAGGTGTGCGCGGCCCGAGGTCAACGCTGCGTAGATGTCGGCGTAGCTGCGCAGCGGCGTAATTTTCAGTTTCACGCCGAGCTCATCCGCAAAGCGGCGCGCCAACTCGTACTCCGGGCCTTCCGGCGCATCATCCAGGCCGCGATAGAACGCCAGCGGCCCGGTGCGAGTCACCACGCGCAATTCGCCCAGTATCTTGATCTGGTCGATCAAGCCGGGAAGCGGGGTGTAGCTGCTCAGCAAGGTAACGGCCGTAACCGCTATCGTGAGCTTGCTCCATCGACGCCAATTTTTCTGTACGTACAATTTGCGCACGGTCGTGAAGGTCTAGATTAAGATCCCGTGTGGGGCAGGGCTGGTTCTGATGTTGAAGCGAGCCCTATGCCGATGCGCTAGAATAAACCTTTATTTGGCGTTGCGAACTCTTGACAAACCGGTTTCTAGTCGGGTTGCCCAGTGGTTCACATCGACTTTTTGCTTAAGTTAATCCCGTGAAAACTTAAGTAAATCCGGGAATTTATAAGTTAATCGGAGGGGTACCGAAGTGGTCATAACGGCGCCGACTCGAAATCGGATGGTCGGGTAATTCCGGCACGTG
>CAZZWE010000259.1:0-1958 GCA_964657675.1 uncultured Steroidobacteraceae bacterium
GGATTCGCTGCGCAGTCCGTGCCCGTGGGCGAGCATCATCACATGATGGCCGGTATGAAAATGTAAAGAGAGAGCGGTACGGCCCCGCCTTCCATGGAAAGCCATGGAGCGCGGGGCTTTTTTTTTGGCGGTCGCCGCGATTACGCGGCGAAGTGGGTTCGCGACCGGGTTGCCTTCATGTCCCGCGCGGGTGGCTGACCAAACATGCGGGCGTATTCTCGGGTGAACTGAGGGATGCTTTCGTACCCCACGGACTGTGCCGCCCTGCCAATGACGACGCCCTCCGATAGCAACATGCGGCGCGCCTCAATCAATCTGAGTTGCTTTTGAAACTGCAGCGGCGTCAAGGAGGTGACGGCTTTAAAATGTTCGTGAAGCGAGGACAGGCTGGTGCCGGCCGCCTTTGCCAACTGAGAGATCTTGAGCGGTTTGGTAAAGTTTGCGCGAATGTGGGCCACCGCCTTGGCCACGCGCTGCGCATGGCTGTTGGTGACACCGAGGCGGTGGATTGCGCCGCCATGTCGACCCGACAACAACCAAAAATGCAGTTCGCGGTGCAGCTGAGTTCGCAAAATTGGCAATGACGACGGCCGATCCAGCAGGCGCATGAGACGCAGCGCGGTGTCTGCGACTTCCGATTCAGTCTCATCCACTCGAATCGATGCGTCGAGGGTGAAAGGAGTCGAGTCCATCTCGATGACCAGACTCTCAATCACCGCCGGATCGAGATCGATGACCAACGATAGATAGGGATCTTTCAAGCTGGCACGGGTGATCTGACTGCGGGTGGGTATGTCGGCGCTGATCAGCAGCGATTGCCCCGCGCTGAAGTCGAAGATCTCGCGGCCGCTGGCGACTCGCTTGCTGCCTTGCAGGACCAGAGCGACCAGCGGCTTGTTGATGGCGTACTGCAGCGCAGTGGGCGTCGTCTCGCGAACGATGGTCAATCCATTGAGCGGTGTTCTGGCAATGCCATGGGAATCGGCATGTGCCTCGGCATAACGGCGTGCTGCGGTGAGCAAAGTTTCAGGCATGAATGTGAGCACCGCGCGGCCTATCGGGGTGGCTATCGTAGCAGAGGAATAGGCAAGTTATTAAACCACTGATTTTAGCTCCGATGCATAAATGCCGCGCATAAATGGCTTTTCGTATTGCACTGGGTGGTTGCATTGCCTTGCATTAGGCAAGAATTAGCGAGAATCGAGCAACCGGCGCACGACGCCGCCGACGATAGTGACAACACCTAAAAACAGTCCCACCCGGAGTCCATATGACAACCATCTCAATCGTCACAGGCGCAAATCGTGGCATCGGCCGCAACACCGCCGTCAGCATCGCGCGCCATGGCGGCGACGTCATCCTCACCTACCGCAATGGCGCAGACGATGCCAACGCGGTCGTGGCCGAGATCGAGGCACTTGGGCGCAAGGCGGTCGCGCTGCAGTTGGACGTGAGTGACATCTCCCGTCTGCCCGCATTCGTCGACACTGTCCGGAAAATGTTGAAGTCGGTTTGGAGTCGAGACGACGTTGATCATCTGGTGAACAACGCCGGGCATGGTGAGATGGCCAGTCTCGCGGAAACCAGCGAGGCCCAGTTCGATGGCCTGTTCAATGTGCACGTCAAAGGCGTGTTCTTCTTGACTCAGGCAGTTCTACCGCTGCTCGCCAATGGCGGTCGGATCGTAAATTTCTCGTCCGGCCTGACGCGCGTTTCCTTTCCCGGCTTTTCGGCGTATTCCGCCGCCAAGGGAGCGGTTGAGATTCTGACGCTCTACATGGCCAAGGAATTAGGCAGCCGCGGCATCACCGCGAACACCATTGCGCCCGGTGCGATACAGACCGATTTTCTCGGTGGCGCAGTTCGCGATACTCCGGCCTATAACCAGGCCTTCGCTGCAATGACAGTCTTGGGTCGCGTTGGCGCGCCCGACGATGTGGGCCCGGCAGTCGCAAGCC
>CAZZWE010000260.1:0-1929 GCA_964657675.1 uncultured Steroidobacteraceae bacterium
CACCGCCATTGCTTCGCTCGACACGGTGTTTTGGGTCAACAGCGGCGCCGAGGCCAATGAGAATGCGCTCAAGCTGGCCTTCAAACTCACCGGCCGCACCAAGGCCGTCGCGCTCGAACAGAGCTTCCACGGCCGCACCGCCGCGGCCGGCGCCGTCACCTGGGGCGCGCTGGAAAAATGGTATGGCTTTCCGCGCACCCCCTTCGATGTGGGCTTCACGCCGCGCGACAATCCGGCCGTCTTGAATCAGACCATTGACCGCTACACCGCGGCCGTCATCGTCGAACCGGTTCAAGGCGTCGGTGGTGCCTATGACGTGGGCAAGCCCATGCTGCAAGCCTTGCGTCAGCGCTGCGACGAAGTCGGCGCGCTGTTGATCTTCGATGAGGTGCAATGCGGCGTCGGCCGCACCGGTTCGCCGTTTGCCGCCAACCTGTACGGCGTCACGCCGGACATCATCACCTGCGCCAAGGCCTTGGGTAACGGCTTCCCGGTGTCGGCGATGATCCTGTCGCATCGCATCGCCAGTCAATTGAAGTACGACGACATGGGCACCACTTTCGGCGGCGGCCCCATGGCCTGCGCCATCGCGGAGGCCGTGATCGACACCATCGAATCCGAATCACTGTTGGCCAATGTGCGCCAAGTGTCGACCTATGCGCGCTCGAGCTGCATCGTGGGGCCGGTGACCGGCGTGCAGGGCGCGGGGTTCCTGCTCGGATTGAAGACGTCGCGGCCGGCCAAGGAAGTTCAGGCTGCGTTACTGGCGAAAAATATTTTGACCGGCACCAGCGGCGATCCCAATATTTTGCGATTGCTGCCGGCTTACATCATGAACGAGGGTCACGTCGATCAATTGAGCGACGCACTGGCCAAAATATCGGCATGAAGCGCTTCCTCGACCTGGCGGACTTCAGCCGCGAGGAGATCGTCGATCTCTTGAAGCTGGCGCAGACGCTGCAGGACAAACCGGATCATCGCGCGCTGCTCGGCAAGGTGCTGGGACTGGTGTTCTTCAATCCCTCGCTGCGCACCCTGGCCTCCTTTCAAGCCGGCATGGCGCGGCTCGGCGGCAATTCCTTCGTCATCACGCCCGGGCAGGGCACCTGGCAGATCGAAACCAAGACCAACGCCATCATGAAAGGCGCCGCCGCGGAACACATCCGCGAGGGGATCCCGGCCTTGGCCTCGTACTGCGATGCGCTCGGCGTGCGTGCCTTCGCCGACGGCAAGAGCCTGCAGGATGACATCGGCGAAGCGCTGTTCAAGCAGATCGATCAGCTGTGCGACAAGCCGCTGATCAACTTGGAATCCTCCATGAATCATCCCTGCCAGGCGCTGGCCGATTGGCGCACCATGGATGAGTACAAAATTCCCGAGCGTGCCAAGTTCGTGTTGAGCTGGGCCTATCACCCCAAGGCGTTGCCATTGGCGGTGCCCTCGGCGGTGGTGCACATGGCCGCCATGCGCGGCATGGAGGTCGTGGTGCTGCGGCCCGACGGCTACGCGTTGCCGCCGGCCATCATGAGCAAAGCCCGCGAAGCCGCCGCGGCCTCGGGTGGATCGCTCAGCGAAACCTCCGATCGCAGCGCGGCATTGGCCGGCGCGCACGTGCTTTACGCCAAGGAATGGGGCACGACCACGTACTATGGCGACACCGAAGCCGATGCCAAACTGCGCGCCGATCTGTCCGATTGGTGCGTGCGCGAACGCTGGTTCGCCGGCGCCGCGCCCGATGCCAAGTTGATGCATTGCCTGCCGGTGAGGCGCAACGTCGCCGTCGCCGACGAAGTTCTCGATGGCCCCAGGGCCATCGTCAAGCGTGAAGCTTTCAATCGCATGACGGTGCAAATGGCCGTTCTGCACCGCCTCTTATCCTGACGACGATCCGGAGTTTGTACGAATGATCATGAGCCGACCCGACCCCTC
>CAZZWE010000261.1:0-1886 GCA_964657675.1 uncultured Steroidobacteraceae bacterium
GAAAGCTCATGCGCAGCTGCTTGAGCGCCGCCGAAACCACCGTGAAGTTCTCCGATTGCATGCCCGTGCCCGTCATTACCAGGTGCGCGCGCGATGGCGCCATGGCAATCAATTGGGCGATCATGGGTCGGCCCACACATTCGAAGATGACCGAGGGTTTTCTCCCCGTTTGCGCCTCATAGGCGAGAACCGGATCCGAGGATGCAGCAGCATCGATGACGAACCCAAGCCCGAGGCGCCGCGCGCGTTCGATCCGTGCCGGCACCAGCTCACTCACGCCAATGTCACCCGCGCCAAAGAACTCGGCCCAAGTGGCAATGGCCAGTCCAATGATGCCAGCGCCGATGATCAGCACACTGGAGCCGGGTGTAACCATCGCTGTGCGCCAGGCGCCTAAGCCGACCGCCAAGGGCTCGATCAACGCGGCCTCCACATCCTTTAAACCGGGATCAATCTTGGTCGCAAGTGCTGCGAGACAGGTGGAGAATTCCGCATAGGCCCCCGGCATCTCCAAATCAAAACCCTGTCTCACAATTTGGCTACACTCGCCGGCGCGTCCCGCGAGGCAGGCAGGGCAGCCCCCGCAGGGTTTGGCGGGCAAGGCCACCAGCCGATCGCCCTTTTGCCAACCGCTCACGCCCGCACCCACGTCGATTACTTCACCGACATACTCATGACCCAGCACATTTCCGCGTTGCAAAAGTCCCGGTACTTCGGCGGCATGAAGGTCGGAAGCACAGATGCCGCAGGCTTTGACTTTAAAGACGAGACCACCCGGCTCCGCCAGGGGCATAGGGAGTTCGGCAAGCGTCAAGGGCTGACCGACTCGAACAAACTGCGCGGCTTTCATCGGGGTATCTCGTAGGGATGAGAGGGGAACAAAATTAGATGACTCATCATGGCTGCGGTCCAAAGTAGACTTCGAAGAATCGTCCACCAATGGAGGGATGCATTTTCAAGTTCGCCGCCATGCTGCTCTTGATGCAGATGAGCGCCGGACCGTCTTGGGCCTTGGCAACATCGAGCGCCGCCGCTAATTCACCGATTGCTTCGACATATTGTCCGTGCGCTCCGAGTCCTTGAGCCACCGTATCCCACCGCGTGTCGCCCATGCCGGTGCCGAAAGTCTTCCCCCACCGCGCCATCTCATTAGGAACCTCCATGGTCCATTCACCGTCGGCCATGACGATGATGGTGACCTTGATGCGCTCTCGCACGGCGGTTTGCAGCTCCATGATGTTGAAGCCCGCCGCGCCATCGCCAGTGACGCAGACGACTTCGCGGGAGGGAGCGGCAAGCTTCGCACCAATCGCCGCAGGAATGCCGACCCCGAGCATGCCCAGTTCCAAGATTCCGTGAATGGAGGCTGGCCGCGTCGAGGGCAAGACCGTCATCGACCAGAGTGAAGTCATGCCCCCATCGACGCAGTAGATGGCATCGCGGCCAAATGCCTGCCCCACCCGACTGATCGCCGCACCCGGGTGAATGCCGGGACCGGTCCAGCTGGCGATGGGTTCTTCCAAGGCCTTCGCCCACTCGGTGTGCGCGGTGCGCTGCTCGAGCAGGTCCGTCCGTTCGCGACTCGCGATTGCCTGCCCGCTCAGCGCCTTTGTGAGGGCCTCGAGCGCCGGGCGCGCTTCGGCGGTGATGCCGAGTGTCACGGGACGGGACACGCCGATGTGTCGAGGATCGATGTCGATTTGAATCAATTGACAGCGCGTCGGATCGCCCCAGTATTTATCGAACGGCACATCAAGGTTGCCCAGCCGAGATCCGATCACCAAGAGGACGTCGGCCTGCCGACGTAGCGCATCGCCCGCCGGGCTTTGCGAAAGAAAACACAACGGATGGTCGTGAGGGATTACGCCGCGACCTGCCATTGAGGG
>CAZZWE010000262.1:0-1842 GCA_964657675.1 uncultured Steroidobacteraceae bacterium
GCGGACGCGGCCTCGTCGCCCGCGATCCGCAACGCGCCGGCTGCGAGCACGGCATTGACCTCTTCGCCGAGCCTGGCGAAGTCGGCCGATAAAATCGATGGTGCGATGATGATGCTCATGATTTAACGCATCCCGCGGGCGGCGCGGATGGCTTCGTAGGCTTCTTGAATGCGCTGGGTTTTCTCTTTTGCCATTTGTGCCATCGACTCCGGTAGACCATTGGCTACCAGTTTATCAGGGTGGTGGCGGCTCATCTGGCGCCGATAGGCTTTCGTGACTTCCGGATCGCTGATCGAGGGGTCTACTTCGAGTTCCGCATAACATTGCGCCAAGCCGCCGCGCGGATTCGGTGAAGGGCCCGCGGACCGGCCGCGCGTCTGTTGCGCCCTGACCGCCGCCTCCATATGGGCGAATTCAAGCCCTGAGAGACCCAAACGCTCGGCGATGCGCGTGAGCAGCGTGCGCGCCGGCGGCGAGAGACCATTGCCATCGAGCGCCGCGCGCAATTGCAGTTCCACGAACGTGCGCAGCAGGTCGTGCCGCAAGCCGCAGGCCTCGCGCAATCGCTCGATGCTGAGCTCGGCATCGTACCCCGGCGACTTGCCGACGCCGAAGCAGGCAATCGCCGCCTGCACATCGGCCGGACTTAAGTTGAATTGCTGCATGATGCGCCGCGCCGCGTCGATTTCAGCCTCGGACACGCGGCCATCGGATTTCGCGACATAGCCCATGATCTCAAAGGTGCTGCGAAAGAATTCCGCCGCCACCGAGGGCGTGCTGGCCGATGCGGCGTGGCCGCGCGAACGCGGATCGAGCATATAGCCGATGAGAGCCCCCAGAACCGCGCCCCACGCCGTCCGCGTGAGTAAAAGGCCGACTAACGCCCCGAAAAAGATGCCCTGCCATGCCATTCGCGTTTGACCTATCCGCCTTGTCCCGCCACAATCGCCGACCTTCAATGGTAGCAGTCGCGGCCACTCTCGCATGGAACAGTACTCGCAATCGCCTCCGCTTTTTGAATCCCGTCTGCGCGGCCTGAAGAAGATTCATCAAGGCAAGGTCCGTGACATCTACGACGTCGATGCAGACCACCTGCTCATCGTCGCCACCGACCGGCTGTCAGCATTCGACGTGGTGCTGCCGGATCCGATTCCCTTCAAGGGACAGGTGCTAACGCAGATCTCCCTGTTCTGGTTCGCCAAGACCCAGCACATGACGGCGAATCATTTGTCCGACGTGAAGGTCGAGGATGTGGTGAGCGACCCTAAGGAGCGCGCGCAACTCGCTGGACGCGCCATGGTGGTGAAGAAGCTGTCGGCCTTACCGCTCGAAGCCGTGGTGCGCGGCTACCTGATCGGCTCCGGTTATAAGGATTACAAACAGCACGGCTCGGTCTGCGGCATCGCCTTGCCGAGCGGATTGCAGATGGCGCAGCAACTGCCGCAACCGATTTTCACACCCGCCTCGAAGGCGGCGCCGGGCCATCATGATGAGAACATCGACTTCGATGCCATCGTCAAACTCATCGGCAGAGAGCACGCCGATGAAGTGCGGCGCATTGCGCTCGCCATCTACAGCTTCGCCGCCGAGCACGCGCGTGCCCGCAACATCATCATCGCCGACACCAAATTCGAATTCGGCATCGACAAGGCCGGCAAACTGTATCTCATTGACGAAGTGCTGACGCCGGACTCCTCACGCTTCTGGCCCATGGCCTCGTACAAGCTCGGCATCAGTCCGCCAAGCTTCGACAAGCAATTCGTGCGCGACTATCTGGAGTCGCTGCAGTGGAACAAGAAGCCGCCGGCGCCGCACCTGCCGGCCGAGATCATCCAGCGCACC
>CAZZWE010000263.1:0-1819 GCA_964657675.1 uncultured Steroidobacteraceae bacterium
TATGCGGCGCCGTGTAGGAAAAGCGTGGAAGTCGTTCAAGCTGGCCGCAGTATCGTCATTCATTTACGTTGAAACGGCTGGCATTCTGTTTGGCGCGAAAATCCTGAGCGATAGTCTCGGACTGACACGAACGGTACATGATCCAAATACGGACGGCCTGGATGAGGACGTCATCGCACGGCTTGCGCCTCGGATTGAGCCACGATTGGTCGGTGGGCGCCGCACGGGATTTGATTTGGAAGACGGGCTCAACCAGGCGGAAGCAGTGCTCCGCGCCATGTCGATGACCAGTAACTTTGCGCGCATTGTGATGCTCACCGGACATGGCAGCAAGACGGTGAACAACCCACACGCATCCGGACTCGATTGCGGGGCGTGCGGCGGCCACACGGGCGAGGCAAATGCTCGCGTTGCAGCCGCGATCCTGAACTTGAGTCACGTACGAGATGGATTGCGACTTCGCGGAATCGATATCCCGGGCGACACCTGGTTCATCGGCTGCCTGCATGACACGACGACCGATGAGATCAGGTTGTTCGACTTCGACAAGGTGCCGTCTACGCACAAAAAGGAGGTGGATGAACTGCGGCAGTCGTTATCACGCGCAAGCTCGTTGGCGCGCTTGGAACGCGCCGCTCTATTGGGTGTGGCGAAAGGGCCGGATTTAGAGCGCAAGGTAGTTGGCCGCAGCTACGACTGGTCGCAAGTGCGCCCGGAATGGGGGCTCGCAGGTAATGCAGCGATGATTGTAGCGCCGCGCCATCTAACCCGCGGCGTCGCGCTGGACGGGAGGGTCTTTCTGCACGACTACGATTGGCGTGATGATACGGACTTTAGCGTCCTTGAACTTATTATGACCGCACCGATGGTGGTGGCCAGCTGGATCAACCTACAATATTACGGCTCGACCGTGAATAATAAAGTGTTCGGCTGTGGCAACAAGGTGCTTCATAACGTCACAGGCACGATCGGTGTCCTTGAGGGCAATGCCGGTGACCTGAAGGGCGGGCTGCCGTGGCAATCCGTCCATGATGGGAAACGTTTTGTGCACGAACCACTTAGACTAAACGTGTTCATCAACGCGCCGATGGCCGCGATCAATGATATTATCGCAAAGCACGAGATGGTACGGCAGTTGGTCGATAATCGCTGGCTGCATTTATTTCTGTTCGATGACGCAAGCAAGGTGTCCCACCGCTATGTCTGCGATGGAACGTGGAACAGGCTGACGGAATGAACGCGCCGCCACATTTGTCTGCCGGGGAACGGCGACCAAACGTCACAGTCTCCCAAGCTAAGTTTCGCCGCAAGAAAGCCTATAGCCACCATAGCACTCATCGGCAATGTCATTCATTTGCGCACATGCCGACACTACAATTCATGATGGTTGTCTATTTCCGCAGCCAGTTGCCCACCTCAACCACACGCCTCTCCCGTGCGCTTTGTTCCGCCGCGGCGCCCATGGCAACAGCCCGCACGCCATCATCAGCCGTGACCATTACGCGCCCAGCGCCACGCACCGCATCCAGAAACGCCAGCAACTGGAAATATGTCGCGCCGTGATGATGCCCCGCGGCTAATACCGCCGCGTCCACGCCCACAATTTCGCGCACCACCTGCTTCGGCTGCATCATGCCCACCCGCGGCGAAAACACTAATGCTCCGCTGGGGATGCCCACTTCCAGCTTCGCGGCATCGCCGATCGCCACCAGCGTTTCCTGCTCCTCCGCGCCCTCGGCGAACATGCACAGATCCAGCATCGCGCGCGTTCCATTGGCAAAATCGACCGTCGCAAACGCATTGTCGATGATGTCAGGCG
>CAZZWE010000264.1:0-1785 GCA_964657675.1 uncultured Steroidobacteraceae bacterium
AGCGTGATGCCGCCCAGCGGTGTGCCGCCCCGAAGACCGAGGCGCCGTGCGACCACCTGCCGCGAGTGGCCGCGCCAGGAGGCGATGAGCTTGACCAAGTCGCCTCGTCGTAGGTAGGCCAGATCCACGGGCAGCAACAGTAGGCCGGACCATGGTCCCTGCGCGGCGAGGCCACGGCGCACGGAACTTGAGAGCCCGTCGGCGCGGCGACGGTTCGACAGCAGCACTGCGTTTAAGTCGCGCGTTTCGTACTGCAGAGCCGCCGTCGCGCGGGGTATCACAACGATCGTGGGCCCGCTGCCCAGCCCCGCGGTGACGCTCAAGGTTCTGCGCAGCAGGCTACAGCCCCTAACTCGTGCGAGCGGCTTAGGCTGGCCCAGGCGAGTCGAGAAGCCCGCGGCCAGCACCACGATGCGCAGCTTGAGTGATCCGCCGGTTTTCATTGCTATGATAGTGGCATGAACGTCGGTCCTACGAACCTCAGGCACAGGCCATTCTTAACGCCCATTTGGCTGACGGCCCTCGCGGCATTCATGATCTTTGCGGTGGCACTGGTTGCGGCTGTCGTGGTGTGGAAGTTGGGCACATCGGACTCCACCACCCTGGTTGTGATACGTCACGCGGAAAAAGATCTCGCGGGCGGCGGCGATCCATGTTTGTCGCCGGAGGGGACGGCGCGTGCCGCGTTATTGGCGCATATGTTTGCCGGCAATGCTACCGTGGGCCGGCTGGACGCGATTTATGTGTCGCCCACCGTCCGTACCCAGGCAACCGCAGCGCCGTTGGCGAGCGCGCTCAATTTGACACCCGTCGTTTCCGCGGACGAGGGCCCGAAGGCGTTGGCGCGGCGCGCGCTGCATGAGCATGCGGGCGGTCGGGTGCTCATCGTCGGTCATTCGGTCACGGTGCCCGCCATCGTGACGGAGCTGACTGGGAACCATGACATTCCCATCATGGGCGAATCGGAATACGGCACCATGTACATCGTCACGGTGCCGCGCATCGGCCATGCGAACTTCGTTCGCCTCAACTATTGAGGATTTGCGGCCCGCAGCATGATGGCCTTGCGCGCGAAGTCGGCGTGTTTGCCGATCATGAAATCCGCCAGGACGACATCGCGAATGCGGCGGCTGCCATCGATTAGAAAAGATGCGCGGCGCACGCCAATCCCCAAAGGCCCATTCACGCCGTACATTTTGACCACCGCCTTGTCCTGATCGGACAGCAGCACGAAGGGCAGGTTGTATTTCGCGCGGAACTTGGCATGCGATTCGGGGCTTTGCGGACTAATGCCCACGACCCGAAGCCCGGCTCGCTGAATCTCATCATGCAGATCGCGTAGCACGCAGGCTTGCTTGGTGCAGCCGGGTGTGAAATCGGCTGGATAGAAGTAAAGGACAATGGCCCCCGTCGACAGCAATTCGGTTAATGACCGATCTGTTGAAGTCTCGTCCGGAAGCGTGAATTCCGGCGCACGTTCACCCGCATTGAGCATTTGTAAATCTCCCCTATACTCACATCCTACCTAGGTTCGGGCGTGCACCGCGATACTTTGGCAGATGCGACGTTTGCTGCTAGTATTCGTCGCCCTTTTAGGGGGAGTAGCTCAGTTGGGAGAGCGTCGCGTTCGCAATGCGAAGGTCGAGGGTTCGATCCCCTTCTCCTCCACCACTTCGAGAGGCCGGGATTGCATCCGGCCTCGCTTCTTTCGCCTCGGTAGCTCAGTGGATAGAGCGAGTGCCTCCTAAGCGCTAGGTCGCAGGTTCGATTCCTGCCCGGGGCACT
>CAZZWE010000265.1:0-1732 GCA_964657675.1 uncultured Steroidobacteraceae bacterium
CTGCAGACTCAACACGCCTAGCAGCACGGCGCTGAAAATTCCCCTACGCATCCTCACGAGCGAGTTCAATTTAATAAGGTGTCCAACACCGGCAATGGCACCGCCCCTTCCTTCAGCGCCCTTTCATGAAACTGCTTCAAGCTCGCCTGCGGATGTTCCGCGCGAAAATGCGAGCGCACATCCAGCCATCCCTTGAACCCCGCGTAGTAAGTCGGCAGCTGGCACGAGGACAGTTTCGCCCGCTGCAACTTCGCCGTCGCTTCCTCCATCTCCTGATAAGTGTCCTTGGTCATGAAATCGATCGCCTGCGCATCCGTCATCCCCATCGTCTGCAGCCGCACATCCAAAATCGTATTGGCCAACACACGCAGCATTTGCTTCTTCAGGGTCAGTTCATAGCCCGGCGTGTCGCTCATGAAACCCTGCTCGCCCATCATGAATTGCGTATACACGCCCCAACCTTCCACATAGGGCACGTTACCGAACAAATTGCGCAGCAGCCGCCGTGACTTCGGTTGCACCTCGTTCGCATATTCCAGCTGTACATAGTGACCCGGCATGGCCTCGTGCACCGACAGATGCAGCAGCATCGAGTTGTTATATTCACGCAGCTTGGAATCGATGCGGCTCTGCGGCCAGGAACTCGGAATCGGCGTCACCCAGTAAAACGCCCCGAGCGTCGGTTCCAGCGCTGGGGCCGAATTGAACCCACCCACGCCATAGCCGCCGCGCATGAACTCCGGCGTCTCGATCACCTGCAAGTTACTGTTCGGCGGGAGCGTCAACAAGTCCTTGGCCTTCACGAACGCCGTCGCGCTCGCCAAGGTCTTCTTCGCCTCGTCCATGTACGTGGCCGGCGTCGCATGATTGGCCGCCACATCGGCCAAGGCCTGCTCCACAGACTTTGGCGCCGCCATCCTCACCATCTCCGCCCGCGTCGCCGCCAAATCCTGCTCCGCTTCTTTCAGCAATTGCTCCGGCGTCTTCCCCGTCACCAGCGAGAAGCGAAACTTCTTGGCGTACAGCTCCTTGCCGAGCCGCCAATCGCTGGTCTTGGCCGACAAAGTGTTCTCCAACCAAGCATTGAACCCGCGTAACGCCTCCATCGCCTGCTTTGCCGCTTTGTCGTAGTCGCTGCGCAAGCTGGCCGGGCACTCCGCGCGCAGCGTTTTATCGATCAATGCGATGTTGCCGTCGTTCTCCTCGCGCGCCACGCGATTCCAGTCCGGCGGCGCGTCGAGCAAGGCAGCCTTGGCTTGATTCATCATCGTCGGTATTTTCTTCAGGCGATTAATAATGTGCCCGAAGCGTTCCGCAGGTGGCGCATAGTGCAGCACGTAGGGCGCATACACCGCGTTGCCCACCAGTTCCACATACACGGTCGGGTTATGCCGCCATCCCTGAATCTCATCGGCATCCAAGCGCGCATTACCCACCGCACTGTTGAGGATTTCGACATCGGCGCGTTGCTCAGGATTAAGCGATGCAAGGTCGAGCTTGGCGATGCGCGATTCGATGTCCTGAAGAAGAGTCCGACTCGCTTCGATCCCCTGAGGACTGTAGTCGTCCAGCAAGTCATCCAAAATCACGCCCTTGTGACGGTGATAGCCCGCCTGCGTGGCATTGATCGGCGACAACGCCAGGCTGCCATACATAAAGTCATCCACGATTCGATCGACCGGACTCAGTGCCGCGCCAGCCGGCACGGCATCCGCTTGCACGGCGCCCGCTT
>CAZZWE010000266.1:0-1722 GCA_964657675.1 uncultured Steroidobacteraceae bacterium
CGGCATAGACATGATGGCCGTGGATCCGCGCCGTTACGGCCCCTACACCAGCAAGCGCTATGTGGTGCAAAAGAACGAGGAGACCTATCGCAACGTGTTCGTCATCCATTACCCGGATGAAGAGCGCGCCGATGCGCGCCCCGCCAAGACCAGCCCGATTTACGACAAGCTAAAGCGCATGGGCGCCGTGTTTGGCCAGCGCTACGGCTGGGAGCGGGCCAATTGGTTCGCGCCCGAGGGCGTGGAGGCGAAAGATCAATGGAGCTTCCGCCGCAGCAATTACTTCGAGCATGTTGGCAATGAAGCGAAGCGTCTGCGCCGCGATGTGGGCGTGATCGATTTGACGCCCTTCACCAAGCACGAAGTCACCGGACCCGGGGCGGAAGCGTGGCTGGACGGCCTGGTGGCAAACAAAGTCCCCGCGAAAATTGGCCGCATCGCCTTGTGTCACGCCTTGACGGTACGCGGCGGCATCCGCTCAGAATTCACCATCACCAAAATTGCCGACCAGCATTACTACGTGGTCAGCGCCGGCGCGGCCGAACGCTATGACAGCGATTATCTGCAGCAGCAGCTGCCCACGGACGGCAGCGTCACCTTGCGCAACATCACCATGTCGCGCGGCTGCTTCGTCGTCGCGGGCCCGCGTTCGCGCGATGTGCTCGCGAAACTGGTCGATGCCAAATTGGACAACGCCTCGTTCCCCTGGTTGACCAGCCAGGTGTGCGAAGTCGGCCTCGCCGTCGACGTTTATATGTTGCGTGTGAATTTCGTCGGCGCCTTGGGCTGGGAGCTGCATTTTCCGATCGAGTATGCGCATCACCTGTTCGACGCGATTTTCGCGGCCGGCGCGGAGTTCAACATCGGCATGGCGGGCATGCGCGCCATGGAATCCTTGCGGCTGGAGAAATCCTATCGCATGTGGGGGAGCGACTTGACCCCGGACTACACGCCGTTCGAGGCCGGTTTGGACCGCTTCGTGCGCATGAACAAGCCGGCCTTCATCGGCAAGGCGGCGTTGGAGGCACAGCTGGCCCGCGGCGTGCCGCATCGTTTCGTGACATTCGAGGTGCATGAGGTCGGGGACGCCGACCCGCTCGGAAATGAACCACTGTTCGACGCCGACGGCACGCTGATCGGCCGCGCCACCGCCGGGTACTACGGCCACGCGCTGCAAAAAAGCTTGGGGCTGGGCTACATTCAACCGAAGCACGCCGCGGTCGGCACTGAAATCCACATCGAGATCCTGGGCGAGCGCAAGCGCGCCACCGTGTTGGTCGATTCACCCTACGATCCGGAGAACCTGGACCTCAAGGGCGTGAACTAAGCCATGCGCAAGCAAGCGTTTTCGGCCGCTGCGCTGGTGTGGCGCGGACTTTCGGGACATCGCAGCTGGCAGGAGCAATGGCGCAAGCCAAACCCCAAGCCGCGCTATGACGCCATCATCATCGGCGGCGGCGGTCATGGGTTGGGAGCGGCCTACTATCTGGCGCAAGAACACGGCCTGTCGAATATCGCGGTGCTGGAGAAAGGCTGGATCGGCGGCGGCAACACCGGCCGCAACACCACCATCATCCGGTCGAATTACTTGTTCGACGAAAGCGCCGCGCTCTACGATCATTCATTGAAGATGTGGGAGCACTTATCCCAGGTCCTCAACTACAACGTCATGTTCTCACCGCGCGGCGTCATGATGCTGGCGCACACCGTGCACGACATTCA
>CAZZWE010000267.1:0-1713 GCA_964657675.1 uncultured Steroidobacteraceae bacterium
GTCGCGTTTCATGCTGGCGCACTTGCAGGAAGGCCGCGTGGGCGATGCGCAGATCCTGCGCGCCAACACAGTCAAGCTCATGGACAGCCCTTCACAAGATGCGCCGCCGGGATTTGCGACCACCGCGCATGGTTTCTTCCGGGAAACGCACAATGGCCACGTGGTGATTGGCCACGACGGCGACTCGATTTATTTTCACAACGAATTCAGCCTGCTTCCTCTCGAAGGCGTCGGCATCGAATTTAATTTCAACAGCCGGGGACGAGAGGATTCTGTGTATCTGGCCCGCGAAGCGCTGTTCGACGGCTTCATGGACCGCTACTTTCCCGACGCGGCGACCTCGGCAGACACACCGGCCATACCCACCGCGATTGCGGATGCTCAAGAGATCGCCGGACGGTACGAGAGTTCGCGTCGCGTTGAGCACGGGTTCATCAGTGTGTTCTATTTGCTGCAGCAAACCGTCATTGTGGCCAACCCCGACGGTACAATCACCGCACCGAGCTTCCCCGATACGGAGCCAGCGACCTTCAAGGAGATCGGCCCGCAGCTCTGGCGCCGGGTAGACGGCCGACAGATGCTGGCGCTGCAATCGGTTGGCGGCGTAAACACCGTCGTCAGCAGCACGGATCCTAGTTCCGTGCTACAGCGGGTGCCGTTGCGGCGGTCGGCCTCTTTGAACCTGACGGTGTTGTTAGGATCCACCCTGGTTTTGCTGGCGGCCTTGGCCATATGGCTCATGTCGCACTGGTTGAAGCCATTGAAATCCTCTCCAGGGGAGCTTGCACCGTCAGTCCAACGCCTGCGGCTGGGCCTACGCGTTGCGGTCGTGTTCGACCTGTTGTACCTCGCGGCTTGGTTCATGCTGCTGCGGCCGGTGCTCAACCTTGAGCTGAATTTCTACAGCAGCAGTCACGACTCCCTTGTGATGACACTGCAATTCGCCGGACTGGGAGCCATTGCAGCCGCTGCGCTTGGGGTGTGGAGTGCTTGGCGTTTATCGCGCCTGGACATCGCGCGGGCGTCCAGAGTTTGGAGCTGCCTCGTGGCAGCGAGCCTGTTGGGCGTGGTGTGGATCGGATACATGGGCGGTCTGTTGCGGTTCAGCGTGAACTATTAACATCTTGAAAATGCCCCTCACAGTGAGATCGCCGCGCGCCTACTGGCTGTGCCAATGGGGCGGATGGGGCATGTTTGGCGTGCTGCAAGCGTATGCCGCCATCGAGGCGCTGGATGCGCCCTGGAAGCGGGTCGTGGTGGAAATCTTGTTGCTGCACCTGTCGGGCTTGGGGCTGAGCCACGGGCTGCGTGGCTACATCCGCCACCACCGGTGGCGCACCCTGCGCATTCCGGCCCTGGCGTGGCGCATCGTGCTCGCCGGTCTGGTGCTGTCGATTCCCCTGGGCATCGCGGCCAATTTCATGCTGGTCGGCGACACTCACGACGTGTGGAGCGATCCGACCGAGATAGTGCACGGACCTCGGCCCACCTCCTTGCTGCGGGTGACTCTGCAGATCGCGAACTGGGCGGCCATATTCATCATTTGGCTCATCATCTACTTTATCGCGGTACGGTTGCGGGAGCGAAGGATCGCCGACCTGCGGCAATCTGAACTGGCCAGGGCGCTCCAGGCCGCCGAATTGCGCCTGTTGAAATCACAGCTCAACCCCCATTTTCTTTTCAATGCGCTCAATACCATTCGCTCGCTCATCG
>CAZZWE010000268.1:0-1596 GCA_964657675.1 uncultured Steroidobacteraceae bacterium
CTTTTTCCAGCCTTTTAGAGCGTTCAACCAGCTCGCGCACTTTCTCGTCAACGTCCTCGCGGCTGCCTCGCACGAGTGATGCAACGTCGCGCAACACTTGGTCTGTGCGTACAACCCACTCATAAGCCGCGGCGCCCGTCACCGCTTCGATACGACGCACGCCTGCGGCAACACCTGACTCGCTAGTGATCTTAAAGAGTCCAATATCACCAGCACGTTCGACGTGCGTACCGCCGCAGAGTTCCATCGAAAAGTCGCCAATTGTCAGCACTCTGACGTCGCTGTCATATTTCTCGCCGAACAGTGACATGGCTCCCGCTGCCACCGCATCGTCCAGCGCCATCACGCGTGTCTCCGCCGGCGCGTTGTCACGGATGATGGAATTCACCATCTCTTCGACACGGTGAAGTTCGTCCGGGGATACCGCTTGATTGTGCGAAAAGTCGAACCGCAAACGGTCAGCAGCCACCAACGATCCTTTTTGTTCCACGTGCTTGCCCAGCACGTTTCTCAACGCGGCGTGCAGCAGATGGGTGGCAGAATGATTGAGCGCAACCGCGCGCCTGCGCGGCTGATCGACTTGTGTATCTATCACATCGCCGACGCGAAGTTCGCCGCTCTCCAGGGTGCCGACATGCGAGAACGATGCGCCGATTTTCTGGGTATCGCGGACCACAAAGCGTCCTTTGGCGCCCACAATTAAACCTGTGTCGCCCACCTGTCCGCCGCTTTCCGCGTAGAAGGGGGTGTGGTCAAGGATCACCTGACCTTCCTGTCCACTTTGCAGTGCATCAACCACCGCCCCATCGAAAATCAAGGCGGTCACAACGGCATCGCCGCCGAACCGGTCATAACCATGAAATTCGGTTTTACCCGATAACTTGATCGAATCGCGATTTTCGGCGCCGAACTTGCTGGCGGCCTTGGCGAGGGCCCGCTGAGCCTCCATGGCGGCATCGAAGCCGGCCTGATCGATGCTCAACCCGCGCTCGCGTGCAATGTCGGCCGTCAAATCAGCGGGAAACCCGTAAGTGTCGTACAGCCTGAACACGGTCTGACCGGGAATCTCGGATGAGCTGAGTTTGGCAGTCTCCGCATCGAGCAGCGCCATGCCGGTGGCCAGGGTCTCCGCAAATCGAGTTTCTTCCTGAGCGAGCACTTTCATGGCGCGCGCTTCGCCGGCCACAAGCTCCGTAAAATAGCCGCCCATCTCCCGTACCAAGCTCGGCACCAACTTGTGGAAAAACGGCTGGGTCTGACCGAGTTTGTACCCGTGACGAATCGCCCGGCGAATAATGCGCCGCAATACATAGCCGCGGCCTTCATTGGACGGCACGACGCCATCCACGATCAAAAATGTGCAGGCTCGAATGTGATCGGCGATCACCCGTAAGCTCGGGGATTCGAGATCCTCGGCGCCCGTCACCTCGGCGGCAGCCTTGATCAATGACTTGAACAAATCAATATCGTAGTTGCTATGAACGCCTTGCATGACGGCAGCAACCCTTTCGAGGCCCATGCCGGTGTCGACCGAGGGCTTGGGCAACGGTGTCAGAACGCCGTCTGACGAACGTTCATACTGCATGAACACCAGAT
>CAZZWE010000269.1:0-1573 GCA_964657675.1 uncultured Steroidobacteraceae bacterium
CGACACCGACGCCGCGTTCGAGTGCGTCGCCGAGTTCGATCGTCCCGCCGTGGTGATCGTGAAGCATGCCAACCCCTGCGGTGTCGCGGTGGCCGCGACGGCGGCGGAGGCTTGGGATCTGGCGCTGCGCTGCGATCCGGTTTCGGCGTTTGGCGGCATCGTGGCGTTGAACCGCACTCTGGATGCAGCGACGGCCGAGCGCATCGCCGCCATCTTCACCGAGGTGATCATAGCACCGGACGCCGACGACGCCGCCCGCGCCATCCTGGCCCGCAAGAAGAACCTGCGGTTGCTGTTGACGGGCGGCCTGCCGGATCCGGCGACGCCTGGCCTCACGTTCCGCAGCGTATCGGGCGGCTTCCTGGCGCAGTCCCGCGATGCCGGCCGGGTCGACCCGGCGGCGCTTCGCGTCGTGACGCGCCGCGCACCTACGGCGACGGAGCTCGCCGACCTGATTTTCGCCTTCCGTGTCTGCAAGCACGTAAAATCGAACGCGATCGTCTATGCGAAGGATGCGGCGACGGTCGGCATCGGCGCTGGGCAAATGAGCCGGGTCGACAGCGCGCGCATCGCTGCCTGGAAGGGCGCCGAGGCCGCTCGTGCCGCCGGGTTGGAGGGCTCGCTGACCCAGCGCAGCGTCGTCGCGTCGGATGCATTCTTTCCCTTCGCCGACGGCCTGCAGGCGGCGATTGCGGCGGGCGCCACTGCGGTGATCCAGCCCGGCGGCTCCATCCGCGACGACGAGGTGATCGCGGCGGCGGACGCTGCGGGGGTGGCGATGGTGCTGACTGGGATGCGCCATTTCAGGCATTGACGGCGTTGCGTGGCCGGGCGCGCATGTAATCTGGCCGGCAAGCAGTTATCGATCGCGAAAAGAGGACAGCATCGTGGGACTTATAGATGATGACCTCATCCGGCTGGTTTTCGACCTTGAGTTCCCAGTTGATCGGCTTGAATATAGCGAAGGTGCAGAGTGGCTCAAGCTACCGCCCAGACTACTGCAAGATATCTCCGCCGGTCCATCCAAACTTATTAATATTCAAATCGGCTGGCAGACATCACAACCCCGATGGCTGGATCGGTTACATGACGTGCATCTCACATGGTCCAACTTCTTCATCAAAAAGAATCGCTGCATATCGATCTATGGCGATGCTCACACTGCCGTTTCTGGTATCGTGAAGTGGAAAGACTTGTCGAAGACCGCGGGTATTAGCTGCGATACCGAAAATTTTTTCATCTCACGATCTCGACTGCAGAATGCAGAGCACATCGGTGGTCGAACTATGTTCGCTTCATCGAATGAGCCGCATAACTGGGGTATGTGGCTTCTCTACGTAGTTCCAGCAGTCATGCACTTCATCAAAAACAGGCACGTATATGACAGACTTCTTGTCTATGCCACCCATGCCAACATGAAAGCAATGTTGCACCTGCTCGGTGTGGAGGATGCCGACATGATCATTCATGACTGCAGCAAGGCCTATCATTTCGATAGCATAGACGTATTCCGGCAGCCGCAAAGAGATTTCTATGTTGCACCGGAGACTAGGATGATGTTTGCCGACTTGCG
>CAZZWE010000270.1:0-1501 GCA_964657675.1 uncultured Steroidobacteraceae bacterium
GATCGATTTCATGCTATCCCCTCACTTTTATAATGTGATGTCGCGCTGCAAGCTCCGTACCACGGGCACCGCGTGCGCACGCGCAGCGCGATCTGCTTGGGTTTCTGCACGAATGTTCAATAAGGACTCAAGCCCACCCAAGCAACGCCGGCGTTAGTCGCTCCAACTTTGGGCGTGGTGCGGCAGTGTCTGCACTAATTCGTTTCGTGCGACGAGGATCAGGGTGGTGACGCGGGTGCGTGCGCTTTGAGCATTTCGGTCATCACCAGTGTCATCAACATGCCGGCGGTCGGGCGCGCCATGAAGGTGAGTGCCGGTGCGTAGGCGATCTCGTGCAACAGCGCGCCCAAGGTCGCGGCATCTGCATCCAGCCGCGGATACAGTTCTCGCAGGCACTCGCCGAGCAGACGCCAGTGCGCACTGATGATGGCTTTCTGGCGATTCAGTGATTCCGACCCCGGCGCGAGTCGGGCGTGCTCGAGGATGGTGAGCGACCAAGTCCCGCTGCGAGAGCGCTGATCGGCCCATGCAGCCAGATGGGTGATTACCGCGACCGTGTTGCGGCAGGCCCGAAGCGCATCAACCAATGCGTTGAGATGCTCGGTGCCGGCGGCGTCGAGTACGGCCAAGAACACTTGTTCCTTGCCGTTGAAGTTCGAGTAGAAGGCGCCTTTGCTGAAGCCCGCCGCTTCGGCAATTTGTTCTACCGAGGTGGAGGCATACCCCTGCTGACCGAACAATTCGTGGGCGGCCGCCAAAATCCGATCTCGCGTAAGTGCCTGACTTTCCAACCTTTTCAGACGAACCATTGGCATCTTCCGAGGTTTTGTTGTAGTGTAAGATACCATCCGGTATTTAAATACTCAACGGTATTCGATATTAATTGGAAGGCCTCTGATGAAACACGCGATCACGCAGATTAAACACGAACTCCGGCGGCGGACGCTCACGGTGCGCAAGGCGGAGCACATCACGCCGCATATGCTGCGGCTCACGTTGGGCGGCGAGCAGCTGGCCGGCTTTACCAGTTTGTCGCCCGACGACCATATCAAGATTTTCGTGCCGGGCGAGCAGGGCGAGGCGGAACGCCGCGACTACACGCCGCGCCGCTACGATGCCGCTGCCAACGAATTGATGGTGGATTTCGCGTTGCATGACGGCGGACCGGTCACCGCGTGGGCGCGCACCGCCAAGCCTGGCGATGCGGTGGACATCGGCGGCCCGCGTGGTTCCAAGGTGGTGCCGGCGGACTTCGATTGGTGGCTACTGGTCGGCGATGAAACCGCACTGCCGGCGATCGGACGCCGTATTGAGGAACTGCCGCCCGAAACGCCGGTCACGACCCTGGTGGCGGTCACCGACTCTCTCGACGAACAACGCTTTGCGGCGCGCGCGCATCACCGGGCGGTGTGGGTACACCGGCCCGCGACGCAGGCCGATGACCCCGCACGGCTGCTGTCGGCGTTGCAGGAATTTTCGCGCCCGGCCGGCGACGGCTTCA